>JAZSHO010000017.1:0-5037 GCA_045533345.1 Faecousia sp. | reverse complement strand
GATAGGTGATGTCCCGGCCCTGTTTATCAATCATAAGGAACCTCCCAATTTCTCTGTGGCGGCAACGCCCGCCTGTTTTCCTTCGTTTACAACGGCTTCCACCATGGGATGAACCGTATTACAGTTTCCGCATATATGCAGCCAGTCGGGATTTCCCAAATGGGATGTAAGTTCCCGTTCCGGGATCAGCCCTGCGGCAATGAGCAGCATTTTGCAGGGAAGTTTTTTGCCGTTTGCTGTTACACATCCGGTAATGTGGGGATATCCCTGAATCTCCCGGAGGGTATCACCGCAAAGAAGCCGAATAGGATATTCATCCAGGCAGCGCTGATTTCTTGCCATGCCGCCGCACTGACTTTTTTTCTCCACCATGGTCACGGACAGTCCGATCTGCGCCAGCTGCCGGGCCAGGATCAGCCCCAGATCACCGCTGCCCAGGATCACCACCGGCCCCTCCGGGGTGAATCCATGAAGGTTCATCATTTCCTCCATCTGTCCGGCGGTGTAAATCCCTCTGGGACGGGTGCCGCCGATGGGCAGTGCACCAATGGGGATCTCCCGGCAGCCGGCAGCTAAAATCAGCTGAGAAAACGCAACCCTTTTCCGTCCAAATTCCTTACCGGAAAGCAGTGCGGTTCGGTCTTCCGAAACTGACAGCACAGTAGTATTCAGCGCAACAGTGATTGCTTCGGGGAAGTCTTGTAATAAATCCGCGGCATATTGGATGCCGCTTTTATTTTTGCCAAAGCCAAAGTGGGTGCATTGCAGCAGAACACCGCCCAGGGCGGGTTTGCTGTCCACAAGCAGTACCCTTGCGCCTCTTGCCGCCTTTGCTGCGGCAATGCCTGCCGCACCGCCGCCGATGATCAGAATATCATAATGCTCCATCACGGTATTCCTCCAGCAGCTTTTCGATTTTTAAGGTACAGCGGCTTCCCTGACAGCGACCCATGCCGCTGCCTACCCGGCGCTTCACGCCATCCACGGTGGTTGCGCCCCGGCGGATGGCTTCCAGGATTTCACCCCGGGTAACGCCCTCGCACTGGCAGATCATTTCGTAATAGTCCGGCGCATCTTTCTTCCGAATCGCCGGGCGGTGGGGATCAAAAGCAGTGTTTATTTCCGCGCCCAGATATGCCGCCCCGCGCTCTGCTAGATGCAGTCCCAGTTCGTTGGCGCAGGTCAGACCGGGGGTCTTGATGCCGATGAGGCTGTAAAATCCTGGCGCGGGGTTTTCAATGCAGAAATCGTGAAGGCTTTCTCCGCTTTCCAGATAGGGATTGGGACGGACAGCGGCGAAGGAACGGATCACCTGATTAGGGTCTGCACCGGGCAGCAGTTCTTTCGTGGCGCTGTGCAGTTCGCTTAAGCCCTCCATAGTGGTAGCAAATGGACGGGAGATTTCTTTTCGGACGCCGCTGATCAGAAGGTTCCCTTCCACGCAGGGAATGGCGGTGATGCCCTTTCCGCAGCTATCCGCCTGGTGGAAAATCACCCGGCTGGGCTTTTCTGCCCGCTTGTCCAGCACCAGATATTCCGCTCCGTCCAGTTTCAGCCGGACAGAGGGCGCAAAGGCAAGCTCCTGCACCTTGTCCACAGAGAGCCCCGCGCAGTTGAAGACCATTTTACACTGGTAAGCATCCTCATTGGTTTCCACCACAAAGCCCGCTTCGCATTTGCGGATTCCCAGCACCTGGGTGTTCAGTATGGCAGCGGCACCATTGTGCAGGGCGTTTTCATAAGCGGCAATTCCCAGCTGCCAGGGATTGACCGTTCCGGTGGTGGGGGCATAGAGCGCCGCCGCTACACCGGGCTTCAGCATGGGTTCCATGGCTTCCGCTTCCGTGCCTGACAGAAGCTTCAGCCCCGGCACGCCATTTTGGGTGCCGTTTTTCAGCTTCCTGTGCAGCTTCGGCACCGATTCTTCATCGTAGGTCACAAGGAGCGAACCGCACCGGGAAAAGGGCACGTCCAATTCTTCGCAGAGCAGCTCCATATTGGCATTGCCCCGGACGGTGAGTTCTGCCTTTAAGCTGCCGGGCTTGTTGTCGTAGCCCGCGTATACGATGGCGGAGTTGGCCCGGGTGATGCCCATGCAGACATCTTCTTCCTGTTCCAGCAGCAGCACCGAAATGTTCCACCGACGCAGGTTCCGGGCCACAAAGCAGCCTAAGATTCCGCCACCGATGACAACGGCATCAAACTGCTTCATAAATCAGTCCAGGGGGATGATCTCACCGGGATTTTCCACGGTATAGCCGCCCAGGGAGAGAATCTTTTCCTTGAATGCATCGCTCTTTAAGGTTGCGATCAGCTGTTGCACCATGGGGGTCTCCCAGGCGTGGTCGGGCACGATCAGGTCGTATTCCTCAATGCAGATGGGGATAAAGTCCAGATCATACAGCTTCGCCGCGGAGTAAATGCCCATGCCGGCATCGGCGCTGCCGCTGACGATCTGAGCCGCGACGCTGGTGTGGGTCAGCTCTTCCCGGTCGTAGCCGTAGATGGCTGCGGTGCCCAGGTTTTCCTGCTTGCACAGGTAGTCGGTGAGGATCCGGGTACCGGAGCCCTTCTGACGGTTCACATAGCGGATGCCTTCCCGGGCAATATCAGAGAACTTCTGGATGTTCAGGGGATTCCCCTTGGCCACCATCATGCCCTGCTGACGGCCTACGCAGCGGATCAGCTTCACGCCGCCCTTGGGGAAATACTTTTTCATAAAGGAAATGTTGTATTCACCGTTTTCGGTATTCAGCAGGTGACAGCCGGCGGCATGGGCTTCGCCCCGGCGCACGGCCATAATACCGCCCATGGAGCCAACGTGGGAGGAACTCATATATACATCGTTATTGGCGAGATGGAGCATATCGCCCAGTTCGTCCAGCAACGGGTCGTGGCTGCCGATGACCACCAGGGTATTTTCCAGCTTGTCCACAGGGCTGAGCAGGCGTACGTTGACTTCCGCGCCTGCCTCATAGCCTTCCAGACCCTGGGGAACTTCCAGAATGCCATCGGCCTTCATGAAGGAGGAAACAACGCCGCTGCCCCGGCTCAGGGGAGAAGCCATCAGTTTGCTTCCCACATAGCCCATACGGACACGGACGAATTCTTCGTATTTAAGGCCAGACACCACAGGTCGGGTCAGGGTTGCCCTGGCATACTGACGGGGGGCGGCGGGTGCTTTCAGCCAGTGGTCGATGAGGGGCTTTAAGAGCTCTTCGATGACAATGATGCCGGAAACGGGGTAGCCGGGAACGCCCAGAATGGGCTTGCTTCCCTGGCGACCCAGGATCGCAGGTTTGCCGGGCTTCATGGCAATGCCGTGATACAGCACTTCGCCCAGCTCCCGGATGACCTTTACGGAATAGTCCTCCCGACCGGCGGAAGAACCGGCGTTCAGAACCACCAGATCGCACTCCCCGGCAGCTTTGGCAACCATAGCCTTAATCTGATCAAATTTGTCGGGAATGATGGGGTAAACCTGCGCTTCCGCACCCCAGGAGCGAACCATGGCAGAGAAAATAGAGCCGTTGAACTCCAGGATATCGCCGGGCTTAGGGTCGGTGCAGGGAGGAATGATTTCATCGCCGGTGGGGATGATGCCCACCTTGGGCTTGCGGATCACTTCGATCTCCAGAATGCCGCCGGCGATCATGGCACCGATGGCGGCAGGCGCAACGGTCATATGGGAAGCAAGGATCATTTCGCCTGCGCAGATGTCCTCGCCAATCTGGCGGATGTGCTGCCAGGGAGCGGCAGCAGCGTGGATGGTGATGGTGCCGTCGCCGTTCTTCACGATGTCCTCCACCATGATGACAGCATCGCAGCCATCGGGGATGGGATCGCCGGTGTCAAGCACGATATACTGACCGGGATTCAGGGTGATGGGGGTGGTTTCGGTGGCGCCGAAGGTGTCCTTTGCATTCACAGCCACTCCGTCCATGGCGCTGGCGGCATAGTGAGGAGCGCAGATGTGGGCATAGACTGCATGGGCGGTCACCCGTCCGCAGGCATCCCACACCGGGATCACTTCCGTCTTGGGACCGAAGCCATGGCTTTCCAGCAGCTTCAGATAATCCGCTCTTGCCTTGGCAAGGGGAATGTTGGTCAGATATTCAAATCCCATACTCTATCAATCTCCTTGAGAAACAGTTACTTGGATTTCCGCGTACTTGGGCAGGCCCTCGCAGTCCCGGTCGATGCAGAAATAGCCGTCTGCGCCTGCCAGGGTGGTGATCAGGCCGGATTTGCCCCGGATGGGGTAGGCGTACAGCTGGTCGTCCTTCTGCTCCAGGCGGCAGCAGTGATACTGCGCCCGACCATGGTTGGCGCTGACGCTTTCGGAAATTCTGGCGGTGATGGTGTAATTTGCCTGCTTTCTTCCCATCAGGCGGGACAGCAGAGGCAGGACAAACAGCTTAGTAATAAAGTAAGCCGCCACGGGATGGCCTGGCAGACCAACCAGGGGCTTGCAGCCTGCCTTGCCCAGAATGGTGGGCTTGCCGGGCTTGATGGCGATACCGTGGAGCAGGAGACTGCCCATGGATTCGATGATCCGGCAGGCGGCATCCTTGACACCCACACTGCTGCCGCCGGAAAGCAGAACTGCGTCACATTCGGCAGCGGCTTTGGTTACCTTCTCGGAAAGAAGCGCTTCATTGTCAATGACAATGCCGTAATTGATGACGTTCACACCAAATGCATCGAGCATGGCTTCCAGCATAGGGCTGTTCACATCCCGGACCTGACCGGGACCGGGGACGACTTCTGGGGGAACCAGTTCATCACCGGTGGAAATGACACCAACAGTCAGCTTTTTGACAACGGGAACCTGTACCCGGCCGATGGCCGCCAGGGCACCGATATCCTGAGAGGACAGCACTCTGCCTTTGTTCAGAATTACTTTACCGGGAAATACATCGTCACCCCGGAAGATCATGTTCTGCCCCGGCGCAGCGGTTTTGGAAATGGCAATGGTGCCGTCGCCATGGTCCTCGGTGTATTCCACCTTTACCACACTGTCAGCACCTTTGGGCA
>JAZSHO010000187.1:0-17841 GCA_045533345.1 Faecousia sp. | reverse complement strand
TATCTAAAGCTCTTTCGAGCCTCAAATCAAGTTTTTGAATACATTTGTCTTAGCAAATTATACTCAAGAATTTCGTTGGCTGTTTTTGTTCGTCTTATACACGAAAACTTAAACAAAACCTTTGTTGTGTAAGATCTCTCTTCACAACCTTGTTTGTCCAAGGTGTTTAGTTTGTCTTTACGTTATTCAATTTACAAGGTACAGACCAGCTCGCTTTCGCAAGCCCGATTGGGCTCGCCGCGAACTTTTATATGTTATCACATCTTCAAGCCTTTGTCAAGAACCTTTTTCAAGTTTTTTCAAATTCTTTTTGATGTGGTGTTGCACTCCAGAACTAGGTCTTTCATCGCACAACCATGTTATCTTACCGCACGATTTTCCATTTGTCAAGAACTTTTTCAAGTTTTTTCAAATTTCTTTTCGTTTTGGCATTTTTAATGCCGCCCTCGTGGACAGCTTGGATATATTAGCACGTCTGCAAGGATTTGTCAAGCACTTTTTCACAAAAAGTTGCATTTATTTTTGTGCTATTTTACCTACGGACAGGTGTCCCTGCTGGAGAGATTTCCGCTGATTTCCGCCAGGGCATCCCCCGCATCGTAGGCGGTTTCCGTCTGCACTGCCAGGTCCCCCAGGGATACCATACCGCAGAGTTTCCCGTTTTCCATCACCGGCAGGCGGCGGATCTGCTCCCGGCCCATGAGGCTTGCGGCCAGGTTGGAGTCCATATCGGGTCTTGCGGCGATCACCGCCGTGGTCATCACATCCCGGACCGGGGTGTTGGCCGGGGAGCGGCCCGAGGCAAGGCACCGGGTGACAATGTCACGATCGGTGACCAGGCCTTTCAATCTTCCATCGCTGCCGCAGACCGGGAGAATCCCTATATTATAATGTGTAAGGGTCCGGGCGGCCACCGCCACGGTTTCATCCGGATGGATGCGGATGACGGGATTGGTCATCACATCGCGCAGTTTCATAAGCATTCCTCCTTTTGGAAAGGAGTATTGCCATGGAGCGGCCGGTTTATACAGGAAAGGGACCGCCCGGTTGGGCGGTCCCTACATTATATATAATGTATTACTTTTCGATCAGCAGTTCTGCGATCTGGATGCAGTTGGTGGCAGCGCCCTTACGGACCTGGTCACCGCAGCACCACAGGCAGATGCCGCACTCATCGGTCAGATCGGGACGGATGCGTCCCACGTAGACGATGTCCTGTCCGGAGGTGTCCAGAGGCATGGGGTACTGCTTATTCTTCAGATCATCCACCAGCTTGACACCGGGAGCATCGGCCAGCACAGAGCGGACCTCTTCCACGGTGACGGGACGGTCGAAATGGAGGCTGACGGAAATGGAATGGCTACGGACCACGGGGACACGGACACAGGTGCAGGAAACCTTCAGCTCCGGCAGGTGCATGATCTTTCGGCCCTCGTTCTGCATCTTCATTTCCTCGCTGGTGTAGCCTTCGAACTGCTCGCCGCCGATCTGGGGGATCAGATTGTAGGCGATCGGGTGGGAGAAAACCTTGGGTTCGTAGGTTTTGCCCTCCCGGAGGGCCTCCACCTCGTTCATCAACTCGACGGGGCCGCCGGCACCGGCACCGGAAACTGCCTGGTAAGTGGAAGCGGTCATGGTCTTGATGGGGCTGAGCTTATTCAGGGCATTGACGGCGGTGACGGTGATGATGGTGGAGCAGTTGGGGTTAGAGAGAATACCCTTGTGATTCTTGGCATCCTCGGCATTGACCTCGGGGACGATCAGAGGCACATCGGGATTCAGACGAAATGCGGAGGAATTGTCCACGAAGACGGCGCCTGCCTTGACGATGGCGGGGGCGAACTTCTCGGCGATGTCATTCTCCGCGGCACCCAGAACGATGTCCACGCCCGCAAAAGCCTCATCACAGGCCAGCTGGATGGTCACGTCCTCGCCCTTGAATTTCAGGGTCTTACCGGCGGAACGGGCAGAGGCCAAGGGGACCAGCCTGCCAACGGGGAAATTCCGCTCTTCCAGAATTTTCATCATTTCCTGTCCCACAGCGCCGGTGGCACCCAGGACGGCAACGGTATACAGTTTCATAATTCTTACCTCCCAAAAAGTCAAATGTCATCGCGAACCATCCCGCAGGATGGTGTGGCGATCCCCTAAAGTTTCCAGGAGTGTTTTGGGGATTGCCACGCCAGTGTGAGCACTGGCTCGCAATGACACGCTGTTATTTCATTTGCGGTTTTTACTTAATAAAGCTATGGTACAGCACCTTGATGGCTTCCGCGAAGTCCCGGTTATCCACGCCGAAGATGATGTTCAGTTCGTCGGGGCCCTGGTTGATCATGCGGATATTGATGCCCTTTTCGCCCAGAGCGGCGAAGATCTTACCGGAAATGCCGGGACGGAAGGCCATCTTCCGGCCGACGGCGGCAACCACCGCGATCTGGTCGTGAACGTCGATGGTATCCGGCTCCACTTCCTTCTGGATTTCGCCCAGGACACTGTACAGGCTGGGGGCCACCGCTTCGGTGGGCAGTACCACGGACACGGAGTCGATGCCGTTGGGAACATAGTCCACGGTGATGTTGTGCCGCTCCAGCACGCTGAGGATCCGGCGCAGAACGCCCACCTCACTGCTCATGCCCCGCTTGCTGATGGAGATGATGGTGAAATCCTTCTTGCCGGTGATGCCGGTAAGGAACCGATGGGGATCGGAGTCGTGGTCGAACCGCTCCATGATCATGGTGCCGGGGTGGTTGGGGGCGTTGGTGTTACGGATGTTCAAGGGAATGTTCTTCTCCCGGACGGGGAAGATGGTGCCCTCGTGAAGGACCTGGGCACCGGAATAGCTCAGCTCCCGCAACTCATCGTAGGTAACCTCGGGGATGGTCTCGGGATTTTCCACGATCCGGGGGTCTGCCATGAGGATGCCGGAAACGTCGGTCCAGTTTTCGTAAACGTCTGCATCCAGAGCCGCCGCGGCCAGAGCGCCGGTGATGTCGCTGCCGCCACGGGTGAAGGTGCGGATGCGGCCGTCGGGCATCATGCCGTAGAAGCCGGGGATGACACAGCCGATGCCATGGACCAGATTCTGCAGGTTTTCGTAGGTGGACTCCTGGTCCACGGTGCCGTCAAAGTTGAACTTGATCCAGTCGGCGGCGTCAATGAATTCGAAGCCCAGGTAGGCGGCCATCAGCTTGGCGGAGAAGTACTCGCCACGGCTGGCCAGTTCGTCCTGGGAAACGTTCTTGGCGTCCAGCCGCTGCTTCAGGGCGGCGAACTCCGTTTCCAGGTCCAGCTGGATGTTCAGTTCGTCCCGGATTTCCTTGTACCGGGAGGCGATCATTTCAAAAATACCGGAGCAGTCCACACCGTACTGGGTGTGAGCATGGCACAGGTACAAAAGGTCGGTGATTTTGTGGTCATTTTTGTTCCGCTTACCGGCGGCGGAAACGATGACGACCTTCCGCTCCGGGTCTGCCAGAAGAATATCCCGGATTTTCCGGTACTGACCGGCATCGGCCATGGAGCTGCCGCCGAATTTTACAACTTTCATATGGATTCCTCTCTTACATAAAACACTGTCATTGCGAGGAGGGCCATCATTATGGCCCGACGTGGCAATCCCCTATGGTTTCCAGGAGTGTCCGGAGGATCGCCACACCAGTGTACGCACTGGTTCGCGATGACATAATATTTTTACTCCCGGATGGCGGCGATGAAGGCTTCGGGATTCTCCTTCAGCCATGCATGCATCTCAGCAACGGCAACGGGTTTGGTCACCACCGCATTGCCCCAGCTTTCTGCCACTTCGCCGGTCCAATTGCCACGGACATAGTAGGTGAGCTTGCCGTCGTTGCAGGCAGAAACGGTTTCACCATAGGGAGCGTAGAAGCCCTTGCCCTCCAGCAGGTCCACGCAGTCCTGCACTACATTATATGCAGTGGGATACCGGCCTGCGCCCTGGCCGTAGAAACTCATCCGCTCGGAGGTTTCGCCGATGAAGGTGATGAGGTTGTAGTTCATGGGAACAGCAGCCTCGGGTTCGCCGTCGGCAACCAGAGTGGGCTGGACGTAGACGCTGTAACCGTCGTCGGTGCGCATACCGGTGGAAATCAGCTTGCAGACCAGGCCGTGGGCTTTGAAATTCTCCACGTCCTCGGCCTTGATGTTCCGGATGCCCGCCACGGGGACGGAGGCTTTGTCCAAAGTCACGCCGAAGGCGATGTTGGAGGAGAGAATCACCTTGTGCCAGGTGTCGATGCCGTCCACGTCGGTGGAGGGGTTGGCCTCGGCGTAGCCCAGTTTCTGAGCCTGGCTGAGGGCCTCGCTGTAATCCAAACCCTTGCGGGTCATATTGTCGAGGATATAGTTGCAGGTGCCGTTCATGATGCCGCCCACCTGCACCAGGTTCTGGACTCTTCTTGCCCGCTCCAGCTCGGACAACCAGCCAATGCCGCCGCCCACAGCAGCGGTGCAGCGAAACTTCAGTCCCTTTTCCTTGGCCAGGGGCATCAGTTCGTCATAGAAGGTGCAGACCAGAGCCTTGTTGGAGGTGACGATGTTCTTGCCTGCCTCCATGGCGGCCCGGACGAAATCATAGGCAGGGTGCAGGCCGCCCATGGCTTCCACCACGGTATCAATGGTGGGGTCATTCAGAATGGACTGGAAATCCCGGGTGACCTCTGCGTCGGGGAGGGTGATGTCCTCCAGGCACAAAACCTTGGCAACAGACATGTCGTCCCGCTTGGCGATGATATCATAAACGCCCCGACCAACAACGCCGAAGCCCAAAAGACCGATTTTCATAAAAAGCGCCTCCGTTTTTCGAATAATTTGGCATGAGTGATAAACATTTGTACCCATGTCGAAAACACTTGCTTTTTTACCAAAAACAGTATATCATATAGCTACGCAAATTTCAACTGCACCAAAAAACTAAGTATTTCCGCGGTTTTTTCCGCGTTTTTGTGCAATTGGCAAAGAAATTACTCTTTTTTCAGGAGGAACTTATGCTGTATCACTCTACCCGGAGCCTGCATCCCACCGTTGACAGCGCCCAGGCGGTGCTGGAGGGCCTCGCCCCCGACGGCGGCCTGTATATGCCCGAACGCTTACCCGCTTTCGACTGGAAATCCTGCCTGGAGGGCGACAGCCTGTCCATGGCCACTGCCATTCTGTCCGCTCTGCTACCGGATATCCCCGACATGGAGAATCTGGTAAACAAGGCCTACACCGGCAAGTTCGAAACAGAAGATTTGACTCCCACCGTTGGCGTGGGCGATTTTCACGTGCTGGAGCTGTTCCGTGGCCCCACTTCCGCATTTAAGGATGTGGCCCTTTCCATGCTGCCCCAGCTGCTCACCGCCGCCAAGACCGCCAAGGGTATGAACGAGGATATCCTCATCCTCACCGCCACCTCCGGCGACACCGGTAAGGCCGCTCTGGAGGGCTTCCACGATGTTCCCGGCGTGCGCATCTGCGTCTTCTACCCCCACGGCGGCGTTTCCCAGGTCCAGCGGGCCCAGATGGTGACCCAGGAGGGCAATAACGTGGCCGTCTGCGCCGTGGAGGGCAACTTCGACGATGCCCAGACCGGCGTGAAGAACATCTTCGCCGCCTGCCAGGGTAAGGACCTGCCCTTTGCCCTCAGCAGCGCCAACTCCATCAACATCGGCCGCCTGGCACCCCAGGTGATGTACTACTTCCGGGCCTACCGGGACCTGCTGGATGCCGGCAAGATCGCTCTGGGCGACAAGGTGAACTTCTCCGTTCCCACCGGCAATTTCGGCGACATTCTGGCGGGCTATCTGGCAAAGCTGCTGGGCCTGCCTGTGGGTACCCTCATCTGCGCCTCCAATGCCAACAATGTCCTTACGGACTTTATCACCACCGGCACCTATGACAAGCGCCGTCCTCTGCTGAAGACCACCTCCCCCTCCATGGATATTCTGGTGTCCAGCAACCTGGAGCGGCTGCTGTATCTGCTCAGCGGCGATACGGAACTGGTGGCCGGCCTTATGAAGCAGCTGAATACAGAAGGCAGCTACACCGTTCCCGCCGATATGCTGCAGAAAATCCGGAGCGAATTCTGGGCCGCCTACTGTGACGATAGCCGGGCCGAGGAGATCATGGGCCGGGTCTACAAGGAGCTGGGTTACCTCTGCGACCCCCACACCGCCGCAGGCTGGGCCGCCGCCGAGGATTATGTTTCCGAGACCGGCGACCGGACTCCCATGGTGGTGCTGTCCACCGCATTTCCTTACAAATTCCCCGTGGCTGTGCCGACCGCCATCGGCGGCGACACCTCCGGCTCCGAATTTGAGCAGATGGAGCGGCTGTCCGCACAGACCTCCGTTCCCATCCCCAAGAATCTGTCCGGCCTCCGGGGCAAGGCTGAGCGCCACACCGGCGTGATCGCCAAGGAAAAAATGTTGGAATACGTGCTGAATCTAAAATAATAGTATGTCATTGCGAGCCAGTGCTCACACTGGCGTGGCAATCCCCTATGGTTTCCAGGAGTGTCCGGGGGATCGCCACACCAGTCTGCGGACTGGTTCGCGATGACAGCGAAGCATTGGAGATAATATAATGAAACGAGTAACCATCCGTGTGCCTGCCACCACTGCCAACCTTGGCCCCGGCTTTGATGCCTTCGGCTGCGCGCTGAGCCTGTATACCGACGTCACCTTCGAAGAAACCGACTGCGGTCTGGAGATCACCGGTTGTCCCGAGGAATTTTCCGGCCCCGACAACCTGGTCTACACCTCCTACTGCGCAGTTCTTGCTTCCATGAACGAAGAAGTGAAGGGCGTGAAGATCCACATTGATGCCCACATTCCCATCTGCCGTGGCCTTGGCTCCTCCGCCGCTCTGCTGTTGGCCGGTGCCATGGGTGCCAACATCCTCCGGGGCAACAAGCTTTCCACCCAGGGTCTGCTGAACATCACCAACGCCATGGAAGGCCACCCGGACAACCTGGCCCCCGCCTTCTTCGGCGGCCTCACCGCCTCCATGGTGGACAACGGTCTGCCCGTGTGCGTCAGCTTCCCCCTGCATCCCGACTGGGAATTTTTGGCGCTGATTCCCGATTTCGACCTACCCACCACTCTGGCCCGGTCTGTTCTGCCCGAGCAGGTAAGCCGCGCCGATGCCATTTACAACATTTCCCACGGTGCGCTGGTGCTGAAGGCCCTGGAGCTGGGCGACGAGAAGCTGCTGCGCACCGCCATGCAGGACAAGCTGCACCAGAATTACCGGAAGAAGCTGATTCCCGACTTCGAGAAAATCGAGGCACTGGCCCGGTCCGTTGGCGCAGCCTTCTGTCTGTCCGGCGCAGGTCCCACCCTGCTGTGCATCACCCAGGACGAAAAACTGGAAGAAAAGCTTGCCAAAAAGCTGGATGCCATCACGGAAAAGAACTGGCAGATGCTTCCTCTGCACGTCGAATTCCAGGGCGCGCACATCATTGCCGCAGAATAAAAAATGCCACTCTGCAAATTTCTGCAGAGTGGTTCTTTTTGCAACAATTATAGGATAATGTTCTTTTCTTGTTTCAGCAAAAACGGGAATGTTACTTTCTTGTCGCTGAACAAGAAAGTAACCAAAGAAGTCAGCATAGGGGAGGCGCTACGAGCAAAAGCGCCCTCCCCTATGTACCCCTCCCGCCGCCAACCGTTGCTGCTTTGCAAAATCACAGTTTATATGCTGTTGAATATCGAACTTCTTAAAAACTACTGAGGACGGATGGGCGGGAATCGGAACATTCCCGTCCTTATTGTTGAAACAGGTTGTCTGATGGTTTAGGAGGGGTGATTTTTAAGAGGGGGCGGCTTTTTGTAAAGCCCACTCTTAAATCGGCTTCTTTTCGTTCTTTTCTTGCCGAAACAAGAAAAGAACATACCGCATTCATTTCATAAGATATTCTAACATTTTATAATGTATCTCCATTAAATATCCCAAATAGTTCAGCACTCCTGCTTCCTGTTCCTTTGTGAGAGTATCTAACAAAGCCAGAAACTGTGCGTTATGCTCTTCTCTTCCAGCCAAAAGATCCCGATACTCCTCATCTTCCATCATTTGTTCCTGCAATTCCCAAATCTTATTCACAACTTCCCGATTCATAATCACACCTCCTGTATATTGGATTATTTTAGGACACATTGTCCAATTAGTCAATAGGACGATATGTCCTGCGGTATTCTAACAGCGGTGATGATTATGCGATTACGAATCCGCGATTTGCGGGAAGATAACGATTTGAAACAAAAAGAAATTGCCGACTATCTCATGTGTGATCAGTCGCTGTATTCCAAATATGAGCGCATGGAACGTCCGCTTCCGCTGGAACTTGCGGTGAAGCTGGCAGATTATTATGGTGTGAGCGTCGACTATCTGCTGGGCAGAACCAACAAAAAAGACCCCTATCCGCCCAAATAAAAAAGACACCCTTGCGGGTGTCTTTTTATTATACAATTGCAGTATCGTTACCGAGCCGAGCGGTCGGGTAGCGACAATAGCCGCACCAAGCACGCATCAGCCGCCGGCCTTGCCGGCTTAGAATTCGCACTTCTTGGCGATGTATTCCTTCAGTTCGCTGATGGGAATACGAACCTGCTCCATGGTGTCGCGGTCACGGACTGTGACGCAGTTGTCAGCTTCCACCTCGCCGTCGCCGACGGTCTGGAAGTCCACGGTGATGCACAGGGGGGTGCCGATCTCGTCCTCACGGCGGTAACGCTTGCCGATGGAACCGGCATCGTCGAAGTCCACCATGAAGTCCTTCTTCAGCATCTTGTAAATCTCCTCAGCCTTGGGGGACAGCTTCTTGCTCAGAGGCAGAACGGCAGCCTTGAAGGGTGCCAGAGCGGGATGCAGATGCAGCACGGTACGGATATCGGGGTTGCCCTTCTTGTCCACACCAACCTGCTCCTCGTCGTAAGCCTCGCACAGGAAGGCCAGAGCCACACGGTCGCAGCCCAGGGAAGGCTCGATGACGTAGGGGATATAATGCTCGTTGCGCTCCTGGTCGTAGTACTCCAGGGACTTGCCGGAAGCCTCCTGGTGACGGCCCAGATCGTAATTGGTGCGGTCAGCGATGCCCCACAGCTCGCCCCAGCCGCCGCCGAAGGGGAACTGGTACTCGATATCGGTGGTGGCACGGGAGTAGAAGGCCAGCTCTGCGGGGTCATGGTCGCGCAGGCGCAGGGAGTCTTCCTTGATGCCTAAGGAGAGCAGCCAGTTCTTGCAGAAATCCTTCCAGTAAGCGAACCACTCCAGGTCGGTGCCGGGCTGGCAGAAGAATTCGCACTCCATCTGCTCGAACTCACGGGTACGGAAGGTGAAGTTACCGGGGGTGATCTCGTTACGGAATGCCTTACCAACCTGGCAGACGCCGAAGGGCAGCTTCTTACGGGTGGTACGCTGGATGTTTGCAAAGTTGACGAAGATGCCCTGGGCAGTTTCGGGCCGCAGGTAGGCGATGGAGGAGGAGTCCTCGGTAACGCCGATCTTGGTCTGGAACATCAGGTTGAAGTTCCGGATGGAAGTGAAGTGGTGCTTGCCGCAGTTGGGGCAGACCACGTCCTCGTGATCCTGGATGAAATCGTTCATCTGGTCGGTGTTCATGGCATCCACGTTGACAGCCTTGCCGCTTTCGGATGCGGCGATCAGCTGGTCAGCACGCTGACGGGAGCCGCAGCCCTTGCAGTCCACCAAAGGATCGGAGAAGGAACCCACGTGTCCGGTGGTCACCCAGGTGGTGGGGTTCATGATGATGGCGGCATCCAGGCCCACGTTGTAGTCAGATTCCTGGACGAATTTCTTCAGCCATGCCTTCTTGACGTTGTTCTTGAACTCCACACCCAGAGGGCCGTAGTCCCAGGAGTTGGCCAGACCGCCGTAAATCTCGGAACCGGCGTAAACGTAGCCGCGGTTTTTGCACAGATTGACGATCATATCCAGAGTTTTTTCGCTGTTTTTCATATTCTTACCTCCAAATTGTTTGGATTTTCACTTTGAGTGCTATTATACAGAGAATGTATCTGTAAATCAAGTATTTCTTTTGTAAGGAGTGGCGACATAAGACGCCCCGAGCTTTTCTATCATCGAGCAGAACCGGCTTCGCTTCGCCTAAGATAACCATGTCATTGCGAGGAGCAAAGCGACGTGGCAATCCGCATCCCCTTACAATGCCCGTTGTCGAAAGTCGTACCGTAGGAGAACGGATTGCCAGCTTTGCATAACTCTCTGTAAGCAGCTAAAGCTGCAACAGAGAGTAAACACCAGTGTGCGCACTGGTTCGCAATGACAATTATTTTCCAATCGAAGCACAACCGTAAGTGCATTGCATTCTTAGCCTTCCGTGTACCGAAACTCCTCGCCCAGGTCGGCGATCATCATTTCGTAGACCAGGTCGCTGATTTCGGCGGTGGTCTTGCCCTTCAGCTCCTCAGCGGGAATCACATCCACCAGGTGCAGCTGCACGTCGGTTCGCTTCAGCTTGGCCAGATTCTTGAAAATGCTCCGGGTATTCTGGATGGTGCAGACCACGATGGGGACATTGGTCTTCTGGGCGATCTTAAAAACACCCGCCCGGAAGGGATGGACCTTTCCGTCCTTGCTGGTGTAGCCCTCGGGGAAGACACCGATGGACACCTGATCCTCCTTGATCAGCTGGATGCATTTGAGGATGGTCTTCAGCGCGGCACGGTCATTGTCCCGGTCCAGCACCTGGCACATGATTTTGTGCATCATCTTGCCCACGATGAACATCTGCTGGTTCTCCACCTTGGAGATGAAGGCCAGTTCACTCTTGGGGAACACATTCAGAAGCAGACAGGGGTCCGCCAGGAACAGGTGGTTGCACACCAGCAGGAAGCGGCCTTCGGTGGGGATTTTCTCCGCGCCCGTTACATGGAGCCGGATGCCCACCAGAGTCTTCAACGCTTCAATATAAATATCCATGACGGCGCGGTAGAATTTATCGTCCTTCTCCTGCTCCTTTGTCAAATCCACCCGGGAGCAGAGAGCCCACAGAAACAAAAATGCAATCAGCGCCAGCACCAGCCAGATGCCCACACCGATCAGCAGACACTGCCCGCCGGACATTTCCGTGGCCAGTTTCAACGCCGAGGCCGCGATCACGGATAGCATGGTAATCAGCCGCAGGAGCGTCCGCTTCATGCAGAAGTATGCCACACTCAAGCTAATCAAAAAAACAAAGAAAAGTTCTGCGAAAGGCATATTTTTCCTCCATTGTAAAGTTTATTCCTATTATACTCCGATTTTACTACCGAAACAAGGGCAAATACTGCCAAAGAGTTTTTTCCCAAAGGGGTGGAAATTGGAGGAATAGACTGGTATAATAACAAAAATATGCCGTTATTTCCAAAGACTTTTGAGAGGGAACGCATTATGAAAACGCTTATGAAATCCAAAAACCTTCCCATTCTGGCTCTGGTTCTGGGCGCGGTGGGCTTTGTGCTGCGTATGGGGCTGTATCTGACAGCTCTGGACAGCAAAAATCTGCTTCTGCGGTGGCATCCGCTGGAAATTGCCCTTTGGCTGGTCACCGCCGCAGCCTTCGCCCTGATGTTCCTGGGGACCCGGAAGACCTGTGAGTCCGAGCCCCGGCCCTCTGTGGCTGCCGCCCTGGGCGCGTTGGCCGTGGCCCTGGGCATCGGTGTCAGCGTGTTTTTGATTGGCTCTGACCTGGGCGGCACCCTGGGTCTGGTGTGGAAAGCCACCGGCGGTCTGTCCGTCACCGCCATGATTCTGGTGGCCAAAGCCCGGTGGCAGGGCAAGGAGCCCTTCTTCCTGCTCCATGGCATCGTGTGCATCTTCTTCGCCATCCACATGGTGGGCTGCTACCAGGGCTGGAGCAGCAATCCCCAAATCCAGGACTATGTGTTCACCCTCCTGTCCTCTGTGGGACTGATGCTCTTTGCTTATCAGCAGACCGCTCTGGATGCGGATACCGGCAATGTCCGGCTCCAGCGGCTCTTTGGTCTCCTTGCCGCGTTCTGCTGCCTGGTGGCCCTGTCCGGCACGGAGTATCCCCTGCTGTACCTCACCGGCGGCATCTGGACAATGACCAACCTGCGGGGAGAATAAACCTATGGTTCTGCCCGATTATGTAAAAACTTGCATCGACGCCCTGGAACGGGCCGGCTTCGCCGCCTATGCCGTAGGCGGCTGCGTCCGGGATGCCTGTCTTGGCTTGATTCCCCATGACTACGACCTTTGCACCGCCGCACTGCCGGAGGAAACGCAGGCCGTGTTTGCTGACCACAAGCTGGTGCTGGCGGGCAAAAAGCACGGCACCGTGGGGGTGGTGACAGAGGCGGGCGTGGTGGAAATCACCACTTTCCGCATCGAAGGGGGCTACGCTGACAACCGCCACCCGGATGCGGTGGAATTCGTTACGGATATCGAAAAAGACCTGGCCCGGCGGGATTTCACCGTCAATGCCATGGCCTACTCCCCCACCCGCAGCTTCGCAGACCCCTTCGGGGGCCGGGCGGATTTGAAATCCAAAACCCTCCGGGCCGTGGGGGACCCGGTGAAGCGCTTTCAAGAGGATTCCCTGCGGATTCTGCGGGGTGTCCGGTTCGCCGTCCGGTATGGACTGGCCGTGGAAGTGGAAACGGCGGAAGCTATGGTCTCCCAGGCAAATTTGATGGACAATCTGGCTCGGGAGCGGGTTTTTGAAGAGTTATGTAAACTTATCCCGCTGGTTTCGGCGGAAGATTTGCTGCGGTTTGCCCCGGTGCTGACGGCGGTGATTCCGGAATTGGCCCCGACAGTGGGCTTCAACCAGCATTCCCGGCACCACTGCTACGACCTTTATACCCACATCGCCCATGTGACGGAGGCGGTACCTGCCACCCTCCCCCTGCGGTGGGCGGCGCTGCTTCACGACATCGGGAAAGTGAACACCTTTACTCTGGATGACCGGGGCGAGGGCCATTTCTACGGCCACGCCCAGGAAAGCGCCCAGATGGCAGAAACTATCCTGCGGCGGCTGAAAGCCCCCACCGCCCTCCGGGAGCAGGTGGTGACCCTCATCGGGCGGCACATGAATTACCCGGAGCCCGGCAAAAAGACCCTTCGGCGGCAGCTGAGCCGCCTGGGCTGGGATACGGCAGAAAACCTGCTGCAGCTGCAGGAGGCCGACACCGGCAGCAAAGGCACCGGGAAAGAATCGGAAACTGCCTATTTTGCCGAAATCCGGGGGCTTATGGCGGAAATCGCGGAAGAAAATTCCTGTTTGACCATCAAAGACCTGGCGGTCAACGGCCACGATTTGATGGCTATGGGCTATTCCGGCAAAGAAATCGGCGCAGCGCTGAATCTTCTTCTTGAGCAGGTGCTGGATGAGCAGCTGCCCAATGAAAAGGCCGTGCTGCTGGAAGCATTACAAAAATATTAAAGCAAAGGTGTCATTGCGAGCCAGTGCGCACACTGGCGTGGCAATCCCCCGAACACACCTGGAATCCTTAGGGGATCGCCACACCAGTCTGAGGACTGCTTCGTGATGACAGCTATTATTTGGAGGAACTTTTATGAACATTGCAATCGTCACCGGTGCCAGCTCCGGCATGGGCCGGGAATTCGTACTGCAGCTGAGCCAGTATGTCCAGGTGGACGAAATCTGGGCCATCGCCCGGCGGGAAAGCGCTCTGGAAGCGCTGAAAGACCAGGTTGCCGTCCCCGTGCGGCCCATCGTGCTGGATCTGCTGGAAAGCACCAGCTTTGATGCCTTTGCCCAGCTTCTGGAAACGGAAAAACCCAACATCAAACTGCTGGTCAACGCCGCAGGCTTCGGCAAATTCGGCGCTTACCACAAGGTATCCCTTGAGGACGACTGCCGGATGATCGACCTAAATTGCAAAGCCCTGCTGGTCATGACCCGGCTGTGCATCCCCTACATGAAGCCCGGCAGCCACATTCTGCAGCTGGACAGCCTGTCCGCTTTCCAGCCCGTGCCTTACATCACCACCTACGGCGCCACGAAGGCCTTCGTCCTCAGCTACTGCCGGTCCATGAACCGGGAACTGAAGAGCAAGGGCATCCGCATGATGGCCATGAATCCCGGCTGGGTGAAGACCGAGTTCTTTGACCACGCCTTCCAGACCAACGGGGACGGGGAGGTCCGCTACTTCGACCGGCTGTACGAGGCCGACGAGGTGGTCACCACGGGCCTCAAGGACCTGTACAGAACCAAAAAAGACTACTCCGTCCACGGTCTGCCGGTGCAGTTCCAGGTGTTCCTGGTGAAGCTGGTTCCCCACCGCTTCGTCATGGATATCTGGCTGAATCAGCAGAAAAAAGCCAAAAATAACGAAGGACTGACCACCAAATGAAGAAAAAAATCTTTCTTTCCATCGCCGCCTTCCTTCTGGCCCTGGCCGGAACCCTGGCAAGCCTCTATCTGGAGCCGGAGCCTAACTACACCCCCGGGGAAAGCACTTTGCAGGTCCACTTTCTGGATGTGGGCCAGGCAGACTGCGCGCTGCTGGAATGTGACGGGGCCTTTATGCTCATCGACGGCGGCAATGTGGAGGACAGCCAGCTGGTGATCTCCTACCTGCAGCAGCAGGGTGTGGAGGAGCTGGCAGCAGTGGTCTGCTCCCATGCCCACGAGGACCATGTGGGCGGCCTGCCCGCGGTGCTGGCAGTGTTCCCCACCAAGGCGGTCTACGCCCCTACGAATACTTACGCCTCCAAGGTTTTCGACGATTTTCTCCACTACACCGACCAGCAGCGGCTGGAGGTGACCATTCCCGCTCCCGGGGACACCTTTTCCCTGGGCGGTGCCAGCGTGACGGTCCTGGGTCCCACCCAGAGCTACGCCGAAACCAACGACACCTCCATCATCCTACGCATCGACCACAAGGAAAACGCTTTCCTCTTCACCGGAGATATGGAGGTGGCCGCGGAGAACGATATGCTGGACTACTGGGCGGATACGGGGATTTTTAACGTGGATGTCTTAAAGGTGGGCCACCATGGCTCCGACACCTCTACCGGCTACCGGTTTTTGCACACCGTCATGCCCACCTACGGCGTGATTTCCGTGGGCGAGGGCAACAGCTACGGCCATCCCAACGACGAGCCTATGTCCCGACTGAAACAGGCTGGTGTGGTCATCCTGCGCACCGACAAGTTGGGGGCCATCACCGCCACCTCCGACGGTGCAGAAATTGCCTTCACCTGGGAAAACCAGAAGGCCCAGCCGGAGGAAGTACAGCCTGCCCAGCCGGTGCAGTACATCGGCAACAAAAAGTCCAAAACCCTCCATGTAGACGGCTGCGGCAGCCTGCCCAAGGAAGAAAACCGGGCCTATTTTGATTCCTACGAGGCTGCTGTCAAAGAGGGCTATTCCCCCTGCACCAGCTGTTTGGGCTGATTCTCCAACAATTTCTTTTGAGGTACTCTATGAAAAAACTTCTCTCCCTCCTGCTGCTTCTGGCGCTGCTGACAGGCTGCACCACAGCGGCCCCGGCGGAAACCGCCGCCCCTACCCAAGCCCCCGGCATTGCCGTAACGGAGGCCCCGGAAACCACCGCGCCCCCGGAAACCACTGAGGCCACGGAGCCGGACTTCTCCTGGAAAGAGGATAAGCTGGTGGTCCACTTCATTGACATCGGCCAGGCGGACTGTATGCTGCTGGAATGCGGCGGGGAAACCATGCTCATTGACGGCGGCTACCTGGACCGGGCGGAGGAAGTGGTGGAATACCTGCAGGAGCAGAACATCGACAAGCTGGAACTGGTAGTGGGCACCCATCCCCACGGGGACCACATCGGCGCCACCCCCACGGTGATGGCGGCCTATGAGACCGACGAGATCTGGTCCGGCCCCATTACCTACACCAACGAAACAGTGATTTACTTCCGCAACGCGGCGGCGGACCAGAATTTGACCATCCATTTCCCCCAGCCCGGAGAAACCTATCTGCTGGGCAATGCCCTGGTGACTGTTCTCGGCCCGGTGAAAACTTACTACGAAGATACCAATGACCTTTCCCTGGTGCTGATGGTGGAATACGGGGAGACCCGGTTCCTGTTCACCGGAGACATGGAGCAGCTGGCCGAGGGCGATATGCTGGACTACTGGAATGACGATTCCATTTTCCAGGCGGATGTGCTGAAGGTGGGCCACCATGGCAGTTATTCCTCCACCGGCTATCGGCTCTTACGGGCGGTGATGCCCACCTACGGCGTGATCTGCGTAGGCGGCAACAACGAATACGGCCACCCCCATGACGAGCCTATCTCCCGTCTGAAAGACGCGGAGGTGAGCATCTACCGGACGGACAAAATGTACGACATCGTGGCTGTCAGCGACGGCTATGACATCACCTTCACCTGGGGAAATCAATACGCCCAACCCTGGACCCCCGAGGGGAAGTAATCTTAACAATTGGAGAACGGTATGTACCGAAAATGCGCAACGGAAATCTCGGCCCAGCACCAGAAGCAGGTGACGGAAGCCCTACTGGAACTGATGCAAAAAATGCCCTATGAAGACATTACCGTCACCCAGCTTTGCCAGACAGCCCGGGTCACCCGGCGGGTATTCTACCACCTGTTCAGCAACAAGCTTGGGGCCTTACACGCCCTGGTGGACCACAAGATTCTGGACATCGAAAGCTACGGCCGGGAAGTTTCCAACGACGCTCTGCGATTTTTCTACTACTGGAAGGACCAGCAGGCCTTTCTGGATGCCCTGGCAGAAAACGGCGTATCCGGCCTGCTGCTGGAGCGGCTGATCAACAGCGTTTTGACCGAGGACCACGAGCTGCTTTACTGGCTGCGGAAAAGGGGCTGGAACGAATACAGCCAGGAAGTGATCATTTTCATTCTCAGCGGCCTCATGGGACTGGTTTACAGCTGGTACTACGGCGGCTATCAAAAGTCCCCGGAGGAAATGGCCGCATTGCTGGAGCAGATGCTCGCACCCTTCTTTTGATTTTTAAATAAGCATGTCATTCCGAGGCCCAAAGGGCCGTGGGAATCTCCTGCTGTGCAGTTTGCTTCTGCAGATGCGTATATTAACATGGAACAGGTTGGATGTACCATGTTAATTGGTGCAAAACAGTGGTCAAGTGCTGTGCCGGAGATTGCCCCGTCGCTATCGCTCCTCGCAATGACATGGTTATCTCGCACGAAGCAAAGCCTTATCACTCTCCACTCTCCACTCTCCACTCTCCACTCTCCACTCTCCACTCTCCACTCTCCACTCTCCACTCTCCACTCTCCACTCTCCACTCTTCACTCTCCACTCTTCACTCTCCACTCTCCACCCTCCCTCTGAAGTTCGCCGAAATGACGGATTTCGGGGGGTATTTTTTGTTAGTGATATGTACAAAACCCCGTATTTTGTACATATTCCTTTCCCCCGGTTGGTGTTACAATGGTAGCGTGAATCTAAAGCAGAAAGGATATTTACCATGAGAAATATCATCAACATCAACGAAAACTGGAAGTTTATCCGGGAAGATGCCGGTCTGCCCTCCGCTTATCCCGAAAGCTGGAGCAATGTGGACCTGCCCCACACCTGGAACGCCGTGGACGCCAACGACGGCAACGGCAGCTACTACCGCGGAAAGTGCTGGTATGCCAAGACCCTCCCCACTCCCAAGCAGCCCCTGGCCGGCGGCCGGGTGTTCGTGGAGTTCCAGGGCGCCAACTCTGAGGCTACCGTCTACGTCAATGGACAGAAGGTCATCTGCCACGAGGGCGGCTACACCACCTTCCGTGCTGATATCACCGATTACTGCAAGGACGGCGAAGAGAACCTGCTGGTGGTTTCCGTCGCCAACGCTGCCAACGACTACGTCTA
>JAZSHO010000147.1:0-7333 GCA_045533345.1 Faecousia sp. | reverse complement strand
AACGCCCTCGTAACGCATAACAGCAACGCCCTCACGGACATCGTCACAGCCATAGCAGTTAACTGCAGCGCGCTCACCGTTGGAGTAGGGGATGCGCTCAACGATCTTCAGCTCGCCGGTGTAGTAATCAAACTGGGTCTTCACATAGGTAAAGCCGTTGATACGGGAAATGATCTGCGCGGCATCCTTGCCCAAACCGTTCAGGATAACACGCAGAGGCTCCTTACGAGCCTTGTTAGCGCTGCGTGCAATGCCGATAGCACCTTCAGCGGCTGCAAAGGACTCGTGACCAGCCAGAAATGCGAAGCACTTGGTCTCGTCACGCAGCACCATGGCACTCAGGTTGCCGTGACCGATACCGACCTTGCGGTCTTCAGCGACGGAGCCGGGGATGCAGAATGCCTGCAGGCCGATGCCGATAGCTTCAGCGGCTTCGGCAGCGTTCTTTACACCCTTCTTAAGAGCGATTGCAGCACCAACGCAGTACGCCCAGGCAGCATCTTCGAACGCGATGGGCTGAATGCCCTTAACGATCTCATAGGGATCAAAGCCCTTGTCAACACAGATCTGACGACAAGCCTCAACAGACTCCAGACCATACTGTGCGAGGACACCATTGATCTTGTCGATTTTTCTTTCGTAACCTTCAAACAAAGCCATTGTGATATCCTCCTTCTATTATTCGTGACGGGGGTCGAGGTATTTAGCTGCATCAGCAAAGCGTCCGTAGCTACCCTT
The DNA here is from genome assembly GCA_045533345.1 of Faecousia sp. GTDB lineage: Bacteria > Bacillota > Clostridia > Oscillospirales > Oscillospiraceae > Faecousia. Next base: position 6,595 of record JAZSHO010000147.1, on the reverse strand, counting down.
AGCCTTCTTGAGAGCTTCGTTTGCATCGTCGCCCTTCTTGATGAAGTCCATCATCTTACCCAGATTAATAAACTCATAACCGGTGATCAGGTCATTCTCGTCCAGCGCGATGCGAGTGACATAGCCCTCAGCCATCTCCAGGTAACGGGGACCCTTGGCCTTGGTTGCGAACATGGTGCCAACCTGGCTGCGCAGGCCCTTGCCCAGGTCCTCCAGGGAAGCGCCGACTGCCAAACCATCTTCGGAGAAAGCAGACTGGCTGCGGCCGTAGACGATCTGCAGGAACAGTTCGCGCATTGCTGTGTTAATGGCATCACAGACCAGGTCGGTGTTCAAAGCCTCCAGGAGGGTCTTACCGACTAAGCTGTCGGGAGCCATAGCTCCGCAGGGGGTCATACCGGAGCATCCCAGAGTTTCAACCAGAGCCTCTTCGATGATACCTTCCTTCACATTCAGGGTCAGTTTGCAGCAGCCCTGCTGTGGAGCGCACCAACCGATGCCGTGGGTGAAACCGCTGACATCCTTAATTTCCTTGACCTGAACCCACTTACCCTCTTCGGGAATGGGAGCGGGACCGTGATAGGCGCCCTTGGCCACGGAGCACATATGCTGTACTTCTGCACTATAAATCATGGCAATTTTTCCTTTCTTTCAAAAGACGGTTTTTCCGCCTTTGGATTTACTTACCGGAAATGCGGCACTGTCTTTCCCACAGTCCGGCATTTTCCTTTTATATTATACATTTCCCTCTGTCAATTGTCAATTCCCAGGGGTTGGAAAATCGGTATAATTATATCTGAACCGCAATGCAGACTTGTTGTCCTAGTGAAGGGATGGTACTTTCTTGTCGCTGAACAAGAAAGTACCCAAAGAAGTCAGCCTAAGGGGTGCTTCGAGCAAAAGCACCCTCCCCACTTCTTTACAGCGGAAAGTCTTTCTCATAATCCCAAACATAGCGGATCAGCCATTTATAGAACGCAGCGCGTTCTTTTGGGTCATCTTTTGGCACAGCAGCCAATATCAACTCTACATCCGGGTGCAGTTGCTTGTATCGTTCCCGAATTGTATGAATAACGTCATCCAACTCACTAATTTCCAACTGTGCGATTCTTCCCAACAAGTCATTCCCTTTTGAATCCATTTTCACCACCTCTACCAGATATAATAGACGTTTGCTGTCTAAAAGTAAATAGAAAGTTTCTATCTATGGTAAATTATCGTCGGTGATGGATATGGAATTAACTTTTGGAGAAAAAGTCCGGCTCCTGCGGGAACAATTGGAACTAAACCAGACGCAGCTTGGTGCCGCACTCAATATGACACAACGGAAAGTATCTTATCTGGAAAATGACAAATACGAACCCAGTGTAGAGGACCTAAAGGCTATTTGTCAGTACTTCAATATTTCCGCTGATTATTTTCTTGGATTTTCCAGAAACCTCCCCTACCCTCAGAAGCGAAAGTAAGCCTCCCGTGACGGGAGGCTTTTGTTTTGTGTTTCCTTATTCTTCAATCAGCTTCACGAAGGCGGCTTTGTCAGCTTCCCGGAAGTAGGCAGAGCCGGCCACCAGGATCTGTGCGCCGTTTTTCTTGGCGATGGGTGCGGTTCTGCGGTCGATGCCGCCGTCCACCTCCAGCAGGCAGTCGGGATTCACTTCGTCCAGCATTTCCCGAAGCTTTTTCATCTTGGGCATCATGTCCGCCATAAAGCTCTGACCGCCAAAGCCGGGCTCCACAGTCATGACCAGGACCAGATCCACTTTATCCAGATAAGGCAATGCAGCCTCTGCGGGGGTCTTGGGCTTCAGAACGATACCGGGCTTTACATTCAGAGAACGGATCCGCTCCAGGGCTTCCAGGGTATTTTCCTGGGTGTCCGCCTCGATATGAATGGTCAGATAGTCCGCACCCATATCGCAGAAATTTTCTACATAGCGAATGGGTTCCGTGATCATCAGATGCACGTCCATAATCAGGTCCGTATTCTTGCGGATTGCCGCAATCACAGGGGTTCCAATGGAATAATTGGGTACAAAAACGCCGTCCATCACGTCCACGTGGACCCACTTGGCGCCGGCTTTTTTAATTTCCTGAAGATCCCGTCCCAGATTGGCGAAGTCTGCCGACAGGACAGAAGGTGCAATATGTGCCATAGCCGTTTCTCCTTTTTACATACTTTTGATTACAATACCACAAAATGGATTCAAAAGCAATATAGGAAACGATTTCCTGCATGATTCTTTGTAAACTGAACATAATACTCACGAATCAAACAAAAGGAGGAATTAACTATGAACTGCCATGCAAACAAGTGCATCGAATGTACCGTCCAGCAGTGCGCTTACCACTGCGAGAACGAGAACTACTGCTCTCTGGACCGGATCCTGGTGGGCACCCACGAGATGAACCCTACCGAAAACCAGTGCACCGACTGTAAGTCCTTCCGCAAGAAGTAACCCGGTCGCGGCAGCGAATGCTGCCGCGATTTTTCTTGACGAACCGGGCAGAAAACAGTATCATAAAGAAAACCTTAAGAATTAAAACTTTGTTTGGGAAGCGTACATATTTTTTTCATAATCCGCGCCTATGATGAAGAAAATACACCAGGAGGTTACTTTTATGGATACCTTTGAGAATATTCCCCAGCATGAATATACGTCCCCCGTTCCCCAGGAGGAAGCTTTCCCCGAGCCTCCCGTGGCTCCCCAGCCCCCTGTGGAAGAACCGGTTCCGCAGCGGCCGCACTATGATCCCCAGCCCACCTACCGGGGCGCAGGTGCCGGCAGAAAGGAATCCCCCTACGCAGATTCCCCTTATGTGACCCATCACCGGCCTCCCTATGACGGCCGCTACCAGTACCATCCCCAGCCGGAAGCTCCCAAGAAGAAGCTCAAGGTCAAAAAGCAGCGCAGCGGCTTCTGGAAAAAGGTTGGCGCTGTCGCCCTGGCTCTTGCGATTCTGATTGGCAGCAATGCCATTACCGCTGCCTTGGTCAACAGCCGCTGGGACAATGCCCTGTACGAAACAGAAAAGCAATTCGACAAGCAGATCCAGGATCTGAAGCAGCAGATCGCTGCCACATCCAATGCCAACACTGCCCTGGCCGGCGGTTCTGTGGCTCCCGGTGAAGCGCTGACCCCTGCCCAGGTCTATGCAAAAAACGTAAACAGCGTGGTAGCTATTTCTGCCACGGTCCAGTCCGCTAACATCTATGGCCAGATCACCGAGGGTGCTTCCTCCGGTTCCGGATTCATTCTGACCCAGGATGGTTATGTGGTCACCAACTACCATGTAGTTGAGGGTGCCACATCCGTCAGCGTCATCGCCTTTGACGGAACCGAGTACGCAGCCAAGATCGTCGGTTATGATTCCACCAATGACGTTGCGGTTCTGAAAGCCGATGCCGAAGGCCTCGTTCCTGTAACCCTTGGCACCAGCAGCAGTCTGATCATCGGCGATATGGTGGTTGCCATCGGCAATCCCCTGGGAGAGCTGACCTCCACCCAGACCGTCGGTTATGTCAGCGGCAAGGGCCGTGAGGTAGCCACCGACAGCTTGACCACCATCAGCATGATCCAGACCGATGCCGCCATCAATCCCGGCAACTCAGGCGGCCCCCTGTTCAACATGGCAGGCGAAGTGGTTGGTATCACCACCGCCAAGTACTCCGGAACCACCAATTCCGGTGCCTCCATTGAGGGTATCGGCTTTGCCATTCCCATCGACGATGTGATGAGCATGATCAGCGATCTGATGGATTACGGCTATGTCACCGGTGCTTATCTGGGCGTCACCGTCCGCAATACCGATGAAGCTGCCGCTGCCATGTACAATCTGCCCTCCGGTGCTTATGTTGACAGCGTAGTGGACGGCGGCAGCGCAGACAGAGCCGGTGTCCAGCCCAAGGACATCATCATCGACCTGGGCGGCCACACCGTTTCCAATGTGACCACTCTGACCCGGGCCCTGCGTAACTTCAAGGCCGGAGATACCACCACCATCACCGTTATCCGCAGTGGAATGCAGATGGAACTGACCATCACCCTGGACGAAAAGCCCCGGGAAATGACCACCGTCACCACCCCTGCGGAAGATCCCGCTATGCCCAGCGAAGGCAGTTACGACGACTGGTACGAGTTCTTCCGCAGATACTTCGATTAATCGCAACCCCAAGGCGTGCCGCTTGTGCGGCACGCCTTTTTGTCGAAAATTGTCGACGAAACCAGAGGGTGCAAAGAATTGAAAAATATCATTATCTGTGGTATCCTATACTCATTAAAAAAAGAAAGGTTGGGAATCCATGGATGGCCGGAAGCTGCTGATTGCCGATGGAAGTGAAGAATTCAGATCCGCTTTGGCAGACCTTCTGCGCTTATCCTATCAGGTTCGGGTCTGCGGGGACGGCCAGGAGGCCCTGTCTATCCTGCGTAGCTTCCATCCCGACATTCTGGTGCTGGATTTAATGCTTCCGGGGTTGGACGGTATCAGTTTACTCCACACCGCCGCATTGGACAACATCTGTCCCGTTGTGCTGGCCACCACCCGATTTCTTACCGACTATATTTCCGAATCTGTTGACCGTCTGGGGATCAGCTATGTTATGGTGAAGCCCTGTGACCTCCGGGCCACCGCCGACCGGATCAACGATCTGACTCAGCGGCTCCAGCAGCCAATTGTGTCCCACCCGGACCCCAGAACCCAGGTTTCCAATCTTCTGGTCAACCTGGGAATTTCCACCAAGCTCCGGGGTTACGCTTATTTGCGGGAAGCCGTTTTGCTGATGGCCAGGGACCCGGAACAGTCCATTACCAAAATCCTGTATCCCGCCGTCGGCAATATCTGCAGCTGCAACAGGCAGCAGGTGGAGCGCTCCATCCGCAGCGCTATCGAAAAAGCCTGGCTCCATCGGGACAACCGGATCTGGCAATTGTATTTCCCCCCGGGGTCTGACGGGGTGATTCCCCGGCCCTCCAATGCGGTATTCATTTCCCGGCTGGCTGACTGTTTGAGATTGCAGCAGAATATTCCCTCTTGATTTTTCACGTGCGCAGCCAGGCTGCGCACGTTTTCTAATCCCTGGACACCCGGTTTTCCAGTTGCAAAACCAGCCATTTTATGTTAAAATAGTTGTAACTATATGCTGGAGGAAGACTATGGACGACGAGAAGCTGAAATACCAAATCGGTGCCAATATCGCCGCCTACCGGAAGCGTTCCGGGCTGACCCAGGCCGGGCTGGCAGAAAAATTGAATTACTCAGACAAGGCTGTTTCCAAGTGGGAGCGGGGTGAATCCATTCCCGACGTACTGACCCTGGTGCATCTGTCCGAACAGTTTGACATTACTGTCAATGACCTGCTGGTAGACCCCAACGAGCTGCCCGGAAACCCCGGCACCCTGGAGAAAGCCATGACCCAGGTGTCCGAAAAGGCACTGAAGCGGAAGGCCAACAAGAATATCATTCTGGCCCTGTCCTCCACCCTGGTCTGGTTTGTGGCGCTGTTTGCCTTTGTTCTGCTGTCCTCTTTCGATTTTCTGGACAAGTACAGCTGCCTGCTGTTTTTCTATGCCATTCCTGCCAATGCCATCGTGCTGCTGAGCCTGCGCTCTGCCTGGCATGATTTCCGCTGGAACAAGGCGCTGATTTCCATCATTGTCTGGGGCGCACTGCTGAGCATCCATGTGACGCTGCTCACTGCCTTTAACTACAATTTCTGGAAGATTTTCCTGCTGGGCATCCCCGGCCAGATTGCCATTTTCCTGTGGTTCCGGATGTTCCGGCCCACCAAAAGTAAGGAGGGAGCAGACCATGAATAAACAGGAACTGCGTCAGTCTATCCGGGCAAAGAAGCGGGCCATGACTGAGGAGGAAATCGTCAGCCGCAGCGCAAAGCTGTCTGAGTTGTTCCTGGCTTCTGCGGCTTACCGTAATGCCAAGACCATTTACGGTTATCTGCCCTACAACCAGGAAGTCCGTACTGTTCCCATGCTGGAGCAGGCAATGAAAGACGGTAAGCGGGTCGCCGTTCCCAAATGCTATGGCGAAGAAATGCGCTTTATCTATATGGACGACCTCAGCAAGGTGGAAAAGGGCTATGCAAACATTCCCGAGCCCATCGCTGACGAACCGGTTGCCGATGATAAGACTGCCCTGGTGCTGATGCCCGGTATGGCTTTTACCAAAAGCGGTGACCGTATGGGCTATGGCGGCGGTTTTTACGATAAGTTCCTGGCTTCTGAGCCGGATCACCCCACCCTGGCCCTGTGCTACGATTTCCAGATGGTGGAGTCTCTTCCCACCGAGGAGTATGATATCCCTGTGGATTGTGTCCTGTGGGCGTGAGGTAAAACATGGGACTCGTTACCATACTTATCATTTGCGCGGTGGTTTTCGGCCTTTGCTATCTGGTAGACAAGGGCTTTACCAAGCTGTTTCGCAGCCAGGCTCAGCACTTCAGCGGTAAAGCGGTGCGGCTGAGTAAGCGCTACGGCTCCATTGGCCTTTTAATGGCGGTGATCGGATTGATCTTTGCCTATATGGGTATCCCTGAGGATTGGGTGCTGATGGCGGGTGGTGCGCTGGTGGTGCTGATGGG
>JAZSHO010000117.1:0-3270 GCA_045533345.1 Faecousia sp. | reverse complement strand
CCAGTACGGGAGCTGTCCCTGTATGATCACCCGAAATAAAGTCACGAAAGATCTTCAACTGCTCCACCTCTTTCTTTAGATTCCACCGGCAACCAGCTGGTCGATGACTTCCAGGGACCGGTTGGCGATTGCCAGATTCTTTTCTGCCTTCTTACGAATCCGCTTTTCCAGCGGGGAAATGATGCTGAAATTGATGTTCATGGGCTGGAAGTTTTCAATGCTTCCGTCGCTGATGTACAGACCCAGGGCACCGATGGCAGTGGTCTTGGGGAAATCGGGCAGTTCCCTGCCCTGGACCTTGGCGGCCATGGCAACAGCAGCCAGGTAGCCGGAGGCGGTGGATTCCACATAGCCCTCCACGCCGGTCATCTGTCCGGCAAAGGCAACCATCGGATTCCGGCGGTCGGCATAATACTTATCCAGCAGCTTGGGGCTCTGGAGGAAGGTGTTCTGGTGCATGACGCCGTAGCGGACAAATTCTGCATTACGAAGGGCGGGAATCATGGAGAACACCCGCTTCTGCTCGCCGAATTTCAGATGGGTCTGGAAACCCACCAGATTGTAGACAGACTTGGCCGCATTGTCCTGCCGCAGCTGGACAACGGCGTAAGGCTCCTTGCCGGTGTTGGGATCCACCAGACCAACGGGCTTTAAGGGGCCGTAGCGCAGAGTATCAAAGCCACGGCGGGCCATGACCTCCACGGGCATACAGCCTTCAAAAACATTCTTATCTTCGAAACCGTGAACCTCCGCTTCCTCAGCGGTGGTCAGCTCCCGGATAAAGGCCTCGTACTGCTCCTTGTTCAAGGCACAGTTGATATAGTCGGGAGTACCCCGGTCATACCGGGACTGCCACCAGGCCAGGTTCATATCAATGGATTCCGCCGTGACCAGAGGGGCAGCAGCATCGAAAAAGTGCAGGTATTCGCTTTCGCCGAAATACTTTCCAATAGCCTCACTGAGGGCGTCTGACCTCTGAGGCATGAAGGCTATGATGACAGGGCCCTCGGGAACTTCCGTCACTTCTTCGGAAATCACCGTGATATTGGGGTGATTCTTGATTTTTTCCGTGACCAGCTTGGCAAAACCGCCCCGGTCAACAGCCAGGCAGCCGCCGGCTTCCACGCGGGTGGCCTCGGCGCACTCCATAATGAGGCTGCCTACCCGGCGCAGCTCTTCCTTCAAAAGGCCTACCGCATTTTCCAGACGGTCGCCCCGGAGGGAATTGGAGCAAACCAATTCCGCGAAGTCCTCGCTGTGGTGAGCGGGGCTCATCTTCTTGGGCTTCATTTCATAAAGTTCCACCTGGATGCCCCGGTTGGCCAGCTGCCATGCGGCCTCGGAGCCTGCGAGGCCTGCGCCAATTACTTTCACTTTCATTTGTCAGGCCTCCTTCTTTGCCGTTTTCTTGGTAGCGGCCTTTTTTGTGGTGGTCTTCTTGGTAGCAGACTTCTTTGCGGTAGTCTTTTTTGCTGCGGTTTTCTTGGCTGCAGGCTTCTTCTCCGCTGCGGCAGGTTCTCCCGCAGGCTCGCCCTCGATACCCTCGGCAGCGGTTTTCTTCTTATAGTAGCCCCGCTTGTCCTCCGGGAGGAACTTGGAGCAGGTTTCGTTGATACAGAAGGGCTTCATGCGGCCCTTGCCGCTCTTTTTGAACATGGTGAAGCCGCACTCAGGGCAGTCCTCCGCCGTGGGAACATCCCAGGTCATGAAGCCGCACTCAGCGCCGGTTTCGCAGGCATAATAAGCATAACCCCGCTTGGATTTTTTCTTCAGCATACCGTTGCCGCACTTGGGACAGCGACCGGGCATCCGTTCCACCAGAGGCTTGGCGTTCTTGCACTCCGGGAAGCCGGGACAGGCCAGGAACTTGCCGAACCGGCCCATTTTGATGACCATATTCCGTCCGCAAAGCTCGCAGACTTCATCGGTTTCCTCTTCAGGGACCTTCAGCCGGACACCCTCCAGGGCAGCTTCTGCCTCCTGCAGTTCCTTGCTGAAGTCCTGGTAGAATTCGGCAATCAGCGCTTTCCAGTGCTGTTTGCCCTCTTCCACCGCATCCAGACGGTTTTCCATGTTGGCAGTGAAGTCCACGTCCACGATATCGTTGAACCGTTCCATCATGAGGCCGGTGACGATTTCGCCCAGGGCCGTGGGGGCCAGGCGCTTGTCCTGCTTGACGACATACTCCCGGTCCTCAATGGTGGAAATGGTGGCAGCATAGGTGGAAGGACGTCCGACACCCTTTTCTTCCATAGCTTTGACAAGGGTGGCCTCCGTATACCGAGCAGGCGGCTGGGTGAAATGCTGCTCCTTCTGGATTTTGGAGGAAACAGCCTTCTCTCCTACCGTCAGATCCGGCAGCGGAGAACCCATAGCTTCGCCCTCTTCGTCCTTGCCTTCCTCGTAAACCGCAATGAAGCCGGCAAAGCGCATGCTCTGATGGGTGGAGCGGAAGGTATGGCCTGCGCACTCGGTGTCAATGGCCACCGTATCATACACAGCATTTGCCATCTGGGAGGCCAGGAAACGGCTCCAGATCAGCTTATACAGCTTGTACTGATCGTTTGTCAAACTGCCGCGGATGCTTTCGGGATCCAGCTCCACATGGGTGGGACGAATGGCTTCGTGGGCATCCTGGGCATTTCCCTTGGTCTTGAACACATGGAACTTGCCGTAATAGTAGGCATTGCCGTAGCGGTTCTTAATGAAATCCGCAGCAGCGGCCATGGCCTCGTCGGAAAGGCGCAGAGAGTCGGTACGCATATAGGTGATCAGACCCAGAGTACCTTCCCCGGCCACATCCACACCTTCGTACAGCTGCTGGGCCACCATCATGGTCTTCTTGGGGGTGAAGCCCAGCTTCCGGGATGCCTCCTGCTGCAAGGTGGAGGTGGTGAAGGGAGGTGCGGCAGAGCGTTTCTTCTCCGCTTTCTTTACATTGGTAACGGTAAATTCCTTACCGGTGATATCGTTGATAACAGCCTGGGTTTCGGCTTCGTTTTCCAGTTCCCGTTTCTTATCCTCGCCCCAGTAGCGGGCCACGAAGGAACCGGCCTTTTCCAGGCGGTTTAAGGTCACATCCAGAGACCAGTATTCCTTGGGGATAAAGGCCCGGATCTCGTTTTCCCGGTCCACCACCAGACGGGTGGCAACACTCTGGACACGGCCGGCAGACAGACCCCGACGAACCTTTTTCCAAAGCAGCGGGGACAGCTGGTAGCCGACGATTCTGTCCAGAACCCGGCGGGCCTGCTGGGCATCCACCAGGTC
>JAZSHO010000016.1:0-11739 GCA_045533345.1 Faecousia sp. | reverse complement strand
CTTTAAGGTCATACGTTCAGCACACAGGCGGCGCCGTCGCAGATCTTACCGAAGCCGGAGATGGAGGTGATGGCAGCACGCTCCAGCTGACGGTCGATGAGCTTGTCGTATTCCACCAGCACATCCCCGGCGCGGACCAGTTCCAGGGCATAGCGGTTATCCAGACCGATGATCATGCCGTCAGCAACGGCACCGGTGCGGTGCAGCTGGGCGCCCAGGGGCGTGGTCAGCTTGCCGGTACCCTGGAAGTTCAGACCGGTCATGGGATTCTGCAGTTCGGGCACCTTCAGCAGCTTGGTCATGGTGCCGGTGGAGCAGAGGATGGTGTTCATGGTGTAAGGATCAAACTAGCCCCAGAATTCCACCAGCTGGTCGTAACCCAGGGTACCCTTGGTGCCGGAAATGGGGGTAGAACCGATGGTATACTGGGCAGCGGCGTTGTCGTTGCCGTCGCCGTTGAGGATGACATTGACGGCATCGGCCAGCTGCTGCTTCTGGATATGTGCGCCGATCTGACGCAGCATGACGCTGAACAGGTCCAGCTTCTGGAAGCGGATGGCCTCGTAGGAGGCCACCAGCATTCTGCCGCGCTTGGAAAGGCGCACCAGATGTTCCTTGGTCTTGACCTCGGTTTCGGGGATGGCAGCGCCCTCTTCCACGTCCTGCAGGGCCTTATCGGCATCGGTGGGGTTGGAATAGATGGAACGGTAGTCCATGGAATCGATAACGGTGGTGGTGGCGGTAATGGCGGGCAGGATGTCATTTTCCTCCATGCCCTGGCGAACGGTACGGGCGATGTACTCGGGGAACAGCACCGCAGAGTCCATGGTGCGGAAGAACTTCTCCACAGGGGAAGAACCGGCACCTTTGGCCCGGATGCCGAAGCGCTTCAGCTGGCGCTGAAAGGCACCTGCCCCCTCCAGAGCGGTACCACGGTAATTCTCGCTGGGATCCAGAGATTCCAGCACCTGGGTAAAGCTCATGCCTTCCTGGCGGTACATACCCTTTTCCAGTTTCAGATTGTCATAACCCATTTTCAATTTCCTGCTAAAGTAAATATATGGTTACCGGAAAGCTCCGGCAAAACCTCAAATCAAAAATCCGCTTTCCACAATGTCGGCTTTCCCGGAGAACTTCCCCAGCTGGGTCTGCACAGGCAGCATTTCAGCCATCCGCTCTTCCAGGGCCTTTTTCAGATGCAGCAGGTCCTCCGCGGCGGCAGTCTTGACAATGCTGCGCAGCACCGGCTCCTCAGCTCCCAACTCCAGGGTCAGACAAAGTTTGACAATGCTGTCCTCCAGTTCGGTCCGATAACGGCGGCCCAGCTGAGCATCCTTGAACAGCGCCCGGTATTCTGCCTGAGCGCCGAATTCCTCCGCCAGTTCTTTCAGACACTTGTTTCTGCCGCCCAGAGCTTTCAGCACCCCTGCATTGGGCTGAGCAGGCACAGCCACAAAGGAAAATTCGTAAGCATCCATCGGCTCCTGCAAGATTGCGCAGCACAGCTGTCCGTCGTAATGCTCGCCCTTCTGATGGCCGCAGGTGCCGTAATCGCTGCCGCAGATGGCGCAGATGCTTCTGCCCATGGCGCAGCCAACGGAAACTTCCTTTTTGATGCCCGCTTCGATGTCTGCGATGATCTCGTCATTGCTTCCGCCCCGGCGGATGTAGGCCCAGGCCTTGATGTAGCTGACGTCCTCTTCGGACACCACCTGGGTCTCAAAAATCCGGGCCACCTGGCTGTCGCTGCTCCAGCGGTGGTCCACGATACCGGTCTTGCCGATAAACAGCTTGGCAAGACCGGGCAGTGCAGCGGTGTCAAACCGCTCCATATCCCGGTCTACCTGGTCGTCGCACAGCCGCAGAGAGAAAACGTAAACCTGCTTTGCAGCCAGTGCAGCCTTTGCCTGGGAATTGATAGCTTCCAGCTGTACCGCCGTGGGAACGCCCCCCAGAACCACTTCCGTTGCTTTCTTGATTTCCATAATGTTGCCTCCTTTTATTTTGCTGCTTCCGCGCGATATTTCTCCGCCTGGGCCCGGTACAGGTCAGCTTGGGCCTCCTGGGTGATATCCTGCAGGCTGATGTCATCCCAGAGAATATCCACCTTGTTGTCTAACCCCTCCAATGCCAGGAAAGTTTTGCACACCTTCATCATGGCAGGCTCCACCGTCCGCCGCAGAGCCCAAAGCTCCGAGGTTAGAATGTCTGCCTGTTGGGTACTCATCCGTTCGGTGGTGCTCCAGTTTAAGCCCAGCAGGAAGGGGGGCAACCCGGTCTTCGCCACCAGCTGCTCCAGAATCTGCCGCACCGGGATTTCGGAGTCCAGAATGGGTGCTTCTCCGCCGATGACCTTGATCTCCACATCCCCCACGGCTACAAAATCCCGCACAGTGCCGTTTTTGCCCTCTTCCATGGCCTTGGCCCACTCGGCAGCAACCTGCTTGCCCCGCTCCTGGATGACGGCAGGATCCGCATCGTCGCTGCCCTTACAGATGACGCTGTAGCGGATGTTCCCGGCATGCTCCCAATTGGTGCCGATGGTGTTGTAGATCTTCATGAGGATATCTGCCAGGAAGGGCATTCCCCGGAACATGCTGACACCGTAGGGGTGGGCAGGCTCCGGATGCATGGTGGTGAACAGCAGCAGATGCTGATAGGGCAGGGGGCGCATCAGCCCCTTTTCGTCCATACCCCAGATTTCCGTATCCAGGACGTTGTCCCCCTCCTGAACTTCCAGGGTAGTCACATCGCCCCAGCAAATCGCCCGAAGCTTATTCCCGGCCACCACCATCTCACCGATGGCTCTGCCGTAGGTCAGCAGACTGTCCAGGTATCCTGACAGAAAGCTGTCCATGCCCACCTGTCCCCGTCCGCAGGGGACGTTTTGCAGAAAAGCTTCCAGCCGCTGCTGGGACTCCCGATTTCGGCACTGAACGGTAAAGCCGCCGCAGAGCCGTACCATTTTGCTCACCGCCGCATCCAGCACCGGGATGGCCTCCCGCATTTCCCGGTAGATTCGCTCGTCGGGCCCACCCAGGGGCGTAAAGCCCTTCATTGCTCCGAAGGGATGGCTGCTGCCGCTTCTCAGCTGGCATACCGCTGCAACCCCTCCGGATTCCTTTTTCTTCCGTTTCACAAAACCGCTCCTTTCCAGTTATCGCCGTCGCTCCACCGTACAGGCGGCGAAGCTGTTGCCTTTTTCTTTCAGCACCGTGGCTGCGAAGTAGCGCATATCGTCCATGGCATGGTCATGCTCCTTTTTGACCCGGTCTTGACTTCCGCTGCTCAAGTCCCACACATACTCATCCATTTCCCGCAGGCAATCGCTGCAGCCCTCGCAGATGATGATTTTTCCGCTTTTCAAGCAGTCGGAGGTGAGCCGGATGCCCGACAGCACATCATTCTCCGCTTTCTGGACCCGCCAACCCTTCCGCCGCAGCACTTCGATGAAACTGGCCGCCGAAGGGTCCACGATGACCGCCGCAATGGGCCTGCCCCCGGCAAGATTTTCCAAAGCCTGGGCGTATTCCTCGTCGGTCATCTGTCGCATGGATTCCCGGGAATTGAAGTAGAACTCCTTCACCCGGTACCAGATGCCGCTGCACCGCCCCCACAGCCCCATGGAGGTGGGATTGACCGTACCGTAGTCGCAGGAGATGTACCACCGGTCGCAGTGCTCCGGGGCCTTGCCCACCATCTCCGGGGAGAAAAAATCGTAGACCCGCCCCTCCGCCTGGGCCCACTGACCCAGAATAAACCGCCGGTAGAAAACTCCGGTGTACAGCCGCTCATACCGCTGACGGATCTCCTTGGTCAGAGAAGGGTTGTCCTCCATGGTAAAATGCAGCCGCAGGCAGTTCCGCTGCTCTGCCTCCAGCACCCAGGTCCGGTAAAACCAGTGACTGGGACCAGCGGGGTTACAGTTGAACCACAGGCGGCTCCCGGAAACGCTGCACCGGGCGCAGGCCTGCTCCACGAAGGACCGGGGCATCAGCGCCACTTCATCCAGCAGTACTCCCGCAAAGGTGATACCCTGGATCAAACTGGCAGAGCTTTCATCCCGTCCGCCGAAAATGTAGAACTGATTCTTCCGTCCCCGAAATTCCACCGTCACCAAGTTTTCTGACCGTTTCTCCTTCCAGCTGGCCCCCAGAGCCTCCAGCTTTGGAAGAATTTCCGACAGCACGTTGCGCCGCAGGGATGTGATGGTCTTGCCGCAGACACCGAACTTCTTCCCGTCAAAGCAGGTCATGGCCCAGAGGAAAAAGCTCAGGCCCATGGCCAGTGTCTTTCCGGACCGCACCGCCCCGTCGCAGAGAATGGCTTCTTTCCCATAGTGGGGATTTCCCGGCACCCACCAGGTCAGCACCGTTTTCTGTTTTCGGGAAAAGGCCTTCCAGCTCATTGGGCTCCGCCCTGGAGGGCCTGCAAAAAAGCCTCCATATCGGAGCTTTCCTCCTCCGCCACCTCCGCCAGCTGCTCCAATGCCCGAAGCCGGTCAATGAGCTTGATCTCCACGGTGCCTTTGTCATTGCGCTTGACCTCGCTGAGGAGACTCAAATCCAGCTTGTCCAGACTGGGCTCATCCTCCAACGCCAGCCGCACGCAGTCATTGGCCTTGCCGAAAGCCAGCTCCGCCAGCCGCCGGGTCACATCCTGCCGCCGGACCTCTCCGGAGAGGATCCGCTGCTGTAGTTCTTTTTCCGCATTTTTGCGTTTCATAGCAACCTCCCTTTCATCCGTACCGCCCTAAACAAAAAAAGTTGCCCCCAAAGGAGCAACTTGAAAGTTTATAAGCATAGCAGTGAAAAAGAAGTATGTCATTGCGAGGAGGGGCGAAGCCCCGACGTGGCAATCTCCTGGTACAATCTAATTTCCTGCGTAGCATTACAAACGTTTTGCCGGGAGATCGCCACGTCGCCACCTTTGGTGGCTCCTCGCGATGACATGGTTTTCGTTATGCGAAGCACCGATTCTCTCACCAAACAAAAAAGCCCGGAACCGTTTGGTTCCGGGCTTGCTTCGTTATTCAAACAGGGGCTTGATCTTCTGCTTATAGATTCGGTTGAAGAAGAACAATGTAGCCGCGCCGCTGGCGACTTCCGCAATGGGGTAGGCCAGCCAAACCAGGGTCACATTGCCGGTGAGACTCAGCAGGTAAGCCACAGGCAGCAGCACGAACATCTGGCGGCACAGGGAGGTGATGGTGGAATAGATGCCGTTGCCCAGGGCCTGGAAGCTGGCACCCAGTGCGATACCGATGGCAGCGATGGGGAAGCTCCAGCTGATGGTCCGCAACGCTGCCCGGCCAATCTCCAGAAAGGCAGGGGAGGGGTTGAACATGCCCAGCAGCAGGTCCGGCAGTAACTGGAACACCAGCAGACCGGTGATCATCAGCACCAGGGCAGCGGAAACCGCCAGCTTCAGAGTCTTGACGATCCGGTCGGGCTTTCTCGCACCGTAGTTAAAGGCAATGATGGAAATGGTAGCGCCATTGATGGCGAACAGGGGCATAAAGAAGAAGCTCTGGAGCTTGAAATAGATACCGAAAACGCTGGTGGCGGTTTCGGTGAAGCCCTGGAGGATCTGATTCATGCCGAAGTTCATAACGGAACCGATGCCGTTCATGATGATGGAGGGGATGCCTACCACCAGGATGCCCTTGACGATGGCACCGTCCAGCTTGGCATACTTCCGGCCAAACTGCACTTCGGGATTCTTCTTTTCGTTGAAATAAAGACCCAGCAGTGCGCCGATCCACTGACCGATAACCGTAGCGTAAGCCGCACCGGCTACACCCATGGCAGGCAGACCAAACCAGCCGTGGATCAGAATGGGGTCCAGGATTATATTGATGATGGCACCGACAGCCTGGGTGTACATGCTGTAAACGGTCCGTCCGGTGGACTGCAGCAGACGCTCGCTGAGGATCTGCATGAAAGAACCCAGACAGAAGATGCAGCAGATCCGGGTATAGGAAATGCCCGCTTCCACCGTTTCTGTCACATTGGACTGCATCTCATAGTAGGGTCGTACACCGAA
This sequence comes from Faecousia sp., assembly GCA_045533345.1. Taxonomy (GTDB): domain Bacteria; phylum Bacillota; class Clostridia; order Oscillospirales; family Oscillospiraceae; genus Faecousia. Next base: position 5,694 of record JAZSHO010000016.1, on the reverse strand, counting down.
GAAGCCGAAGAGCATGAAAGCGGCAGTGACGATGGCCATCAGCACGATACCGTTGCCGGCAGTGCGGTTGGCGGCTTCCTGGTTCTTTTCTCCCAGGCTCTTGCTCAGCAGGGAATTGATACCCACGCCGATACCAACGGCGAAACCGATCTGCATATTCTGCACCGGAAAGGCCAGGGACAGGGCCGTAACCGCGCTTTCGGAAATCTGGGACACGTAAATGCTGTCCACCACATTGTAAAGGGCCTGCACCAGCATGGATGCCACCATGGGCAGCGCCATGTTCAGCAGCAGCTTACCCACGGGCATAACGCCCATTTTGTTCTCCTGTAAGGTTGTTGTGCTCATGATTCTCTCCTTATAACAGCGCATAACTTTCTATTTTATATTATATCAAAAAATGCGAAGAATGCAAGGGCGGAATGACAGCAGGCAACAGGAAAATACAGAAAAACCGGAGGAAAAGAATTTCCTCCGGTATTCGTTATTTCTTATACAGCATTCGAATGGAATTCAGCACACACAGCATGGCTACGCCGGAATCGGCGAAGACTGCCAGCCACATGGAAGCATAGCCGAACAGGCCCAGGGCCATAACAATAAACTTGATTGCCAGAGCGAAAATCACATTCTGCCAGGCGATCGCCTGGGTCTGCTTGGCGATTTCCAGAGACTGAGGCACCGCTCCAATGTCGGAGGTCATGAATACCACATCCGCTGCTTCGATGGCTGCGTCCGCACCGCTGCCCATGGCCGCACCCACGTCCGCACCGGCCAGCACCGGAGCGTCATTGATGCCGTCGCCCACGAACATGGCGGCACCCTTGGTTTCCCGAATGGTACGCAGCTGTTCCAGCTTCTGGTGGGGTAGCAGACCTGCATGGACATCGGCAATGCCGGTTTCCTCCGCCACAGCTTTGGCGGAGTCCTCTGCGTCACCGGTGAGCATCACCGTGTGGATGCCCTGGGCCTTGAGGGCTTCCACAGCGGCCTTGGCACCGTCCTTGATGGTGTCCGCAATGAGAATATATCCCACAAACCGTCCGTCCACGGCCACCAGCACCTTGGTGCCGTAGATATCAATGACCTGCCCGACACCAACACCGTTTTCCACCATCAGACGGGTATTGCCGCAGAGGATGGTCTGCCCATCCACCATGGCCCGGATACCCTGGCCGGGAATTTCCTCCAGGGAATCGGGCTGGAACAGTTCCATATTCCGCTCCTTCGCCGCGGCAACGATACTCTGGGCAATGGGGTGGGTGGACTGCTGCTCACAGCTGGCGCAAAGCTTCAGCACATCGTGACCGCCGGCCACGCTTTGTACCTTGAAATCACCCTTGGTAATGGTACCGGTTTTGTCCATGACCACGGCTTTGACTTTGCCCATGGCCTCCATGGATACGCCGCCCTTAAAGAGGATACCCTTCTTGCTGCCTGCGCCGATTCCGGCAAAGAAAGCCAGAGGCACGCTGAGCACCAAAGCGCAGGGACAGCTCATAACCAGAAAACTCAGAGCTGTGTAGACCCAGTAGCCCCAGTTTCCGGTGACCAGAGAGGGGATGATGGCGGTGGCGGCGGCAATAGCCACCACTACGGGAGTGTAAATCCGGGCAAACCGGGTGATAAACCGGTCGATTTTCGGCTTGCTGGCAGCAGCGTTTTCCACGCTGTCCAGAATCCGGGTAACCATGGAGTCACGCAGAGGCTTCTCAGCCCGAATAATCAGCTGACCGGTGGTGTTGACACAGCCGGAGGTGACGGCATCTCCGACCACCACCCGGACAGGCACCGGCTCACCGGTAATGGGGGCGGTGTCGATGCGGCTTTCGCCCTCCACCACGATGCCATCCAGAGGAATCCGGTCACCGGGCCGCACCAGCAGCAGGTCGCCGACCTTGGCATCCTCAGCGGAGATTTCCGTAACGGCTTCCCCCTGCACCAATTGTACCACTTCCGGCCGAAGGTCCACCGCTTCCATGATCTGGCTGCGGCTGCGTTCCACGGCTTTGTGTTCAAAGAACTCGCCCACCCGGTAGAAGAGCATAACGCCCACGCCCTCCGGGGCGTTGCCGATGAAGAAAGCGCCGATGGATGCCACTGCCATGAGGAAATTCTCATCCAGCATATGGCCTTTGCGCAGATTCTGCATTGCCTTGGCCACGACTTCTTTGCCCAGCAGTATATAAGCGATGGCACAGACGGCCATGGCAGCCCAGCCCAGGCCCAGATGCTCCAGCACCAGACCTAAAACGAACAGTCCGCCGCCGATGAGCAAAGGTCTGGGACTTTCGTCTTCTTCATGATGGTGACCATGTTCCTGTTCATGAGATGCCTCGTGACGAGGCTCGTCATGGCAATGTCCGCAGCTGCACTCGTGGTCATGATGATGCTCATGTCCGCAGCTGCACTCGTGGTCATGGTGATGCTCATGTCCGCAGCCGCACTCGTGCTCATGGTGATGATGGTGACCATGCCCAGCCTCCCGGGAATGAATCTCCACTTCGCTCTCAACGGTTCGGGCAATTTCCGTCAGTTCCGGAATCAGCCCATCCGGATCCTCCGCCGTCAACCGCAGCTGTCGGGTGGAGAAGGTGATGGTGGCTTCCTGGACCCGGGGGTGTGCGTTGAATTTATCCTCAATTTTGGCCGCGCAGTTGGCGCAGTCTAAGTTTTCCATGATGTAAATCTTTTTCACGGGATCGCCTCCCAGTTTATAATTTAATATATGAGCATACGCTCATGTGTTTAATGTCAGTATACATAGCCCAAAGGAAATTGTCAATATGCGACAATAAAAAATACCGCCCACAGGCGGTATTTTTTATTCTGCTTCGTTTCGCCGCCGGCTTTCCATATGACCGGACTGCACCACCGGAAGCTTGGGATCTGCCGCTTCCCAGGTGATGGGCTTCTTTTCTTCCTCTTTGTGCATCTTCTTCACCCCGGCCATAGTATGCGCAGCAGGGGAGAGATGATACCCGGGCTACTGCCCGATCACTTCCTGGAAGATCTGTTTAACGGCCTGGATCCGCCCGGGAGCGAAGGGGCTTTCCAAGCCTGCCTCCCGGAGGAAATCCTGGAAATAATACTGCTGGGTGTACAGGCTTTCTTCCATCAGCGCAAGACCCGCACCGGGGGTTTCCTGCTCCAGCTGGTAAATCTGCATGGCAGCGTCGTTGCTGACCACGTAGCTGATGATGTACAGGGGATTGGTGTAATAGTGGTTGATGGTGACAAATTCCCGTCGGTCATAACCGGGAACGTCGATCCCGAAGTCCCGGGCCACCTGATCATACAACGCATAAAGGTTTTCTGCTGTCAGATCCTCTCCGGTGAGGCCATACATCTGCTGCTCAAAGGTGGCGAAAGCTGCCTGCTCCACGTACACGCAGAGGCTGTCCGCCATCTTCATGCGCAGCAGATCTTCCGTACCCTTGCCGTAACACAAGGCCAGATATTCCATGCCCTGGGAGAAAATTTCCGTCACATCCAGACCGCTGTAGCTGCCGTAACAGGCGTAATCATTGCAGAAGTGGCCGAATTCATGGGCCAGAACCAGCCAGTCGTACCGGGTCATGGTGGGGTTGATAAAGAGAAAGGGTTCCCAATAGCTGGTCAGATACACTTCAAAGGAAGAATCATACTTGTTTTCCCCATAGGAAATGTCGTACAGTCCCGCTGCCTCCATCAGCTGGAAAGCCTCCCAGATGGTGCCGCCCATATTTTTGGCAGCCTGCTTCAGAAAGGCGAAGGTCTGATCTTCGGTGCTGTATTCCGAGGAGGCGGCCCACACGTCTTCGCTGATGGTGCCGTAAATGGGTACCAGTTCCTGCTGGACCGCAGCCAGGTAATCCTTCATTTCTGCCGGGGTATAGTCCCGGGAATAGTAAAAATCTCCCGCAAAGGCTACATAGTCCTCATAGCCCCAGTAGGCAGCAATTTCCTGCCGCAGAGCGATCAGCTCCACCAGCAGCCGGGCCAGATCTTCCGCGAAAAGATCGTAGTATTCCGTGGTTCCGGGAACATGGTCCAGGGCCTGGGAAGACAGGGTGTAATACTGATTGACCAAGGCATCTTCTTCCTGGAGCAGGGCTGTGAAGGTGTCATCCCAGAAATTATCTCCGGTATAGCTGTCAAAATAGCCGGGGCCGAAATAGTCCGGGTGCTCCAGCTCCGCCCGCAGGGGGGAGGCTGCCAGCGCATAGTAGAGTTCTTCCAGGGCGGCATCCACAGCCGCGGAACGCTCTACACAGTAATTGTATTCCTTTTCCCAGTAAATATCCGTCAAATCGCTGCTGTAGCGGATATCCGCCAGAGAATAGCAGGTGTAAAACCAGTCGTATTCGTCATAGAAAGCGTACACCGCATCCATCACCACATCCACATCATTTCCGGCCTCCGCAGTACAGATGGCCGTATCCAATACCGCCCGCAATTGATCCAGATCGGGCCGGCTGTATTCCATGCTTTCATAGGGAATGATGGTTTCCCCGGCCAGTGCAGAGTGCAAAGACGGGAAGCAGCCTGTTAGCAGCACAGAGAGAACCAGCAACAGGGCGATGCAGGTTGTCTTTTTCATTCTATCGCCTCCTTTTGACATACTTTATCATATTTCCGTTTCTTTTGCAATGTTGCATATCCTGGGGCAACCTGGAGCTTCTTGCGGGGCTTAAGTGAGGTGGAGGCAGCAGAAATTGTAACCAATCGGCAGTGCGGTTTACCATAACAGGAAACCTATGTAAACCAAAGCTCTGTTTCCAGGTTTTCTCAATTCCATGGAAAAGTGTGGTTTATTACCCACAATGTCTGTTATACTCCATTTCGACAGGAAAATACTGCGCAAAATGCCTCGGTCTCTCCACTGGTGTCATTTTGTAACCGTATTGTTCCTTGACAAAAATACGCCTGTGTGGCAATATATTGTGGAGGTTTGAAAGGCATGACACAAGATATTGTGGTCAGAGCCGGATGCCGGCTCCCGATCCCTCAAGTTCAGAAGAAAGACGGTACAATCACTATGATCCAGAGTATTATTAAGCGCGACGGACGCGTTGTTTTATACGATCAGCACAAGATCGCTGCAGCCATTCTGCGTGCTATGGAAGTCTCCGGCGACGGCCGGGCCGACGATGCCGCCCGGGTGGCAAATGCGGTCCAGAATGAGCTGGAAAACCGCTTCGCATCCCAGGCTCCCAACATCGAAGCCATCCAGGACACCGTGGAGCGGCAGCTGATGAACCACGGCTTCAATGCCGCTGCCAAGGCTTATATCCTGTACCGGGCTAACCGTACCCGTGCAAGAGAGGCCAACACTACCCTGATGCGCACCATCGATGAGATCACCAACATCGATGCCCGGATCAGCGATATGAAGCGCGACAACGCCAATATCGACGGCAACACTGCCATGGGTTCCATGCTGCAGATCGGCTCCGCCGGTGCCAAGGCCTACAATGAGATCTATCTGCTGCGGCCTGAGCATGCCAAGGCATACCGGGAAGGCGATATCCACATCCATGATTTCGATTTCTATTCTCTCACTACCACCTGCTGCCAGATCGACATTCTGAAGCTGTTCCACGGCGGTTTCTCCACCGGCCACGGCTATCTCCGGGAACCCAACTCCATCCAGAGCTATGCTGCCCTGGCAGCCATCGCCATCCAGTCCAACCAGAATGACCAGCACGGCGG
>JAZSHO010000065.1:0-5205 GCA_045533345.1 Faecousia sp. | reverse complement strand
GATCTGAATGTCGGCTCCTACTATAAGTTGGTTTTGGACCAAGAAGATGGCCTTGTTCTTTATAAAAATACTGAGAATAACCAACCGGAAGTTCTGGATTCTGTTAGCTTTAAGGATCTGTATCTTGCAGGAATTCAGGTTAAGCCTAACATGGGATATGTCCTGCGGTTGTATATGCACGATGGCCTAATCCAGGGCTACATTAACGGCGAACGGATGGTAGAGTATAAGGACAATGATCCTTTTGAAACCGGTGTTACCGGTGTCGTCGCTAATAACGGGGGCGCTATTGTCTCCTTAACTACCAGCGAGGCAATTGCTCCGGCTGAACTGACACTGGTGGATGACAAAGGAAACGCGGTAGGTACTGCTGCGGATCCCATTGAGGTTCCTCTGGGCCATGTTCCCAACCTGATCTACCTGTTTATCAAGGCTGATGACGGCGTCAACGAAGCGAAGCTGATCCCCGTGGATACACTGGAAGTCGCCATGCCCGAAGACGGCCTTGCTCTGGGCGAGCATATGGCCCAGATCGCGTATGATAACCGGATCGTTCCGCTTTACTACAAAATTATTGACAGGACCGAACAGGTCAACGCTCTGAGTGCAGCCATCGAAGCGCTGGATCTAAGTAACCTTGAAGAAGCAAAGGTGGCTGCTTTGGCGGAGCAGTATGACAGCCTGACTCATGTGGAAAAGGCAAAGCTGACTGATGCCGTCAAGGAGAAGCTTGCCAAGGCAGAGGAAGCGATCCTGTTCAGTAAGTACCCTGAAATCGCCGATACAAAGGTGGTCTTCTCTGATGACTTCGACACTGTTGATGCCAACGACAAGTACGAGAACGACTACAAGATTACCGGACAGACCGACCCGGGCAATTGGTTTGTTCTGAACGGTGAGATGTATGAGTATGATACTCATACTGTCAATAAGCCTACATCCTATAACACAGCCAACAAACTGATGAACAGAGACTTCTCCATCCGCTCTATTTCTGTGGATGTACAGTTCATTGAGGAAAAGGCCTGGGCCGGCTTCCAGTTCCATTGGTATGATAAGGAGGCTTACCAGTTCACCGTTACCGATAAGTCTAACCGCATCCAGCTGTTTGCAAACAGCGGCGTTACCATCTATGCCAATACCAAGGATGACTACATGGATGATTACATTGACTGGGACTTTGAGACTGGCAAGTGGTATAATCTGCGGGTCACCTATAATGAAGGCTATGTCAGATGCTATGTAGATGATGTTCTGTGGATCGAGCACCAGGCAGAAAAGAACTCCACCTTTACATCCATTCTGGATCATGGCGCGATCTCCCTGAAGGCTTCTGAGAACTGGGTCAAGTTTGACAATCTGGAAGTCCGCGGCGTTGAAAACGAGTGGGTGGACGAGGTCGAGTATACCTCTAACCCCGATCTGCCTGCCACCGAGTGGTCCGATGATTTCCAGGATGAGACCGCAGGCGAGGATCCCAGCCACTGGCAGGAGCCCTGGCCCCAGGACAAGTGGACTGTCAAGGCAGAAGGCGACAATCTGTATTACAGCAGCACTGACCATACTGCTGATAATTCCTTCTCCTGGCTCCATGTCTTTGAGACCGATGTGGATGTCTCCGCTAAGCTGAGAGTTACCGATGTGGGTGACTTCCCCGCTGTGGGTTTGGTTACCCGTCTGAATACCCGGGATTCCTATATCAAAGCAGGTTACGACTTTACGATGGACAAGTGGTTTATCAAAGTTCGTTATGGCGCAGACTTTGAGGAAGTCACTACTTGGGCGGATGCAGAATCTGTATTTGATCTGAATACATGGTACACCCTTCGCTTTGTGGCAGAAGATACCAATCTGGAACTGTATGTTGACGGTGAAAAGGTCGTCACCGGTGATGCTGGCAAGAAGGTCATGCCGGGCAATATCGGCGTGTATACCGAGTGCTGCAACATCGATCTGGACGATTTTGACGCAAAGCTGCTCAGCGGCCAAGGAAGCGTTATTGACGGCGCGATCGATTACTACTCCGAAGATGTGATTGCCGGCTATACCGGCGACCTGTTCAGCATCATGGAATTGGGCGACGGAAGACTGTTGGCATTCTCCGGCTCCTCTTACCACTATGTTTCCACAGACGGCGGCAAGACATGGGAGAGAACGAAGGAGTTCAGCAGCAACGGATTCCAGGGCGGCGCGATTTTGCAGCTGCACGATGGTGCTTGGCTGAATATCAAGAATTTCACAAATGTGAGTAAGTCTACCGATGGCGGACTGACATGGACGATGATTGGATCTCTGGAAGACGGTAAGGTAGAAGGCGCTAAATATTCCATGGAGTGCGAGTACATCAGTGAGATCGAAATCGCCCCCGGCAAGTGGCGCATTTTCTACTGCATTGGAGATCAGAACGCAAAGAATGACCGTGTACATGGTACAGAATCCGCCGCGACAAATGTTCATGTACTCTATTCTGATGATGGCGGTGTGACATGGAGTCGTTCTGCAAATACGCCGTTTGATATTTCCAATATGTCTTTCTGGTGCGAATCCACTGTTATCCAGATAGAAAAGGATGTTGTGGACGCTACAGGAAAGACCATTCCTGCTGGTACGCTGATCCATTATTCCGCCATGACCACCGGCGATTGCATGCGTTATTCCCTGTCTTATGACGGCGGTGAGACCTGGGTGGGCGACTAGGCTATGCCCCAGTTGCCTGCCGGCTATACCAGCAAGAGTATTGAAGAAGATCCCTACAATCCCGGCACATACTACATGGCAATGCTCTATAATCCTACCCGTCAGTTCCGGTTTAACCAGCGTAACGGTGTTTGGGACAGACACAGAGTCGTTCTTTTGAAGTCCACTGACGGCTATAACTGGGACTTTGTGTGCGATATCGACCGTTGGGGTGATGTCAGCGATACGAATATGGGAGACCTGATGCAGAATCAGAACATGTATATCTCCGTTTCCGAAGATTACATCTATATCCAGTTTTCTCGCTCCGAGGCCTATTCTACTGACAGTCACAACGAAGGTTTCGGTGTTGTGCACATTTTGGAAAAGGATAAGTTGCCCGAAGTTGACGGCAAGGGCTTACCCGCGGAATATGTGATTCCTGATAAAGCGATTGTTGCTATTGAAGGAATTGCGGCAGATAAGTATACTGCAAACAGTGCGTTCAATTGTCAAGTCAAGGCGTATTACTATGATGGAACTTCTGCTCTGCTCAATATGGAAGATGTATATGTGACAGAGCCTGATATGTCTGTTGCTGGAGAGCAGAAAGTAATTGTTGACTACAAGGGCTTTAGAGATGTCTTTACTATCAATGTTGTTGCCGAGGATGCGCCTGTTATACCCGAGGTTGAGGTCGTCAAGCCCGATACCGGTGTAACGGTGACACCTTCCGAGGACGCGACCATCACCGAGGACGAGCAGCAGACGGTGATCGACAGTCTGATCCCCGAAAGCGGCAGCGTCGCCCAGCCGGATCCCGGATTCACCGCCGAGGGCAATGAGACTGTGGTGGATTCCTTCAAGGATTCCGTGGTGGACAGCGAAGGCAACGCGGTCACCGAAACAGTCAATGACTATGTTCCTTCTCTGAAGATCACCCTGAATACCGTGGTGATGGATAAGAACGGCAGCACCGTAACGGCGAAGAAGGTGACCTACGATGTCACACCGCTGCTGTACGCCATGGGCGCGGACGGCACCGTGCTTGGCCAGACGGAGATGAATGACTTCGCGGTAGAGCTGACCTTCCGCCTGCCGGTGGATAAGAACACGGCGGCTGAGTACGCCAGAGTCTGGCATGAGGACGAGGAGCTGGAGCAGCATCGGATCCATACGGATGGCAACGGCAACAAGTACGTAGAGGTCAGGAGCAAGAGCTTCTCCGCCTACAGCGTCGAGCCCATCGAGGAAGAGCAGACCGACCCGATCACAGTCAACAATTCTTACTTCGCGCACCTGACGCTGGAATCTGTGGTGTATTTGAACATCTCCTTCTCTCTGGATAATCTGGGCGAGATCGATCCCGCGGATCTTACCGGCCGTGTTGGTGTTCTGGTGTGGGATCAGAGCGCCGCGATGACCGAGGATACGGCGATCTGGGCGAACCGTGACAAGGTCTACAGCAATGTGACCTGGAACGAGGAGGACCAGTGCTATGAGATCCGGACAGAGGGCATTCCCGCGAAGAATCTGGGCGATACCCTGCAGCTGAGAGCCTACTATGTCCGTGAGGACGGCACGTATGTATACGGCAGGTTCATATCCTACAGCCCGAAGCAGTATTGCTACCAGATGAAGGATGACGCGCAGATGGGCAGCCTGGCGGTCGCGCTGCTGAACTACGGAGCGGCGGCCCAGAAGCTGTTCAACCATAATACCGACGCGCTGATGAACGCGGACCTGACCGAGGAGCAGCAGCAGATCGTATGGGACGGCAGCCTTGTCAGCAGCGACTGGGATGTACCCACTGAAAAGATGGGAGCACTGACCAGAGACGAGCAGATCACAAGCCGTGGCCTCTACCTGTCCCTTGAGGGCAACATCGAGTATAACCACTATGTAGCGGTGGATGCCGGTGTAACGGTGGAGGATGCCGAGATCCTGGTATGGACGGAAGCGTCCTATAACGGAGCGGAGATCCTGACAGAAGAAAACGCGCAGAAATATGACATGGTCTGGAACGCGGGCGAATCGATCTATGAGTACAAGCATCCGGGCATGGCAGCGAAGGAAATGTTCAAGCGGGTATACTTCTGCGCGAAGATCACCGATACCGAGGGCAACACATACTACGGTGGAGTGGTCGCGGTCAATCCCGAACGGTACGCGTATATGAACCAGAACAATGCGGAAGATCCCGCGTTGGCAGAGCTGTCGAAGGCAATGGTGATCTACGGCGATGCCGCCCGGAGCTACTTTGGCAATAACGCGTAAAAGCCAGTAAGCTCTCAACTACACAAAAAGCTTGACCCCTTTCCTTTCCGGTGGTGCCGGCCTGCGCCGGTAAAGCGGTGACAGCGGCACCATGCCGGATAATAGTGAAATAGCCTCTTAGCAGCAAAGGGTGTGCCGTGACCGCGGCACACCCTTTCTCTTAGTCATAAACAGGCCATTTTCCTTACCGATCCGCGGATCGGTGTGGAGATCCTGTGCTTATTCTTGGACTTTTTTCACGCAAAAACGGAG
>JAZSHO010000200.1:0-2382 GCA_045533345.1 Faecousia sp. | reverse complement strand
CCAAGGAGTTGAACAACTTGCTTGTCTTCCTAAGACCGCTTGGCCTTCCGACTTACCTGGTGCCTGCCCGGAACCATCCCGGCAAGTTCTATGCTCTGCCCCAGGCTCCCCAGCAGTTCAAGCAGCTGCTGATGACCGCCGGCTTCGATAAAGTCGGATCGTAGCCATGTCGTTCTGTGAGCCAAGGAGTTGAACAACTTGCTTGTCTTCCTAAGACCGCTTGGCCTCCGACTTCCCGGAAGCATCCCGGCTCCTTCTACGCTCTGCCCCAGGCTCCCCAGCAGTTCAAGCAGCTGCTGATGACCTCCGGCTTCGACAAGTACTTCCAGATCGCTCCCTGCTTCCGTGACGAGGATGCCCGTGCCGACCGTACCCCCGGCGAGTTCTACCAGCTGGATATGGAAATGGCCTTCGCCACCCAGAATGACGTTCTGACCACTCTGGAAGATGTGCTGGTTCCCGTCTTCGAGAAGTATGGCAAGTACAAGCGGATTTCCCAGGCTCCCTTCCGTCACATCCCCTTCAACGAGGCTATGGAGCGCTACGGTTCCGATAAACCCGACCTGCGTATCGACCTGGAGATCACCGATATCTCCGCCGAGGTCCAGGGCTGCGGCTTCGGCCCCTTCGAGGGTGCCACCGTCAAGGCTGTGGCTGTGGACAACTTCACCCAGGCCCGTAAGTGGATCGACAAGCTCCTGGCCGATGTGGAAGTCCAGACCGGCAGCAAGGCCTGCTGGGTCAAGGTTGACGAAAACGGCAACCTCACCGGCGGCGTTTCCAAGTTCCTGCAGGAGTGCGCACCCGCGCTGACTGCTAAGCTGAATCTGAAGCCCGGCAGCTTCGTCTGCATGGCAGCCGGTAAGAAGGCTGTTGCTCAGAAGACCGCAGGCGTCATCCGCACCATGCTGGGTAAGCGGGTTCCCGGCCACTTCGACGAAGAGCAGTATACCATCTGCTGGATCGTGGACTTCCCCATGTATGAAATGGGCGAAGAGTCCGGCCAGCTGGAATTCTGCCACAACCCCTTCTCCATGCCCCAGGGCGGCCTGAAGGCCCTGGAGGAGGCCGAGGGCGATATCGAGAAGCTGCTGGCCATCAATGCTGACCAGTACGACCTGGTTGTCAACGGCTACGAGTCTGCTTCCGGCGCTGTCCGTAACCACGATCCCGAGAACAGGGTCAAGGCCTTCCAGATGGTTGGTCTGGGCGAAGAGGATGTGAAGGCCAAGTTCCCCGCTATGTACAATGCCTTCACCTACGGCGCACCGCCCCACGCAGGCGCTGCCCCCGGTGTTGACCGTCTGATCATGCTGCTCACCGGCGAGGAGAGCATCCGGGAAGTTATCACCTTCCCCATGAACAAGAACGCCCAGGACCTGATGATGGGCGCTCCCACCGCTGTCGACAAGAGCCAGCTGGACACCGTCCACATCGCTCTGATCGAGGAATAAAACTTAGAAAGCCTCCTGCGAAAGCAGGAGGCTTTTTGTATCCGCGACAATCAGATAACAATATGGAATTGGTACTCCGTGGGACAGGAAGATTTGCGGGGGGTCGCTTACGGTTCAATCGTCACGTCCAGGAAAAAGAAATCACTGGTGCCTGTAAACGCATAGCGTAGGCCATTATAGACCGTTACATCTTCGGGGGTATCCAATGCCCTCCGAAGGACTGCCAAACCGGTGTCCTCTGTTAGAGAAGGATCTAGAACCATTGCCAGTATCACAAGAGCAGTGGCACCAACGCCATCATGCCTGTGTGCATAAGCCCATATTGACGACGGGCGGGAGTTTCTGTCTGCGAAGAAAATGGTTTGACCATATTTGCCTCTCTCTTGGAGGTCAAAAATGTATCTGCGGATCACATTCTCATTGACCTTATCCACGGTGCTGATGCCCTGTTCTTCTTTGCACCATTTCTCAAATAAACGCAGGGTTTGTTCGTAAGAAAGTATCGTTTTTTCTCTTAATTGGGTGGTTCTGCAATAAAGCATAAATTCATTGGTTTGCCAGTCAAAATCCAAGCAAATAGCCATAAAAATACTCCTGTTCATTGGGTTGATTTTTACCCAATAAAGCAGGAGTATTCATAGGTGCGATAAAGAATGTTTATAGGCTTCAGAGGCTTCCTCTATTGGGGGTTTGCCAACATTCATAGGGTTGACCCATTAAAAGAAAAGGCCGAAAAAGCGTTGCGGCACAATTAGAAATTGGCAACCTGGTCAGACTTCAGCTGAAGCTGCAATTTGTCTGCAATAAGCGCAATAAACTCCGAATTGGTGGGCTTTCCCTTGGTATTGCTGACCGTGTACCCAAAGAATCTCTGCAAGGTATCCAGATCACCACGATCCCAGGCCACTTCGATGGCATGGCGGATGGC
>JAZSHO010000107.1:0-11215 GCA_045533345.1 Faecousia sp. | reverse complement strand
ACCGTGCTTGCCCATCCAGGGACTGCCGCAGGCCAGAACGCCACCCTCGGTAATCTTAAGAAAAGGCTTATCGTCGTTGACCATCACCGCCCGGTCCCCCAGCATTTCCCGCCAGAGCCGGGTGTGGGTGGATTTTCCGGTGCCGCTTTTGGCGGTAAAGAGGTAGGCGCTGCCATCCACAGCCACCACAGAGCCGTGGAACAGCAGAGTGTCGTAGTCAAAGAGGGCCTCAGTGACTTTGCGCAGCAGCGCCAGGGTCTCCAGGTAGGCATCGGAGTACTCCCGCGGCGGATTCCCCTCCAGGGTATCCTCCCGGGCGGCCTTGAGCCGCTCAAAGTCGATGTCCCCCTGGGTCAGTTCCACCTCAAAATCCGGCTCAGCACCGGGGGATTCGCATATGTACTTTTCGCACAACAATCGGACGGACTTTTCCAGGGTGTATATTTCAAAGTTTTGCCCACCTAGGCAAGCAATAAAATGATGCATAGTCTAGTCCTTTATTCGGTGCCTATTACTAGGTTTTATTCCTAAGGCCACCTTACGGGATGACCTAGGAAGACTTCTTTGAATGACATACTCGACTATTTCTTACAAGCCTGCTTCCCCACTTCCCCAATTATCATCATTCGATATTGGCGGCTGAGTTGCAGGAGGCACTGTAGCCGGGGGTTCCGTTGCCGGGGGTTCCGTTGCGGGAGGCACTGTAGTAGGGGGTTCCGGTGCGGGAGGTTGTGTCGCGGGGGGCTGTGTTGCAGGAACAGTTTCTTCCGGTACTGCATTGGCTTCTGTTTCTTCAGTAGCTCCGACAGTTTCTTCTGTAGTAACTACTTCCTTAACACTCTCTTCCATAGGTGCATCAATTGCCTCGGTGGGTTTTTCAGTATCGATAGGGGAAGCCTCTGCCGTTACCTCGGTAGGTTCGCTAATATCTCCAGGTCCGCACTGGATTTTTGCAATACAGTATCCCAGTAAGATGCAAAGCAAATGGGTAATAACTAACAGAGTTGTCAACTTTTTTTTGTTCATAGGAATATCTCTCCATTCTTCGATTGTTTCGTACTTTGGAAAAATCCCAGAAAACAGAATCTTTCCAAAATGAGAAACGTGAGGATTTAACCCCGGCGGCGTATGCCGCCGGGGTTAGTTCTCTTAGAGGCCTCCCTCTCCAGTTCCCCAACCAGAGGTAGTTATAACATCCTCAATAACGAGTTCTTCGACGGAAATCTCGGGTTCAACAAACTTTTTCATATATGGGCTCCTTTCTATAAATCACTGTACTGCATTGGGAAAGAATTCATTAGCAGCTTGATTGTACAAATACATTGCCTTAAACAAATTGAGCTTGTCCACATCAGAAATTGAATTCATTTGGTTACGCAAATACACAAGTACACTTGTGGACACGGAATAAGATTCACCGGTTTGAATATTTGTAATCTTCACCTTATACATATAGTCCAAATATGCTGCCGGGATTTCGGTGATATCCACATAATATCTGTCATATTCCGGTACAGCATAAATCATCATGGTTTCCTCTGTACCTTCAACAGTTGCATAGGTTAGTTCGAATGTGTAATTGCTGATGGATTCGCCTTCGTTCAATTTCAAATACAGGCGCAAGTATATTGCGGAATCAAGGAACGGTTGCATAGAAGTTGCTTTGATTCCAATATCAGATCCCTCAATGATTGTTCGTTGGGCAATCGTTTCTGCAGATATTCCATCCAAAGAAAGTGCACTATATCCATAGTCTGCAAGCAAATTGTATGCCGGGTTTTCTGCATCAACATTAAATGCTGTCTGTGCATATCCGCCGTATGTCAAAAGTGCAACCATCATCTTTTTCTGACGGGCATCGTTTCCGTTCATGATGATTTTTACATAATCCAAGATGGAATATGTTGCTTTTGTTCCAAGTTCTTTACCGGAGGTTGTTACAATTCTCTGCTGCTCATCCTTTCCGTTATAGAACTCAAAATCAACACTGCAAGTCATTTCACCAGATGCAATACCTTGAATTAACTTATATCTGCCTCTGGCATCCGTACCAGCTGCCTTCAGTTCTGCTGTTGTGACCTCGGTTGTAACAGGACCCCATCTTCCGTGCTTTGTAATAACTACATAAGCATTTTCATCATTAATAAATGCATCGGGCAGGAATACTTTCAGCCACAACTGAATTTCAGCATCAAGAGCTGCTTCAATTGCGGACAACTCAATCGGTTCAGATGCTATGCCAGGCTCCTCAGCGCCGCACTCGGTACAAATGCCATTTTCGTAGTTGTGGGTCTGGCATTCGGTAAGCAACTGCAAGGAGAATTCAGAGAACTTGGTGGACTGCACTTCCACATACTTATTGCCCAATGCGTCAGTCTGGACATCGTGGATGGCAAGCTCTTCTTCCTTATGCCACACACGGGCCTTGGTTGCGCGGGTATCCTTATCCACGGGCAGGCGGAAGGTGATGGCCTCCTCAAAGTCATTCAGTTCCGTACGACCCAGCTCTTCGCCGCTTTCATCCAGCGCCCGAAGCACAGGGGTAACATCGTAGGTCAGCTTCTCGACCAACTCTTGCTTACCGACGGCCACAGCCTTCAGAATGATCTCCAGCAGGGTCTCGTAACGGGAGGCTGCCATCTGGGCCTTCGCATCATCGACGATCTGCTTGTTGGCTCCGTCTTCCATGCCGTGATCCTCAGGCTGGACCACTTCGGCGGAGTTGACAATGTCGGTCAGGGTGCTGTTCACATCCGATTCCCTATCGGTGTAATCGCCTGTGATGTCCACCAGTGCATCGCCTTCCGTTTCGCCGCAGACAGAGCAGGTTGCGGGAGCGGTGAAGGTGGCATCCTTCCAATCGTGATCGGTTACGGGGAGGACCTTGGTCGCAGTCTGTTCATCCGCCCAGTCCACAGAGAAGGAAGCGGTATATTCGGCGCTGCCGACATTCACACAGTCGGGTTCCTGGGTAACAGTGCTGTCAACGGACCCTCTGACCTCTTCCTTGTGGCTGTTGTCGTGGTTGCACAGCCGGGTAGCGGTGCAGGTCACGGTGTCGTTGTCGTCGATGCCGGTCCAGGCGTAGGTGGCATCGGCCCAGTCATGTCCGGTGGCCGGTTTCTTCGCCAGGGTGCTGTAATCACAGCGGGAACAGATCACGTAAGCGTCCCAACCCTTTTCCGTACAAGTGGGAGTCTTGGCAGCCTGTTCGATTTCGTCGTGGCCCAGAGCATCCACATAGCTGTCCACATAGCTGTAGTCACAATTCGAACAATCGTGGGTGGTGAAGCCTTGACCGTTACAGGTGGGATCCGTTACGGTGTCCACATAGCTGTGGGCTGCTTTGGGGAGGGTATTGGTTTCCTTTGCACCGCAGCCATCCCGGAGGCAGGTTCTGGTTTCCTCGCCTTCCTGCATACAGCTGGCTTCTGTGGTAGTTTCCCAACCGGACCAGTCATGGGTCAGGGCCGGAATTTCGCCGCCATAGATGCGGTTGGTTTCTGTGCCGCATTCCGTACAGTAAGTGACATTGTCATACTGGCCGTTGGCGGTACAGGTGGGTGCAACTGTGTCTTCCCGCTGGGGTTCACCGGGAATATGCGCTGCCAGTTCGCCCCTTGTTTCGTTACAGACGGAGCAGTGCTCCGGTTCCTTGCAGGTTGCACTGACCCATTTGTGAGCGGCGGGGGTTTCGTCGCTTACATAGCTGTAGCCGCAGACGGAGCAGGTATGGGTAGTGAATCCGGCTTCTGTACAGCTGGGCGGTGTTACTTTATCATCAAAATCATGATCACAGCCCAGACCGCAAATACCGCAGTCATGGTCGTCGGCAGATTCGAAGTCGTGAGAACATGCTTCGTCGCAATCACCACAAATGCCGTTGTTCCAGTTGTGGCTTGCGGGGATCTCCACGGGAGCGGCCAGAATTTCATCGCAGACAGAACACTTGCTGCCTGCCGTCCAACCGTTGGAGTCGCAGGTCTTATCCTCCGCAGGAATGGTTTCGGGGGTGTGGCCCAGGGCATTGATGACTTCCTGTGCCTTGATGACCGCGTTACAGACAGAGCAGGCCTTGCCTTCCGTCAGACCGGTTTCGGTACAGGTTGCAACCTTGCCGGGGACGATGACTTCTTTATGGGAAAGTGTTTCGATGACTTTCTGAGCAGTCAGAATTTCCTCACAGACGGAGCACTGAACACCCTCTGTTAAGCCGGTTTCGGAGCAGGTGGCATCCTTGCCGGGGAGGATTGCCTCCTCGTGACCCAGGGCATCGATGACTTCCTGTGCCTTGATGACCGCGTCGCAGGCAGAGCAGATCGTGCCTTCGGTCAGACCGGTTTCGGTACAGGTTGCAGCCTTACCGGCAACGGTGGTTTCGGTGTGGCCCTTTGCGGGGATTTCTTCCTGAGCCTTGGTGATCTCGCCGCAGACAGAGCACTTGCTGCCATCGGTAAGACCGGCATCCAAACAGCTGGCGGCCTTGCCGGGGACGGTTTCGTCTGTATGGCCCAGAGCAGAAACCACTTCCTGGGCAATGAAGATCTCGCCGCAGACAGAGCAGTGGGAGCCTTCGGTCAGACCGGTTGCGGTACAGGTAGGTGCCTTTGCTTCGTCAGTTACGGCCGTATGGCCCAGAGCATCCACCACAGTCTGTTTGACGATGACTTCGCCGCAGACACCACAGTGAGAGCCTTCCGTCAGACCGGTAGCGGTACAGATGGGAGCCACTGCCTCGTCGACTACGACTGTGTGACCCAGAGCGGTGATTGCTTCGGTCTTGGTACCGCCGCAGGTGCTGCAGGTGTAAGTCTTGACACCGGTAGAGGTGCAGGTGGGTGCAGTGGTTTGGACGCCGCTGTCGTACGCGTGGCCCAGGGCATTAACGGTAACAGTAGCGCGGCTGACCTCTGCCTTGCAGACGGTACAGTAGATCACGTTGTCGTAGCTGCCGTTGACGGTACAGGTGGGAGCCTTGTTGTTTTCAACAACGGTTTCGCCGTTGGTGTGGCCCAGAGCGGGAATCGTATTCTGGGCGATGATGGTTTCACCACAGACAGAACATTTGCTGCCCTCAGTCAGACCGGTATCGGTACAGTTGGCATCCTTGCCGGGAACAATCTGTTCTGTGTGACCCAGAGCGTCAACGGTAACGGTGGTACGGCTGACCTCTGCATTACAGACGGCGCAGTAGACCACGTTGTTGTAGCTGCCGTTGGCGGAGCAGGTAGCATCCACATTGTCTTCAACGACGGTTTCGCCGTTGGTGTGGCCCAGGGCAGGAAGTACTTCCTGAGCTATTGTGATTTCGCCGCAGATGTCGCAATGGGAACCAACGGTCAGACCGGTTTCGGTACAGGTGGGGTTTACACGGATGTCAGTGACTTCCTTATGGCCCTTGGCCGCGACCTCATCGCCGCCTTCGGTCTTGCCACAGCCGTTGGCGCAGGTGTAAACGGCGGTGGAGCCGATTTCGGTACAGGTGGGGGCAACTGCCGCAGCAGTTTCCTGCATGTCGTGGCCCAGAGCGTCAACCACTTGCTGTGCGGTGGTTGCGTCATTGCAGCGGGAGCAGTGGGAGCCTTCGGTCAAACCGGTTTCGGTACAGGTAGGTGCAACGGCTGCGTCGGTGATAATATCATGACCCAGAGCGTCAACCACTTGCTGTGCAGTCAGAACTTCACCACAGACAGAGCACTTAACACCATCGGTCAAACCAGTCTCGGTGCAGGTTGCACTCTTACCGGTAACGGTTTCTTCGGTATGACCCAATGCATCGACAGTTTCCTGGGCAACCAGGACTTCATTACAGACAGAGCAATGCTTGCCTTCCGTCAGACCGGTTGCGGTACAAGTGGGTGCCTTTGCTGCGTTAACCACTTCGGTGTGGCCCAGGGCAGCAACGACGGTCTGAGCAACCAGGACTTCGTTACAGACGGAGCAATGCTTGCCTTCCGTCAGACCGGTTGCAGTACAAGTAGCTGCGACTGCCTCGTCGATCACTTCGGTATGACCCAGCGCAGCAACCTCATTCTGAGCAACCAGGACTTCATTACAGACGGAGCAATGCTTGCCCTCGGTCAGACCGGCTTCGCCACAGGTAGCTGCGACAGCTGCATCAACCACTTCGGTATGACCCAGAGCAGCTATGGTAGTAGGCGCAGTCAGAACTTCCTTACAGACAGAGCACTTCACGCCAGCGGTAGCGCCGGTGGTAGTACAGGTTGCACCCACTGCGGGGATCTCTTCCTCGGTGTGATGCGCCGCGGTGAGCACATAACCACAAACTGTACAAATCTGATCAGTGGTACAAGTTGCAGCCGCCCCGGGGACATGATCCTCGCTGTATCGATAATCGCAAGTTTCATAGGAGCAAGTAAACCAGTGGCCTGTCTCGTCCTTATTGATTACCTGGGAGTGGCCATATTTGGGATCAGCTGCGATTGTTTCTTCCACTTCTTGCTTGCAGAAGGAACACACATACTTTGCATAGCCATCAACTGTACAATCGGGAGCTGTGTACTCAATATAAATTGGCTCGCTTCCATTGTATGCAGGCTGGTGGCCCAGAGCTTCGCTGCCTTCGACCGATACATTGGCATATTCCTGATTTTCTGCCCACTCTGCCATGAAGTTGGCAGCAACAGTGTAATAAGCTCCGCTCAAACAGGTGGCAGGAATTTCAGTGATGGTGATATCCGCTTCTGCTATTTCAGTAAGCCCGCAACCGTCTCTGGTACAGGTTCGTGTTGCAGTACACTTGGTGTGGGTATCGATTTTAAATTCTTCCTTAGTGGGGGAGTAAGTAGTGGCACCAAACTCGTGCCCCAATGCTTCTGCGCAGACGCTTCCGCAGACAGTACACAGCTGGGGGGTGGTGCAGGTAGCGGGCGCGTTTGCATTAGGCGTACAGACATCGCACTTTTTCACAACCCAGAAGCCGTTCTCGTACACATAATTCGCGGTCTCCGTGGTTTCCTTATAAGTGCCGTCTGCATTTTTGAACTTGGCAACGGTGATCGGAATCTCTACGTATTCGGGGCTGCCCTCCTGGACCATCTGGTAGGTGCTGGTTTCCGTGCCGGGATTCACCAGGACTTCGCCGGTTCCGGTGCTGTGAATATTGGCACCGTCTGCTGTGGTGTAGATATAGCCCAAGCTGGCATCAACTTTACCGTCCACCTGGATGAATGCATCCTTCAAATCCGCATCTGTACGGGTATAGGTACGGCTGGGAGAATACTGAACCGGTATGAACGTCTTATTCGCGGAAGCACAGAAGGTTCCCCATTGGTCAGCGTCATACACAAAGACTCTGGTTCCGCTGCCAAGGGCGCAGGTAGCCCCCTCTTCGATAATGATCTCGGATCCAGGCAGAAATGCCGTATCCTGGCTAATGGTGACAGTACTGCCTTGCTTAATGATCAATGTAATGTTACCATTGATCGGCATGATATAGTCGTCAGAGTTAATAGAAGAAATCGACACCTTCATGCTGATCGGAGATACGGAAACATTGCCGTTTATCTCAATGATCAATCTGTCGGTAGTTCCATCGTATCTTTTGACTGCCGTGCCGGAGGTCAGCTTAAAGAGAGCGGAATTTTGTGCCATGAAGCCGATCTCAGGCTGCTGGGTACCAATTATAGAAACCGTAAAGCAAGCAGCCGTCTTCACCGTTGCACCGGTTTCGATGGTCATGGGCACTTCCACATTCTGGACATAATACTGGGATAAGGGGAAGACTTCGTTTTTCATAGCCGTGGTCTTAGAACCACCGCGGAAATCCATGAACTGGAAGCATTCATAGACAGCGGAGCCGCTCTTGGCGGTCACGGTACCGCTGCCATAGACATAACCCCAGGCATAAAGCTTACCGCCGCTGTTCAAGGTGATATTGCTGCCGCTGTTCATCTTAATAAAGCTGGTGGGGCCGCAGGGGCCGCCGGCATAGGCACTGGCCTGGCCCGTTCTTACCTTGGCGGAAAGGCTGATGGCACCGTTGACTGTGATGTTGGCACCGGTCGCCATGGTAAGCTCGCGGTACTTTGTGGGGTTTACGGTGGTTGTACCATACTCGCCCGGTGTGGTTGTATAAAGCGTGTTCGCCGCATCAAAGGGAATCAGTAAAGTGACACCGGAGGGGATGGTGTAGTCGCCAGCAGGGAGTGTATAATCATCGTTTAGCACAATGGTCCCGGAATTTCCTGCTGCTGCTTGTGCGGAGGCCCAATCCCAGTAGGTTTTGCTACCAACCTTAAACGGAGCAACACCATCGGCATCCTCATCATATGCAAAAATCGGAGTTACCTTACCGCCGGCAGAGGGGTACAGTACACCGTTAATTGTGGTGATGGCGGATGTATTTCCTTCGGCATCTTCCAGCGATGCCCCGGTCAGAATGTAATTTGCTGAATCAGATGTTACAGTAAAACCAACCGCCGGATCTCCGGTGACATCAACCGCTTCGTTACTGACAGCGGTTCCATTTACCTTATAGGAAACGCCATCCACTGGTTGAAACGCTAGGGTAACACTTTGTCCCTTTAGCGTATATTTGATGCTTAAGGTCAAAGTTGTGGATTCGTTTGCATTTCCACCGCTGGAAACAGACACTTTTAAGGTGTCGCCAGCGGCCAGTTCAAAGTTCTGGGAGGTTCCGCTGCTGACTTCGGTTCCGTTCAGCATCACGGCACCATTGCCGTTTTTTTCTACACCAACAACCAAAAAGGCTTCGCTTTCAGAGGTCAGCGTGATTTCTTCACTTTGTGCAGTGTAGTTAGTCTTGCCGCAATCGCCTTCTGATGAGGATGGTGTTGCCGTAACGGAAATGCTGGTCTCGCTGAATTTCCACTCAAAAATATCCGTACCGGAGACACTTAAGCCAGAGGGAAGTGCACCGGAAGCACTGGCAAGGGCATCCGTGGCAACAACGGAAAACAGTGACAAAGCACAAACAACGGCCATGCAGCCGGATACAATTGCTGCCTTTTTTTGGGAAAACCAGGCAAAATGCTGATACAGAAAAATAATCCCGGCAAAAGCCGCCGTCACCAATACAGAAAGGACAATAGCCGTCACATTGTTATTGCCGAAAAGGAATCCGGCGAAAAGCACAAGAACGCCCACCAGGGCCAGCACAGCAATAAGATTTTCGATTTTATTCTTTTTCATAAAGCCGTTCTCCTTTTCTTGACGAAGCCTGCTATCAACAGGGCTGCCAAGCCAATGATCGCAGCAGCAAGAGCGTGGAATGCCAGACCGGAAATGCCGAGCCAAATCTTTTCATTATCCCGGAAGAATTCCCAGACAAAACGGGTGCCGCCATACAGAAAAAGATACCAGGGATAAAGAAGGCCCTGCCAGCGTTCCTTTCTTGCCATATAGATCAGGATGATACCGACAATGATGCTGGATGCAGCCTCGATAGGCTGAATAGGAAAACAAACCGCACCAACATGATTGCTGAATAAACCCCATTCAGAAACATAGCCGTGGCAGCAGCCAGCAAAGATGCAGCCGATATGGGTTACGCCGTGGTAAATAGCCAGAAGGGGCGCTACCAAATCCGCCAGATCCCAGAAGGAATCCTTGAATAGGGAGGTGAGGATCCAAACCGGAACCGGCATAAAAATCACGATCCGGATAAAGTTCAGTCCATTCATACGGCCGCCGCCAAATACCCAGGAGGTTGCCCAAAGCAGCAGATAACCCAGTACAATGGCACCGGAAATATAAAGGAGGCTTCTGGCTGGGGTGAAGTTATATTTTTTCCCAAGGAAACATCCCAGGGCCAAAACCGTAACGGCTCCCACAAACCAAAGCAGGTAGTACAGCGAAATGCTTGTACCAAATATAGAAATCGATTCGATCATGTTATCGCTACCTTATTGCGGATACTGGGCCAGCACAAGATATGGCGACGGCCCAGTACAAAGAATATCTTTAATTTTACTTAAGCTGGTTGTTCAGCAGTTCTTTCAACGCAGGATCGTTGAAGCCATTAATCAGCAGCTGAGACGTTGCGTCCTTATCGCTAGTACTGCTGCTGATCATGCCCAGAGAATTCATGTAGCCGCTCAAGTCATCCTGACCTTGCTGGCCTGCACAGAAGGTCTTGAAATCATCATTTTCGAGCGCGTTCAAGACATTAAGTGCATTCACTTCCTTACCTGCTGCATCACCCTTATATTCGTCGGAATTGACATAGGCAGTGTACATGCCGCACATCAGGGCTGCCTGAGCCAATCCTTCACCGGCAACAGCACTGTCGGTACTGTTCATTTTGTCCATGATGGACTTCTTCGTGGCAGTAGACATCAGTTCATTCATCTTCTCAGTGCTCATCTGAGAAGTCTGCTGTGCAACATACAGAACCGCGGCATTGGCTGCGATCTGATCCATCTCGTCTGCGGGATTGGTACCATTGGCTTCTGCCCTTTTTGCAGCCAGCTTTTGCTGTTCCGCATAAATAGCAGCCTGCAGAGAAGGCGTGTCCGCATACTTAGTGGGATCCAGACCCATGGCAGCGGCAGCACTATTCAAGAAACCCTGGCTATTCAAGACGTTTGCAACCGATGCATTCTCGGTCATGCCAGCAGCAATGTTGGTTACACCGTCCAGCTGCTCCAGCAGGGGACCCATACCCATTGCACCAAAGGTGCTGTTCTTAAGAGCTTCGATTTGTGCAGGGGTAATGGTAATGTAGCCATTGCCATAAGGCAGATTCATACTTGCATTAGTGCCGCCTTCGGAGTCGATGCCATTCTTGATGCCGTCAGCCACTTCGGCCTGGCTCTTATGTTTGAAGGAATAGAACTTGTTTCCATCAAAGCCGAAGAAGGCATTGAATTCTGCCACAGCATTGGCTGCGGGGTTTTCGCCAGCGCGCTGCTGGATGGCGGTCAAGCCATAAAAATTGCCATCCCGCCAATCAAGGGAAGGAGTATATCCTTCAGGATCAATGCTATTACCAACACAAGCTACAACATATGCACTGTGGTACATAGCGATCTGCTGCTCCTCGACGGCAGTCTCTGCCTTCTTCACGTAGCCGGAGTATGCAGGCACAGCCACGCCGCCCAGGATGGCCAGGATGGCGATGACCACGATCAGTTCCACCAGAGTGAAGCCGTCTGCGCTTCTGGACAGGGTGAAGAAGCGCTTGAAATTCTTCTTGAAATTCATATTTATCCTCCTATTTTCGGGGTGGTTT
>JAZSHO010000022.1:0-23299 GCA_045533345.1 Faecousia sp. | reverse complement strand
GTGGTTAACGTTGTAAACGATGGTGGGCAGGTCGTTGCCAGCGGGAGCGGAGATGACGACCTTCTTGGCGCCGGCGTCGATGTGAGCCTGTGCCTTAGCCTTGGAAGTGTAGAAACCGGTGCACTCCAGGACAACGTCAACACCCAGCTCGCCCCAGGGCAGCTCGGCAGCGTTAGCCTTAGCATAGATGGTGATGGACTTGCCGTCGACAACGATGTTGTCCTCGCCAGCCTCGACAACGTGACCCATAGCGGCGTAATTGCCCTGGGTGGAGTCGTACTTCAGCAGGTGAGCCAGCATCTTGGGGGAGGTCAGGTCGTTGATAGCAACGATCTCGAAGCCCTCAGCGCCGAACATCTGACGGAAAGCCAGACGACCAATACGGCCAAAACCATTAATAGCAACTTTAACAGACATGGTGATATCCTCCGTTTTTTATTACTGCAGTGCAGTATTTATTCTGTAGATGTACGAATCGATACGCCCGTACGGATTCATTATACAATACGGACAATGGGTTTGTAAACTGTTAAATTTGTAAAAAGCATAGATTTTTTTAACAATTTTCGGTGCAGATTGCTTATAAGGGAAAATCCGGAGAAAGGAAACAAGGAAACGTTTCTACGACTAACGGGAGAAAAGGTATTTTGCCTTTTTCGCCACGGGAATCCTGCGACGCGAAAGGGGGAAGCGAAGCCGAGGAATCTTCGCATTTGGTCTACATTTGCAGTCAAATCGGTGCCAAGATCCTTCGACTCGCATGCGCTCGCTCAGGATGACAACTGCTTTTGTTGTCTTTTTATTGAACGTGCTTATTAAAAGGGATAATCACAACGATCGTTATGTACAGCAGAAGCGTCTATTGTACCAGGAGATTGCCACGTCGCCGCTTTAGGCGGCTCCTCGCAATGACAGGGATATTCTTTACGCGAAGCGCCGAATTGTATAGGCAAATCCCCACAGGTTGCGCTTTCGTGTGCAACGGCACCTCCTTTTGAGAATTTGGGTAAAGGATGCGCGATCATCCTATTTTATGAAGGAGGGAAGAATATGCTGACATTTCGCTTTACAGGCGTAAGGGGCGAGATGATCGAAAAGGAAATGCTGGTTTCCGGCATGGTGGGCAAGCAGGTCAAATTCGAATTCTCCGAAGAGTGGGACGGACTGCGCAAGGCCGCAGTCTACCGGGCCGGGGACATTGTCTGCACCAATCCGGACATCGGGGAAATCGACACCATTCCGGAGCAGGTGCTGTCGAAATCCCTGCGGCGGCTCTATGTGGGGGTTTACGGCATTTCCGAAGATGGGCAGGTGGCCATCCCCACCCGGTTTGTTTCGGGGCCTTTTATCCACATCGGCGCGGGAAAGGACGAGGATTCCAAGTATGACCCGGAGGACCCCTTCTGGGTGGAAATGGAGCAGGCTCTGGAGGAAACCGTCCGGTTTACTCCCCAGGCGCTGACGGCAGAGCAGAAGGCCCAGGCCCGGGCCAATATCGGCGTTGCCGGGGGCGGCGGCATGAATGCAGAGGCCGCCGCGCTGCTGCTGCAGATTTTGCAGAAGGCTGTCTTCACGGAGGAGGTTTCCCAGCTTCTGGCGGAGCTGGAGGAGGCGATGCAGGAGGACGATACCACCCAGACTCCCGAGGATCCGGAAACCCCGGAAACCCCGGAAGACCCGGAAGATCCGGATACCCCGGGAACGACGTATTATACCGTTTCCTGCAGCCTGGACCATGTAACCGCCAATCCCGCATCTGCGGTGGTGGCGGCCGGGAAAAGCCACTACGTGATGCTGATTGCGGAGGAAGGCTATGTGCTGGATACGGTGAGTGTGATCATGGGGGGTGTGGATATTACCGCTTCCACCCACTCCGGCAACTTTGTTACCATTGGGGCAGTTACGGGAAATGTGCTGATCACCGCAAAGGCTGTGGCAGAGGAGACCTCCACCATCCATTACCTGCCCGGTACCATCCATGCCGATATGCTGAACCGGTATGAGTATCCTTCTGCGCGGATGAGCGTGATGACCACGGAAGCGGTGGCGGACACCCCCTTCCCCCAGAACGGCAACCAGGGTCTGGGGGATCTGTATCTGCTGCCGGTTCCTGCGGGAGCCAACGTGCTGGCGGTCACCAGCCCCGGCCTCGTGGGTGGGCCGCAGTTCTTCAACCTGGCCGACGGGGTCTATACCTGCGCTCTGGATACGGGCTGGCTGACGGAAAATGCCTTCCGCTACACCTTTACCGCAGATGCCTACGGCTTCGTGGGCATCAATTTCAAGAAATCCGACGGAAGCCAATTCTTCACAGAGGATTACGACACCTCCGGTATGGTGGTGGAATTCGCCACGGAGGAAGTTACGGAGCCGGAGGAACCGGAAGCAGTGGAGGTCAGCGTGACCCTGTCCCTAACCAATGCCTACACCAATAACCAGCAGAAAACTGCCGTGGTAGGCCAGGCCTACAATACCCTGGTGACTGCCGCCGAGGGCTATGTGCTGGAAACCGTGCAGGTTCTCATGGGCGGTGTGGATGTGACCGGGGATGTGTATTCCGTGGGTGCGATCAGGATCCCGTCGGTTACCGGGGAGCTGGTGATCACCGTGGTGGCGGTGGAGGATCTGAGAGGGATCGTATTTATTCCCGCATCCCTGTCTGCCGGTTATCTGAACCGCTACGAATATCCCTCCCACCGGATCAGCGCCGTGACCAGAGAAGTGGTGGCGGATACCCCCTTCCCCCAGAACGGCAACTTCGGCCTGGGAGATCTGTATTTGATCCCGGTGCCTGCCGATGCCACCGTGCTGAACGTGGTCAGCCCCGGCCTGGTGGGCGGTCCGCAGTTCTTTACCCTGGCCGATGGGGTGTACAGCTGTGAACTGGATATGGGCTGGCAGACCCTGGATGGATTCAGCTATACCTTTGGGGCGGGTACCTACGGCTTCGTAGGCATCAACTTCAAAAATTCTGCCGGCTCCACATTCTACACGGAGGAGTACGATACCTCCGGTATCGAAATCACATTTCAGTAAGAAAAGGAGGATGAAACATGTCGAAGCTTTATCATGGGTACGGCGGGGAGATCTCCCTGCAGGAGATGGAGCAGCTGAAGGCTCTGGCCTCCATTTCCATTGAATACGGCCGCACCGCCGGGGCGGATTACTATCTGATCCGGATCCCCCGGTACACGGTGGACGGCAGACGGTTCAAGCCTAAGGTGGCCATCACCTCCGCCGACGGGTCGGTGACCGGGAGCAAAATCTCCGCGCTGAATTTTGCCAAGCGGGAAAACACGGTGTTTGCGCTGAACGCGGGCCTGTTCAATACCTCTACTATGCGGCCCCAGGGCCAGACCATCATCGCCGGGGTGTCCAAGACCAACAGCCCCATGACCGATGATATGGGCTCCCCTATTTCCGACGATGAGTGCTACCCTCTGTGTATCGATGCCGGCGGCAATCTTTCCGCTCCCTATGAGCGGAGCGTGGACACGGCGACCATGATTGCCGACGGGGTGAAGTATGCGGTGACCGCCTGGGGTCAGTTCATTGAAAATTTCGCAAAATGCGACAGCAGCAAGTACAATGAAATTGTTCATGCCGGTACTTACATCCGCCAGACCATCGGCCAGTACGACAACGGGGACTACATGATCTGCACCGTCAATAAGGGCCGCAACGGTATTGCCGCCAACGACGGCGGCATGACCTACGACACGTTGGCTGACCTGCTGATTTCCAAGGGTGTGAAATTTGCCTACTCTCTGGATGGGGGCGGCAGCTGCGAAACGGTCATTGGTCAGCGGCAGATCAATCCCATTTATGAGGGGACCGCGGGCCGGGCGGTGCCTACCGTCATTTATTTCGACGTGGAATGACGGCCTACCAAAAGCAGTGCCTGCTGTGCTACCTGGGCTTTGACTGCGGACAGCTGGATGGGATCTGGGGAGAAAAGTCCGCCGCGGCAGCGGCGGACTTTCAAAGGCGGTATGGGCTTAAGGCCGACGGGGTCGTCGGTCCGGTGACGGAAGCGAAGATTCTGTCGGTGATTTGCGGAGATTTCTGGGACAGCGTCCGCTATTTTTCCAAAGAGGAGTTTGCCTGCCGCTGCGGCCGCTGCGGCGGCTTCCCGGCGGAGCCGGAGGAAGCCCTGGTTCGGTTGGCGGAGAAGGTTCGGGAGCATTTCGGGGAGCCGGTGCTGGTGTCCAGCGGGGTCCGGTGCGCGGCCCACAACGCCGCCGTGGGGGGCGTGTCCAACAGCCGCCATCTAAGGGGAAAGGCAATGGATTTTGCCGTGAAAGGCAGGACCTCTGTGGAGGTTTTGCGTTATGTAAACCAGTTAAGTGGAATCCGCTACGCCTATGCCATTGATTCGTCTTACATCCATATGGATGTGGAATAAGAAAAGCCGCCCTCCGGGGCGGCTCAGCGTGTCGAAAACGTGTCATTGCGATAAGTAGCGCACACTGGCGTGGCAATCCCCCAGACACTCCTGAAAACCATAGGGGATTGCCACGTCGCCGCCTTGCGGTGGACGGCGGCTCCTCGCAATGACATACTTCCTTCTTACTGCGCTAAATAATAATTTACAGTATCAGTTCGGTATTTTCCTGCAGCTTCCGGTACTGCCGGGGGGAAATTCCATACTCCTGCTTGAAAGCCCGGTAAAAGGTGGAATAATCCGCAAAACCCACCTGCTGGCCCACCACCTCCAGCTGGATGCCCTCGGTGATCAGGGCCTTGGCGGCGATGAGCCGCCGCTGGGTCACGCACCGGTGGAAGCTGACGCCCATCTTCTTCCGGAAGGTCTGGGAGATGGTGCTTTCGCTAACGTAAAAATGCCGGGCTATGTCCTCCAGGGTGATTTTTTCCGCCAGGTGGGTTTCCACATAGGCCATGACCCGGTCCAGAAGCTCCGGCTTCTCCGCTTTCATAGGTGCGGTGGAATGGTCCAGGAAGGCCCGGTACAGCAGGGAAAGGATCTGGATGGTGTTGCCAAGCACTGCCATTTTCCAGCCCGGGGCCTGGGCCTCCGTTTCCTTGACGCCCTTGTGGAACAGCTCCCCCAGAAATTCCCACCGGGTGCCGCCGGTGCGGAGCATGGTGCTGTACAGCGGCCGCTGCTCCAGAAGAGACGGAAACAGAAAGACCAGAGATTCCATAAATTCCGCGCTGAGCCATAGTACGTCCCGTTTATAAGGCTCCGTCATCCGCTCCGGCAGCAGGGGCCGGTGACTGACCCCCGGGGCGATGAGCAGGATGTCACCCTTTTGCAGCCGGTAGCGGTCGCTGCCCACCAGATACTCCGCATCACAGCTGTTATTACAGCACAGCAGCTCGTAAAAGGTATGGCTGTGGAGGCTGATGGTGGAATTGGACCAGCTGGTATCCCGGTGGGTATCCACGAACCGGGATTCCATTTCCAGTTCCTGGTAAAGGGTGCCGGGCTCCAGGCCCAGCTTCAGCAGAAGCCGCCGCTGTTCCTCGGGGTTTTTGCTGTTTCGGTAATCGGGCAGCTGCTGCATCAGCTCCCGTATCTCAGATAATTTCACAAAAATCACCGCCGCTGTTTTTTGGTTTTGTTCATAATATAGCAAAGATTTGCTGGATTTGCAATGTTTTATCGAAAATTTGCAATTAACTTTGCGTTCATAATTTGGTAATATATCCGTGTAAACTGCGGAAAGACGCTTTCCGCGAATAATAGATATAAGGAGAAATTACAATGGCTAAGAAACCCACCGGCGATAAGCTGAGCGTGAAGCACTGGATCGGCTACATGCTGGGTGACTGGGGCGGCTGCATGACCTTCGCGCTCATGGGCTCCTTCGTTACCCGTTACTACACCAACGTTCTGCAGGTCAACACTGTTGTTCTGGCAGCTCTGCTGGCTATCTGGAACATTTGGGATGCCGTCAACGACCCCATGATGGGCGCTCTGATGGACAAAATGTTCGCCAAGAACCGCAACCCCAAGGGCAAGTTCCGTCCCTGGCTGCTGCGGGCTACCCCCATGCTGGCAATCACCTCCATCATCTTCTGGACTGTGCCCACCATGTTCGAGGGCACCATGATGATCGTTGTTCTGTTCATCTGCAAGATCCTGTACGAAGCAACCTACACCATGTTCAACATTCCCATGGGCTCCCTGCTGTCCGCTATGGCCAACAATGACCAGGAACGTGCTTCCCTGTCCTCTGCCCGTGGTGTCGGCGGCATGATCGGTAACATGCTGCCCGCTATGCTGTTCCCCATCTTCCTGTCCAAGTTCGGCGATTCCGATCCCAAGGGCTACGCCATCGGCGCTACCGTCTGCGCTATTGTGGGTGCTGTGATCTGCTACGGCCACTATGCTCTGACTGAGGAGCGCAACATTGTCGAGTCCGATGCCAAGGCTGACGACATCAAGTTCACCGACATTCTGAACGTTTTCAAGGTCAACCGGGCTTTCCTGGCTCTGTGTATCCACGGTGTCTGCATCTGCACCATGCAGTATGTCACCTCCACCCTGGGCACCTATATGTACGCCGACGTTCTGGGCGACGTTTCCCTGATGTCCCTGACCTCCGTCATCTCCATGCCCTTCATGATCGCCATCCTGGTCTTCGCTCCCATGCTGGCTAAGAAGTTCGGTCTGGTCCCCACCATCCGTGCCAGCCTGCTGATGGGCTCCGTTCTGTACATCTCCCTGTTCGCTGCCCACATGGTCATGGATGTTCCTGCCATGGTCCACATGCTGTGGTCCTCCATTGCTTCCGGCGTCGGCATGATGTCCATCCAGATGCAGTGGGGCATGGTCGGTGAAGCCATCGACTACAACGAGTACCTCACCGGCAAGCGTACCGAGGGTTCCATCTACGGTACCTTCAACCTGACCCGCCGTATCGGCCAGACCATCGGTAACTCCGCTGCTGTTCTGGCTCTGGGCTGGATCGGCTACGACACCGCTCTGGCTGCTGCCGGCGGCGTCCAGGCTGCTTCCGTTCTGACCGGCATCAAGGCTCTGTGCGTGCTGGTTCCTGGCATCTTCGTCCTGGGCTCCTGGGCTGCCTTCAAGTTCGTTTGGAACATTACCCCCGAAGTCAAGGCAGAGATGGCTGCTGCCAAGGCCGCTAAGAAGGCTGAGTAATTTCTCTTAACTGACCGTTTACGGGCGGCACGGCTATGCCGTGCCGCCTGATTTGTTTTTTATCAGGAGCTGTCATTGCGAGGAGCCGCCAAAGGCGGCGACGTGGCAATCCCCCGGACACTCCTGGAATCCTTGGGGGATCGCCACACCAGTGTGCGCACTGGTTCGCGATGACATGCTTGTTTTAAGAAAGGAGCAAATTTATGCGTACCCGTATTCTTGGCAAAATGCTCAACTCTGAGGTTCAGGATTACCTCCAGAGAAATGATATCATCATCGTTCCCGTGGGTACCACCGAAATGCACGGCGGCTTCCCCCTGGACTGCGAAACCGTGATTTCCGAGGCCTACGCCCTGAAGATGGCCGAGGCCTGCGACGGCCTGGTGCTGACCGGCCTGCCCTACTTCTACGCAGGCGCAACCGCCTCCGGCCGGGGCACCGTTCAGGTCACCGTCCGCCAGGGCATCGACTACCTGGGCGCCATCGCAAGATCCCTGCTGCGGCTGGGCTTCAAGCGCCAGGTCTATATTTCCTTCCACGGCCCTGCCCATATGACCATCTGCCCCATGATCCGGGACTTCTACGATGAGACCGGTGTGCCCATCCTGTACATGGATTCCATGATGAGCATGGGTAAGAACGCAGACATCCTGAAGAACTTCATGCTGGACTTCCATTCCATCACCGTGGGTGCCTACAAGATCATGAACCGCCTGGATGACATCGCTCTGGTCACCGGCTATGATCACAAGCAGCCCCAGTCCTGCGCACCTTATAACGATCTGTTTGCCCTGGGCTATCAGTCCGCTGCCGTTGGCTACTGCTTCGGCGAGAACGGCGACCATATGGGCACCCCCGATATCCCCGACATCGCCACCCGGGATGCCATGGCAGCCACCGGCGAGGAGATCATCTGCAAGATGGTGGACCGGATGAATATGCCCCATGTGGTGGAGCAGCTGCGCAAGCTGGAGGAGTACGGCCTGGAGAACGAGAAAAAGTACCCCTGGATGCCCGCCGCCTGGAACCGGGAACACTAAAAAATGTAAAGTTGACAATTGACAGTTGACAGTTATTTCTAAACCTACGGCTGTGTTTAGCGTATAGATAACCATGTCATTGCGAGGAGCCCCAATGGGGCGACGTGGCAATCTCCGGCACTGTACTTCTCCACTGCTTTGCACCAATTAACATTGTATATCCCACATATTCCATGTTAATTTACCCATCTGTAAAATTATTCTGCTTAGCAGGAGATTGCCACGGCCCGTTGGGCCTCGCAATGACAAACTTTTCTTGGGTGAAGCAGAGCCATGCCTGCATCTTTTACTATCTGTTTTCCCATCCATTCAGCAAAAAGGAGAAACAACATGGACTACATCATCAAAACTCCCTGCGGTGAGCTTCAGGGCGGTCCCGGCCGGGTCCTGGGTACCGCTGCCTACAAGGGTATCCGCTATGCCACCGCAGGCCGTTGGGAATATCCCAAGCAGGTCACAAGCTGGGAGGGTATCTACGATGCCACCCGCTACGGTAACTGCTCCTACCAGGCCCGGGCCTTCTACAACGAGGAGGATATGCCCGAAAAGGCCTTCTATTACAACGAATTTCGCAAGGGCGAGACCTACACCTACAGCGAGGACTGCCTGTTTCTGAATGTCTTCACTCCCGAGGACGCCAAGGAGGGGGACAAGCTGCCGGTTCTGGTATACATCCACGGCGGCGGTTTCACCGGCGGCTGCGGTCACGAGAAGCATTTCGACGGTCCCGAATGGCCCCTCAGCGGCATCATCGGCGTGACGCTGAACTACCGCCTGGGACCTCTGGGCTTCCTGTGCCTGCCGGAACTGAAGCAGGAGGCAGGCCATACCGGCAACTACGGCCTTTTTGACCAGATGACGGCCATTCAGTGGGTCCGGGACAATATCGCCGCTTTCGGCGGAGATGTGGACAACATCACCATCATGGGCCAGTCCGCCGGCGGCGCCAGCGTCCAGCTGCTGAGTCAGAGTCCTCTGACGGAAGGTATGTTCGCCAAGGCCGTTATGTCCAGCGGCTGTGGCCTGGGCGGCCTTATGGGCGGCAATCTGCCGGAGAAGAGCTATGACTTCTGGCATACGGTGATGGAGCGCTGCGGCTGTTCCGACCTGGAAGCTTTCCGGGCACTTCCCGTGGAGACCCTCTTCGCCCAGTGGCAGAAGGCCAAGAAGGAGGTCAAGGGCGGCCAGGGCGCCACCACTCCCGTGATCGACGGCATCTTCAACGTGAAGGGTGCCCAGCCTCACAACATCCCCTACATGGCCGGTTCCACCAGCCATGACGTGATGCCCCCCATCCTCTATGCCATGGGCAAGGATTTCTGCGCCAAGCGGGAGAAGGCCAGCTACTTCTGGTTCTTCGACCGAAACCTTCCCGGTGATGACAACGGTGCCTGGCACTCCAGCGACCTGTGGTACTGGTTCGGTACCCTGAGCAACTGCTGGCGGCCTATGGAGAAAAAGGACTTCGACCTGAGCCGACAGATGATTGGCTATCTGGTCAATTTCTGCAAGTACAGCGACCCCAACGGTGCCGGCCTTACCGCCTGGCTGCCCATGGGCAAGAACCAGGGCAAGGTTCTGCGGCTGGGTGAAGAAAAGACCCACATGGGCAAGGCCAGCATGGTCAAGCTCGCCTACACCCTGGCTACCAACAAGGCGGTTGGGGAATAAATGCATGTAAAATGCAGAATGCAAAATGCAAAATGAACGGGCGGCCTATGGCCGCCCGTTTTGACATTGCGAGGTAAATTATTGTTTGTGGGGATGGCCCCACGGCCAACTCGCACAAACTGCGGCGCTGGTCGTTACCGGGCCGAGCGGACGGGTTACGGTTACCGCCGCAGGTCATGCGAATTGGCCGCGGGCCCTTGCCCGCTAAACTACAATTTATCTGTGCAGTAATGGTCGAGCACAATCAGGATGCGTGCGTTTCCTGGCTGGGTCCGTAACGAATTGGCTGCCGGGCCTTCCCGGCAAACTACAATTTATCTATGCAGTAACGAATCGGGCCGACCACCCAATGGTCCCGGTCAACTGATCAACCAAAGGCTCGAATTGGCCGCCGGGCCATCCCGGCCCGCAAAAAAAACCGGAGCCTCTGGCTCCGGTTTTTTGCGTTTGTTTCGCTTAGCACTCCAGCATATCCAGAGTGCAGGTCTGGGCGATGCTCTTACGCAGCTCTGCGCGCAGAGGCAGAACAGCGGAGGGAGAAACGCTCAGCTCGTCAATGCCGATGGCCAGGAAGGTGGGCAGCAGATCCAGGTCAGCGCCCAGCTCGCCGCAGATGCCGATCCAGATGCCGTTGGCATGGGCGGCGTCGGCAGCCATCTTCAGAGCCCGCAGGACAGAGGGATGATGGGCGTCGTAGAACTTGCCCAGGTCGTTGCACTGACGGTCACAGGCCAGGGTGTACTGGGTCAGGTCGTTGGTGCCGACGCTGAAGAAGTCAACCAGCTTAGCCAGCTCATTGGCGATGAAGACGGAGGAGGGAGTCTCGATCATGATGCCGATCTCGGTATCCTTGTTGTAGGGGATGCCTTCCTTCTCCAGCTCCTGCATGACGCTCTGGCAGGCGCGCTTACATTCCTTCACTTCCCAGACGGAGGTGATCATGGGGAACATAATGGCAACCCGTCCGAAAGCGGAGGCCCGGTACAGGGCACGCAGCTGGGTGCGGAAGATCTCGGGGCGGTTCAGGCAGATACGGACAGCCCGGAGGCCCATGGCGGGATTCTCTTCCTTGTTCAGCTGGAAGTAGTCCACCTGCTTGTCAGCGCCGATGTCCAGGGTACGGATGATGACACGCTTGCCGTTCATGCCGGCGGCCACCTTCTTGTAAGCCTGGAACTGCTCTTCTTCGCTGGGGTAGTCGTTGGAAGCCAGATACAGGAACTCGGAGCGGAACAGGCCGATGCCCTGGCCGTCGTTGGCGATAACAGCGTCCAGGTCGTCGGGGGAGCCGATGTTGCAGTAAACGTTGACCTTCTTGCCGTCCAGGGTCACGTCTTCCTTGCCCAGCATGCTCTGCAGCAGAGCCTTGCGCTCTTCCTGCTCCTCGAACTTCTTGCGCAGACCGGCCAGGGTCAGCTCATCGGGATCCAGGATGATGGTACCGTCGGTGCCGTCGATGTAAGCCAGACGGCCGTGGTATTCCTTCTTAAGGCTGTCGCTCAGGCCGCAGATGGCGGGGATGCCCATGGTACGGGCCAGAATGGCGGTGTGGCTGTTGCCGGAGCCGCCCTGGGTAGCGAAGGCCAGGATCTTGGATTTGTCCATCTGGATGGTCTCGGAGGGAGCCAGATCGTCGGCAGCCAGGATGATGGGCTCATCGGAGTCGATACCGCCTTCCACGATGCCCATCAGATTGTTCAGAATCCGGCGGGTCACGTCCTTGATGTCAGCGGCACGGGCCTGCATGTAAGCATCGTCCATAGCAGCGAACATGGCGGCAAACTGCTCGCCGGCCACGGAAACGGCGTACTCCACGTTGCAGTTTTCTTCTGCCAGGGTGTCCATAACGCACTCGACGTAGTCTTCGTCCTCCACGAACATGGCGTGGGTCTCAAAGAGGATAGCAGCCTCGTCGCCGGCTTCTTCCCGGCACTTCTCGGCCAGAACTTCCAGCTGGGCGATGGACTTTTCCTGGGCCTCAGCCAGACGGGCCTTTTCCGCCTCGATGTCGGCCACCTGGACGCACTCCACGGTGGAATTGGGGCGCTCGTAGAAATACAGCTTGCCCTTCACAACACCCTTGGAAACGCCTTTACCTTGCATTAAAATCATGTTTCATTCCTCCATAATGGGCGGACGCCTGCCCATATTAGATTGGACAGGCGTCTGGTAAGATTGAAAAGATTACAGGTTCTCCTCGAAGAACTTCTTCATTTCGGCGATGGCAGCCTCTTCAGCGGGGCCTTCAGCGGCAACAACGACTTCGTCGCCGTTCTTGACAGCCAGGCTCATCAGCTTCATCAGCTGGGAAGCCTTAACGGTCTTGTCACCCTTGGTGATGGTGATGACGGTGTCAGCGTAGGGCTTTGCCATCTTGGCGATGATGCCGGCGGGACGAGCGTGGATGCCCAGGGGATCGTTAACGGTGTAAGTAAACTGCTGCATAATAAATACCTCTTTTTATGTTAATTTTTTAGGATTTACGAACTTATTTCTTCTGGCCGTAGTAGGCGTTGGGGCCGTGCTTACGCATGAAGTGCTTGTCCTGGATGCACTGGGGAGCGGGGCCGATGGTGGGGCAGTTCTGCTCGGTGAAGATGGCCATCTTGGCCACCTCTTCCAGAACCACAGCGTGGTAAACGGCCTGGGCGGCATCTTTGCCCCAGGTGAAGGGACCGTGGTTGGCGC
This sequence comes from Faecousia sp., assembly GCA_045533345.1. Classification (GTDB taxonomy): domain Bacteria; phylum Bacillota; class Clostridia; order Oscillospirales; family Oscillospiraceae; genus Faecousia. The sequence continues at coordinate 10,768 of JAZSHO010000022.1, read as the reverse complement.
AGATGACAGCGGGAACGTGAGCGGGATTGATGCCGCGCTCCTTAAAGGTCTCAATGATCACGTTGCCGGTGTTCATCTCGTAATCTTCCTCGATCTCAGCGGGGGTCAGATTCCGGGCGCAGGGAATGGGGCCGTAGAAGTAATCAGCGTGGGTGGTGCCGTAGCAGGGAATGTCCCGGCGGGCCTGGGCCCAGGAGACAGCGTAGGGGCTGTGGGTGTGGGCGATGCCGCCCAGCTGGGGGAAGGCATTGTACAGCGCCAGATGGGTCTTGGTGTCGGAGGAGGGATTCAGCTCACCCTCGACCTTGTTGCCCTGCAGGTCCATGACCACCAGATCTTCGGGCTTCAGATCGTCATATTCCACGCCGGAGGGCTTGATGACGAACAGACCCTTTTCCCGGTCAATGCCGCTGACATTGCCCCAGGTGTAGGTGATCAGATTCCGGCGGGGAAGCTCCATATTGGCTTCGTAAACTTTCTGCTTCAGTTCTTCAAGCATTGGCTTCTCCTCCTCGTTATTCGGTGATGGTATACATGGCGACTTCGTCGATCTCGCGGTTGGTGCCCACGATCACGTCCTTGCCGTCGCTGTTTACAAAGTGCATGGCGTTGGCGCAGCCGGTGTTGCGGTCGATGTAATCCACAACGTAGTCGCCCTCGCCCCAGGAGATGGCAATGGTGTCCTTGGTGCCCTTACGCCAGCCAACGATCCAGCTGGGTTTGCCCAGCAGATTGCAGGCCCAGGTAGCGTGGACCATTTCGGTCTGGGCTTCGGGGATGGGCAGCTTCCACTGGGGCACATAGTTGCCGTGCTCGTCCAGATGGTAGATCACCACGGAGTTGCCGTGGAAGGGAGCGATGGAGCCCAGCTCCAGCTGGCCGTCGCCGTCAAAGTCCATCAGCACAGCGTCGCTGCTGGGAACGGCCAGCAGCTGTTCCACGGTCCAGGGCTCGCCGATGGCGGCGGGAGGAGCAAACTGGAAGACACCCTGCTCGCAGGCAACCAGAGCGGTGTCGTAGCCGTCCTTCTTCACCAGGGAGTAGCCGTGGTTCTTCAGCATGCCCAGCTTGATGGGGGTCAGCTTCAGCTGATTTGTTTCATTGTATGCGGACAGGTCCTCGGGCAGGACTGCGCCGTAAGTAACGCCGTAGGAGCGCCAGTCGTTCTTGTACTCGTGGCCGCTCTTGAGGCAGCAGACGATCAGATACGTAACGCCATTGCGCTGCAGCAGGCCGAAGCGGTGAACGAAGGGAGCATCGCACAGGGTGCGGATGTTCCAGCCGCCCTCCTCCTTAGGCTCGGCGATGATGATCTTGGCAGCAGCGGAATCATTGGGGGAGTAGAACTGATGGGTGGCCAGGAATGCGCCGTTGCCGTTCGGCACGGGAGTCATGGTCATAACGCCGCCGGGCTGCTCCCAAACGGTTTCCAGCAGAGTGCCGTCCTCAGCGAACAGGTAGCAGGGATCCTTCTTCTCGGCAGCCACCAGGAAGCAATTCTGGCCCTTGTAGTTCAGCTGACTCATGGAGTAGCACTTGTTCAGATTGGAAATCACTTTCTTTTCAACTTTCATTTCGGTATCCTCCCTTTAGTATACTATATAAAACGGAATCAGTCAAATTTATTCAGGATTTTCGACATACAATTATTAGCAAATTTGATGTCGTCCTTCCAACTGTCCAGACCCACGTCCCACATTTCGGTAACGTAGCGGCGGACGCCCATGTCCCAGGCCTTGGCGATGACGGCTTCGAAGTCCACGTGGCCCGTGAGGAAGGGGATCTCCCGGAAGTGGCCGGGGATGGTTTCCTTCAGATGCAGGGCGACGATGTGGCCTCTGCCCCGCTCCATGTCCTCCAGCACATCGGTGCCGTAGGTTTTGGCGGCGTTGGTCAGATTGCCGGAGTCGGGGTACACACCCAGGTAGGGGCTTCCCACGATGTCCACATACTTCATGGACTTGGTGACGGTGTTCATGAATTCGGTTTCCATGGTTTCAAAGCCCATGAGGATGCCCTTGGCTTCTGCCATGTGGGTGGCCTTGATCAGATTCTCCCGGAACAGGCGCTCGCTTTCGACGGTGCCTTCTTCGTAGTACACATCATAGCCTGCCAGTTGGATGATCCGGATGCCCAGATCGTCGGCAAACTGGATGGCCTTTTCCATGATCTCCATGCCCCGGGCCCGGACAGCGGGATCGGAAGCGCCGAAGGGATATTTTCTGTGGCCGGACAGGCACATGGTACGAATGGGAATGCCTACTTCCTTCATAAGCTGTACCAGCTCCAGACGCTGCTCCTTGGTCCAGTCCAGACGGGACAGACGGTAGTCGGTCTCGTCGATGCTGATTTCCACGAAATCATAGCCGCATTCCTTGGCGCATTCCAGCATGGCACGCCAGTCCATTGCCTTGGGCATGGCCTTTTCGTACAGGCCGATGGTATACTTTTTCAAATCAGAAACCCCCATTGCATTTTAAATTTTTGGGAAAATGTCCGTTAAAAACGAAACGAACATAAAATGAACAATTTGAAATGTTCAAATCGAACATAAAACCCGATTTCAATTTCTTCACGAAAAAATTATACCGCATTCAGAGGTATCTTGCAAGAGGGAAAATAAAATAATTCCAACCAAAACTATCGGGGGAAATAGGAAAAAACAGTAATATAATTTGTAAGAAGTGACAAAAAACAGGTTTTGATATGGAAACTAGCATAAAATAATAACAAATACCCAGATTATTCAAAAAATCCGGAAAAAGTGTTCAAAATTCTGTAAAAAATCTAAGGAACGAAAAGTTCGGAAAACAGAAAAACACAATGAACATTAAAAAAGTCGAAACGAACATAAAAAACACTTGCAATCATGTTCGTTTTCGGTTATGATGTTACTAACAGAATTTGGGGCAAACCAATTTCTATCTTTAGAAGGAGGAATGTTAAAATGAGCAAAGTTTCCGAAATGACCCGCGATTCCTGGATCAAGGCTACCTTCCCCGAATGGGGCACCTGGCTGGTTGAGGATATCGAGAACGAAGTTGTCGCTCCCGGCAACGTGGCTATGTGGTGGCTGGGCTGCACCGGCGTCTGGTTCAAGACTCCCGGCAACGCCAACGTTACCATCGACCTGTGGTGCGGCAACGGCAAGCGTACCCACGGCAACGGCAAGATGGCAGTGGGCCACCAGATGGCCAATATGTGCGGCAGCCGCATGATGCAGCCCAACCTGCGCAATGTTCCCTTCGTATTTGATCCCTTCGCATTCAAGCAGGTGGATGCCGTTCTGGCTACCCACTATCACCAGGACCATATGTCCCCCGAGTGGGCCGCCCATGTGATCAACAGCGGCATGACCACCACTGATGACCAGGGCAATGTGATCCCCGTTCCCTTCATCGGCCCCAAGAAGTCCGTTGAACTGTGGATCAAGTGGGGCGTTCCCGCTGACCGCTGCGTTACCGTCAAGCCCGGCGACGTGATCAAGATCAAGGATCTGGAGATCGTGGCTCTGGACAGCTTCGACCGTACCTGCATCGTTACCACCGACAAGACCGACGAGACCCGTGAAGAGCTCACCGGTGTCTGCCCCACCGACATGGACGACAAGGCCGTCAACTACCTGATCAAGACTCCCGGCGGCAACATCTACCACTCCGGCGACTCCCACTTCTCCATCTACTTCGCAAAGCACGGCAAGGATTACGACATCGACGTGGCCTTCGGCTCCTTCGGTGAGAACCCCATCGGCATGCAGGACAAGATGACCTCCATCGACATTCTGCGTATGGCTGAGAACCTGCGCTGCAAGGTCGTCGTTCCCATCCACTGGGACGTCTGGACCAACTTCCAGGCCGACTGCGAGGAGATCAACCTGCTGTACAACTTCAAGAAGCTGCGCAACGAGTATCAGTTCCATCCCTTCTTCTGGCAGGTTGGCGGCAAGTACACCTATCCCCAGGATAAGGATAAGTGGTACTTCCATCATCGCCGGGGCTTCGAGGATTGCTTCGAGCATCCCCAGAACATCCCCTACCGCTCCTGCCTGTAATGTTAGGAGGGCAACGAAATGGCAAGTGTTCTGCAGACCATCGTTGAAAAGAAGCACTACAAGTTCGTCGACAAGGTGGATTCCTGGCAGGAGGCTGTCCGCCTCTCCGCCGAGAGCCTGGTCGCCGACGGCAGCGTAGACGCAGATTACTATCAGCAGATCGTAAACTGCATCGAAAAGTATGGCCCCTACGTGGTGTTTGAGCATTACGTGGCCATGCCCCACTCTCAGGAAAACGCCAGCGGTGTCCACAAGACCGGCATTGGCTTTATGCGCGTCAAGGAAGAAGTCAGCTTCGGCTGTGACGAAGAGGGCGAAGAAAAGGTCGCCAAGCTCTTCTTCACTCTGGCTGCCTGCAATCCCGACGAGCATTTGAACAACATCCAGCAGCTGATGGGTGTCTTCTGCAATGAAGAACTCCTGGACGCTCTGATGGAGGCCAACACCCCTGAGGATATTCTGGCTGCCGAGATCGCTCATCCCATCGAGGAAGACTGATCTTTGCTTCCAAATAAACCAGCGTAGTACAATCCCCGCATTCCCCCGCAAAGTCCATATTCACCCAAAATAAATATCTCAAAAAAATCGAGAGGAGAAAGAATTTATGGCAATTTTGAACGCAATCTGGACCTTCTTTGCAACCTACATTCTGCAGAAGGCTCCCTACATGATCGGCTTCCTGGTTCTGATCGGCTACCTGCTGAAGAAGGAAAAGTGGTACAACATCCTCAGCGGCACCCTGAAGGCCATCATCGGCATGCTGATCCTGAACGTTGGTTCCAGCGGTCTGGTCAACAACTTCCGTCCCATCCTGGCCGGCTTGGACAAGCGCTTCAACCTGGCTGCCTGCGTTATCGACCCCTACTACGGCCAGAACGCCGTTACCGCAGGTGTCGAGGAAGTCTTCGGCAAGGGCTTCTCCAATGTTATGCTGCTGCTGCTGGTTGCATTCATTGTTAACATCCTGCTGGTCCGTTTTAACAAGATCACCAAGTGCCGTACTCTGTTCACCACCGGTCACGTCCAGGTTCAGCAGGCTTCCACCGCTTACTGGCTGATCATGTTCGCTATCCCCGCTCTGCTGACCAACGACGTCATGATGATCGTCTGCATGTCCATCCTGCTGGGCGCTTACTGGGCAGTCGGCTCCAACATGACTGTTAAGCCCGTGCAGGAGCTGACCGACGGCGCCGGCTTCGCCATTGCTCACCAGCAGATGTTCGGCCTGCGTCTGGGCTACTGGCTGGCCGACAAGTTGTGGGGCGAAAAGAAGGACAAGGACGGCAACGTCACCCGCAAGGTCAAGAAGGTCGGCGATCTGGAGATGCCCGGCTTCTTCTCCATCTTCAACGAGAACATGGTCTGTACCGCTATCCTGATGACCGTCTTCTTCGGCGCCATCATGGTCGTTATCGGCAAGCCCTTCTTTGTTGCAGAAGGCTATACCACCGATGGCACTAACTTCGCATGGTTCATCCTGGACAAGTCCCTGAACTTCGCAGTTTATCTGGCTATCCTGCAGCTGGGCGTCCGTACCTTCGTTACCGAGCTGACCCAGTCCTTCCAGGGTATCGCTGACAAGCTGCTGCCCTCCTCCATCCCCGGCGTCGACTGCGCTGTTGCTTACGGCTTCGGCGACTCCAACGCTGTTACCTTCGGCTTCCTGGCCGGTCTGGCTGGCCAGCTGGTCGCCATCGTCACCCTGATCCTGGTTGGTTCTCCCACCATCATCATCTGCGGCTTCGTTCCCGTCTTCTTCGACAACGCTACCATCGGTCTGGTCGTTAACGAAAAGGGCGGCATCAAAGCTTGCCTGATCATTCCCTTCTGCGTTGGTCTGATCCAGGTCTTCGGCTCCGCTCTGATCGCCGGCTGGTGCGGCATGGCTGCTTACGGCGGCTACCTGGGCATGTTCGACTGGGCAACCGTGTGGCCCCTGATGACCGTCATCATGAAGTACCTGGGCTACGTTGGCCTGGTTCTGTGCGCTGTTGCTCTGCTGGCTATCCCCCAGATCGAGTACCGTATGGACAAGAAGGGCTACTTCCTGATCACCGAGGACTACGAGGCTTACAAGGAGTACAAGGCTAACAAGTAAGCGTTTGTTTCGTACTACATAAACGCTGGTTCAATCCTTAATTCTAAAACCGGGCGCACCCGACCCAAATCGGGTGCGCCTACCCCAAAAAACATCCGCTGCGCTGCGCAGCAATAAATAATAAGGAGTAATTTTACTATGGCTACTAAGCTGGATAACAAGTCTTTCCTGGTTTGCTGCGCTAACGGTGCCGGCTCTTCCCTGATGATGAAGATGACCCTGCAGAAGGTTCTGACCAAACTGGGTATCAAGCCCGGTAAGATCCACCACTGCGCTATCTCTGAGGGCAAGTCCTCTGCTTCTCAGTTTGACATCGTCTTCTGCGCCAAGCCCTTTGCCAACACCTTTGCAGGCGTTGACCGCTCCAAGACCACTGTCCTGCCCCTGAAGAACATCATGTCCATGGCAGAGATGGAGCAGGCTCTGCGCGACGCCGGTCTGGTCGACTGATCTGACGGCTGAAAGGAATCCGGGCATTTGCACCCACCAGGCGGCAAGCCCGGATTCTTTTTCGCATACCCCAAAAAATTTTTACAGAGGTTTTTGCTATGATTAAAGCGGTTATTTTCGACATCGACAACACCCTCTACAGCTACGACGATGCCCACGAGCATGGGTGGAAGGCTCTTTGTGACTATGTGCAGGAGAATCTGGGCATGGACCGGGATACCTTCAAGCAGGAGATCGCCAAGGCTGCCGCAGATGTAAAGGAGCGCCTCAATGCCGACTGTGCTGCGCTGCACAACCGGACTATGCGCTTCCAGGTGATGCTGGAAAGAAACCGCCTGCCCATCAAGCACGCCGGCCCCATGGGGGAACTTTACTGGGATACCCTCATCCGGCATGCCGAACCGACCCCCGGCAGTATGGCCTGTCTTGCCAAGTTAAAGGAGCAGGGCTACGTTCTGGGAATCGGTACGGATATGACCATTGAATATCAGCTGAAGAAGCTAGAAAAACTTCAGATGCTGCCCTTTTTTGACTTCATCGTCAGCAGTGAAGAAGCCAATGTGGAAAAACCCCACGAGAAGCTGTTCCGCATCTGCGCGATGAAAGCGGGCGTATCCCCGGAAGAATGCTTGTTCGTCGGCGACAGCTTGAAAAAAGATGTGCTGGGCCCCAAGGCCATGGGCATGCCCTCGGTGTGGTACTGCACCAACCCCGAGAAGGCCGCCGCACACCCGGAGGTGGAAACCATCTCCCACTTTGATCAGTTGGAAAAGTTTCTGTAAATCCAATGTAGGGCGGCTTGCCCTACCGAAGGAACAGCACCGTTTAGGTGCCATCGGAAAGGAATGAACTAGTTACTATGAAGCGAGACCAGTCCTCTGTGGAACGCCGCAGATCCCAGATCCTCAAGAAGATCCGGGAAGAGGAAGAGGTCAAGGTGGAAGACCTGGCGAAGGAATTCGGCCTGTCCTGTATGACTGTCCGGCGGGATCTGCAGTATCTGGAAGACCGGAACCTGGTGACCCGGTTCTACGGCGGTGCCACGGTGAATCCGGAATACCGGTGCGTTTCCGCTGAGGAAGAGTTGGCCCTCTACCGCCGCCAGCTGAGCCGCTACGCGGCCACCAAGGTCATGAGCGGAGAGACCCTGTTCGTCAACGGCAGTATGGCCGCTCTGGGAATTCTGGATTATATTACGGCCCATAATGTCCGGGTGATCACCAACAACGGCATGGCCGTTACCAAAAAGCACCACAAGGGGGTTACCGTTACCCTCACCGGCGGCGAGCTGCGGGAGCATGTGATGGTGGGCGAAAGCGTTATGCGCTTTCTGCTGAACTCCACTGCGGACAAGACCTTCCTGGGCTGTGCCGGTGTCACCCCCAACGGCGAATTCTGCTACAATATCCCCACGGAGATCGGCATCAACGAAACCATGATCGCCCGGACCACCAAGGAGCTGTACATCCTGGCGGACCACACCAAGCTCAATGACCCGGAAACCAGCGTTGCCAAGTACGGCAGCTGCACCTACGACCGGCAGGTGACCCTGATCACCGACGAAAAGGCGGATCCCAAAACGGTGGAAAGCCTGCGCCGCCTGGGCATCGAAGTCCACCAGGTAAGCTTGAACGATGTGAATTTCTGAGGTATTTGCCATGGAAAAACGAATGCTGTTTATGGATCTGGACGGCACGCTGCTGAACGATCAGAAGGAAATCACCCCCGGCAACCGGAAGGCCCTGGATGCCGCTCTGGAGCGGGGCCATGGCGTGGTCATCGCCACCGGCCGTCCTCTGTCCAGCGCAATGAAGCAGGCCCGCAAGCTGGAACTGGACAAGCCCGGCTGCTACCTCATTGCCTACAACGGCGCCATGATCTACGACTGGGAGAAAAGCGCCCAGGTCTTCGCCCGGACCCTGGACATCCCCACGGTGCTGGATATCTTTGATTATGTAAACCCCAGAGGCATCCACCTCCAGACCTACGACACCTGGCAGGTGCTGGTGGAGCCCCAGTGCGACGATGCCATCGTCCGGAAGTACTGCGATCTGATCCTTATGGACTATCGGGTCATCGAGGATGTCCACAAGGACGTGAAGGAAGAGCCTGTGAAGGTGCTGGTCATCGAACCGGAAAATCTGCCTGCCATCCAGCAGCTGCAGAAGGATCTGGAAGTGAAGTTTGCCGGCAAGGTGGATACCTTCTTCTCCAACCCCACCTATCTGGAGGTGGTTCCCGCAGGCATGAACAAGGGCGAAGCGGTGAAAATGCTCTGCCGGATGCTGGACGTGTCCATCGAAAATGCCGTGGCCGTGGGCGATGCTGCCAACGATCTGAGCATGATTCAGATGGCCGGCATCGGCGTTGCCATGGCAAATGGCACAGATGATGTAAAAGCCGTTGCAAATTATGTAACTTTGTGCGATAATAATCACGACGGCATTGCCGAAGTGGTAGAACGGTTCTTTGCCGAGCCGGTCTGCTGACATTTTATAAGAAATTTGTGTTTATCGGCTGTGAACCCAGGAGCAGCAGAAAACAAGGAAAGAAGTTGTCATCCTGAGCGAGCGAAGCGAGTCGAAGGATCTTGGCACAGATGTGACTGCAAATGCAGACCAAATGCGAAGATTCCTCGACGCGCTCCGCTTGCTCGGAATGACATGACTTTTCTGTGCTTTGTGAAATCCTTTGGAAAAACGGATAAACATAATAATAATTAGGAGGAATACTATGACACCCGTTGAAAAGCTGCAGCTGCAGATCACTGCCTGCAAGGTCCGGATGGGCATCATTGACGCCACCCATGGCGCAAAGGCCGGTCACCCCGGCCGCAGCCTGTCTGCAACCGAAATGTTCACCTACCTGTACTTCAAGGAAATGAACGTGGATCCCAAGAACCCCAAGTGGGAAGACCGTGACCGTTTTGTGCTGTCCAAGGGCCATACCGCTCCCGGCCTGTACGCTGCATTGGCTCTGCGGGGCTTCTTCCCTGTGGAAGATCTGGTCACTCTGCGCCACATTGATTCCTACCTGCAGGGTCACCCCAATATGAATACCGTTCCCGGCGTCGATATGTCCACCGGTTCTCTGGGCCAGGGCATCTCTGTTGCCGTTGGCATGGCTCTGGGTCTGAAGCACCAGGGCAAGTCCGCCCGCGTCTACTCCCTGCTGGGCGACGGCGAGATCCAGGAAGGCCAGGTTTGGGAAGCCTGCATGGCAGCTGCCCACTACAATCTGGACAACCTGTGCATCGTTGTGGACAACAACGGCCTGCAGATCGACGGCAACGTTGCCGACGTTATGAGCCCCTACCCCATCGTGGAGAAGCTGGAAGCCTTCGGCTTCAACACCATCGCCATCGACGGCCACAACTTTGACGAGATCGAAGCCGCTATGGAAAATGCCAAGGCCACCAAGGGCAAGCCCACTGCCATCGTCATGGAGACTGTCAAGGGCAAGAACGTCTCCTTCATGGAGAACAACGCCGGTTGGCACGGCAAGGCTCCCAACGATGCCGAGCATGAGCAGGCCATCAAGGAACTGACCGCTATTCTGAACGAACTGGAGGGCAAGTGATATGGCAGACGTAAAGAAGATCGCAACCCGCGACAGCTATGGCAACGCCCTGAAGGAACTGGGCGCCCAGTATGAGAACCTGGTGGTTCTGGATGCCGACCTGGCAGGCGCCACCAAGACCGGCACCTTCCTGAAGGCATATCCCGAGCGTCACTTCGACTGCGGCATCGCTGAGGCCAACATGATCTGTGTTGCCGCCGGTATGTCCACCACCGGTCTGGTGCCCTTCGCTTCCACCTTCGCAATGTTCGCTGCCGGCCGTGCTTACGAGCAGGTCCGTAACTCCATCGGCTACCCCCACCTGAACGTGAAGATCGGCGCTACCCACGGCGGCATCTGCGTCGGTGAGGACGGCGCTTCCCACCAGTGCTGCGAGGACTTCGCTCTGATGCGTACCATCCCCGGCTTGGTGGTCATGACTCCCTCCGATGATGTAGAAGGCCGCGCCATGGTCAAGGCTGCCTACGAGCATGTGGGCCCCGTTTACATCCGTTTCGGCCGCGCTGCTGTTCCCGTCATCCATGAGTATGGCGCTCCCTCCCAGATCGGTAAGGGTGAGATCCTGCGGGACGGCAAGGATGTTGCCATCA
>JAZSHO010000115.1:0-6010 GCA_045533345.1 Faecousia sp. | reverse complement strand
ATCCCCTACTTCAACCTGGAAGTTCCCACTGCACTGCCCGGCGTTGACACCAACATCCTGGATCCCAGAAACACCTATGCCGACGCACAGGTTTGGGAAGACAAGGCCAAGGATCTGTCCGCCCGCTTCATCAAGAACTTCGTCAAGTACACCGGCAACGACGCAGGCAAGGCTCTGGTCGCCGCCGGCCCCCAGCTGTGATTTTTTAGTCGCTTTTTCGAAACTGCTTTCTGATGGATCAGCGGATCTTTCGGCCCAGCTTTTGCTTAGAAAAGCCTTGAAATACACAAAGTATTCCTGCGGCTTTTCACACAAAATCTGAACCAAAATTTCTCGCTTCCCATTCAAAAATCAGTTTCTCAAAAGCTCCTGTTGGCAGCTATAACGAACATAGAAAAAATGCACCGCGAAAGCGGTGCATTTTTTGAGCGTGTCGAAAAACTACCTGTCATTGCGAACCAGCCCGCAGGCTGGTGTGGCAATCCCCCGGATTAAGGGTAAAATATGCCGTTTTGCTTCGCAAAAGTTGGGGGATTCCCACGCCAGTGTGAGCACTGGCTCGGAATGACACTTTTTTGACAGTCTGAAAAAATGCACCGCCTTCGCGGTGCATTTTTTAATGGACAATTGACAGTTATGGTGTTGCTTCGCGTAAAATTCACCATGTCATTGCGAGGAGGGGCGAAGCCCCGACGTGGCAATCCGCATCCCCAAAGCCTCCCCTGTGTAAGGGGAGGTGGCACGGCAAAGCCGTGACGGAGGGGTTGTCAATCCCCCAGTCACCTTCGGTGACAGCCCCCTTTACACAAGGGGGCCTTAGGTGCATTCTGATCAATAACAAGGGAGGGTCAAAGACCCTCCCCTACTGATTTATTCTGTTTCTTTCTTCTCCGCGTTCAATTCGTCCACCACGATGTCCGCGTAGGGGTTGGCGATGACGGTTTTATACGAATGGTAAATCACCATGCCGGGCTTGCCGTTGGGAATCTTCTTCACCTGCTTCACGGGAGTTACGTCCACGGGGATGTTCTGGCCGCCGCTGGTTTCGGAGTAGTAAGCCGCCAGCTGAGCCGCCTGGGTGATGGTGTCGTCGGGAGGCGTGGTGCCGCCGCAGGAGATGATCACGTGGGAGCCGTGGACCTTGGAGGCGTGGCACCAGATGTCGTCTTTTCTTGCCAGTTTGAAGGTCAGTTCCTCATTCTGCCGGTTGTTCCGGCCCACATAAATGGGATAGCCATCGGTAGATTCGAACCGCATGGGAGGGACTTTTCCCTGCTTGGCCCGTTTCTTGCCGGATTCGGGGCGGAGGTAGCCACCGTCCTGCAGTTCCCGTTTGATTTCCTCCAGCTCCGCGTCGGTGCCTGCCCGGTTCAGTTCCTCCAGAACGCTTTTCAGGTAGTGAAGCTCCGTTTCGCCCAGCTCGATCTGCTTTGTCAGCTCTTTCTCGGCGTTTTTCAGCTTAGCGTAGTCCTTGTAGAATTTCGCCGCGTTCTGCTGGGGGGACAGGATGGGGGAAATAGGGATGTCAATCAGCTTCATTTCCTCGTCGTAGAAGTCCTCGCATTGCACGGTGGTCTGGCCCTTGACGATTCTGTGGATGTTGGCGGTGACGATGTCCCCCAGCTGGCGAAGCCGCTCCCGGTCATAGGTGGCTTCCAGTTCCTTTTCCTGGATGGCCAGCTTCCTTGTCAGTCGGGTGCAGAGGTTCTGGACGGTTTTGCGCACCGCCTGGCCCTTTTGCCGCATGGCGTCCTTCCGGTCCCGGACGGTGTAGTACATGTCCAGAAGCGCGCCGAAGGATTCGGCTTCGTGGCAGTCCCCGTACTGGCGGATGGGGCAGAAGGCGAACTGCTTGGGGGTGCCGTCGGACTGGGCGTAGTAGTAGGGTTTGGGGTGGTTCAGATGCTCCGTGAAGAACAGCCACAGCTTTTCTCCTACGGTGTCCACGGTTCGAAGATCGATCCGGGCATCGGTACTGCCTGCGGCGAACAAGGCAGCCTCCCGGCAGATCAGCGGGGACAGGCCGCCGAAGGTATCCATGAGCCGGTCGGCAATGACCTCCGCTCCGGGTGCGGAGAGGAAGTTTACATAATCTTCTACACTCCGTAGGGGCCGATGCACACATCGGCCCTCTGCTTCCGGGGGGGTGTCACAAGGGGCGATGTAGCCATCGCCCCCTACGATGGGGTGCAGCTTGGTAATGGGTTCCGGCTCCTGGTAGTTCAGGCCCGGCAGGGCGGCCCGCTTGGCGCTCTCGTCCAGGCCGATACGCCGCAGACAGTCGATGATCCGACCCTCGGGACTCAGCAGGTACAGGTTGCAGGTTCTGCCCATCAGCTCGGCCACCAGCCGCTTCCGGACGGGGTAGCCCATTTCATCGGTGCAGTCGAAGGTGAAGGTGGCGCACCGCTCCATGGGAATCTGGGAGATTTCCGCAATTTTTGCGCCCATCAAGTGCTTGCGCAGCAGCATGCAGAACATGGGCGGCTCCGCCGGATTCTCCGGGGAGGCGGTGGTCAAATGCAGCCGGGGCGCGGTGGGGTTGGCGGCGAAGAGCAGCTTTTCCCGGCCCTCCCGGCAGCGCAAGTGCAAGATTAAGGTGTCCCGGCTGGGCTGATGGATTTTATCCACCCGGGCGCCGATGCAGCGGGTCCGAACTTCCTCCAGCACCGCCGATAAGAAAAAAGCATCAAAGGCCATTGAAAAACCTCCGGTTTTTGAGTGTGGAGTTTGGAGAGTGGAGTGTGAAGAGAAAAATAACTCCACTCTTCACTCTCCACACTTCACACTTATTCTTCCATTACATTCTTGAAAAGCTCATTAATTCTGTCCGTCTTGCCGGCCAGGTACAGGGCGCCAAAGAGGGCTTCCAGACCCGTAGCCTTGGCGTATTCCGCGGGAGTGGCGGATTTGGGTACCCCGTGGACGTGGGAATTTTTGCCCCGGCGGTAGTAGGCAAGTTCTTCTTCGGTCAAAAGAGGCAGCAGCTTGTCCGCGAACTTGGCCTGGGAAGAGGCTTTGACCATGTTAATGGTGTCCCGGTGGAGGTTGCCCACGTTCTTGCCGCCCTTGGCGCAGAGGTAGCCCCGGCAGAGGATCTCGAACACGCAGTCCCCCATGTGGGCCAGACCCAGATTGGAGATGGCGTCGATCTCCTGCTTGGTTAAATTCATGTTGAAGTAATTTTCCATAAGTTCCCCCGGTTTACAAGGAATTGGGCGCAAAGGCCGGTAAAGGTGCCGGTGAGGATGCTCACCACGATCATCACAGGCAAATAAACAAGCAAAGAAGGTGTGGAGGTCAAGGCCACGGCCATGGCCATCTGGCCGATGGAATGGGCGATGGCTCCCAGGCAGCCGGCAATCCACAGCTGTTTTTTGGTCAGCAGGAATTTCAGTCCGATGGTCACTAAAATAGCACAGGCGCCGCCGGCGGCGGAGTAGAAAATGGTACTGAAATTTCCCGCAAATACCGCCCCTAAAAAAATCCGTACGAACAGCACCGCCGCGGCTTCCTTCGGCCCGATGGCGAAGACTGCGAAAACGGTGACGATATTACTTAGGCCCAGCTTGATGCCGGGAATGGGTACCAGGGGCGGAATCTGGGCTTCCACCATGAAAATGGTCAGAGCAATGGCGCACAGCAGCGCAAGGGTTGTTAATTTCCGGGTTTTCATGGTGTTCACCGCCTTTCAAAAAACAATAGTAGCAGATTTTTATGGGAAAGTAAAGGGAAGAGTGGAGTGTGGAGAGTGAAGAGTGGAGAGTGAAGAGTGGAGAGTGTGCAGAATGATACGGCTTTGCTTCGCCTTACCGCTATTCTGTCATTGCGAGCCAGTGCGCACACTGGCGTGGCAATCCGTATCCCCTTGCAATGTATATTATCGTAAGCGGTACATAAGGAGAACGGATTGCCACGGGCCTAAAGGCCCTCGCAATGACAGTGGTAATTTTTACGCGAAGCAAAGCCGGTGCTTGAGAATCGCCATCAACTCTGCTATGATGGTTCCCAAAGGAAGTGTTGTTATGGACTACGAAATTTGCAAACTGTGTCCCCGGATGTGCTGCGCGGACAGAACTTCCGGGCAGGAGGGCTTCTGCCGCTGCCCGGCCACTGCTCTGGTGGCCAAGGCCATGCTCCATAAGTGGGAGGAGCCTGCCCTGGCAGGATCCGGGGGCAGCGGCGCGGTATTCTTCGGAGGCTGCACCTTAAAGTGCAAATATTGTCAGAACGCCGCCATTTCCGGCGGCGCGGTGGGAAAGCCCATGGATTCCGCCGAATTGCGGGAGCTTTTTGAAGATTTGATCGCCCGGGGGGCGGAGAACATCGACCTGGTGACTCCCACCCATTTTCTGCCTACCATTCTCCCGGCTCTGGAGCCGAAGCTAAGCGTTCCCGTAGTGTACAACTGCGGCGGCTATGAGCGTGTGGAAACTTTGCGGGAGCTGGAGGGCAAGGTGGACATCTATCTGCCGGACATGAAGTACGCAGACCCCCGGTTAGGGGCTGCCCTGTCCGCCGCCCCGGACTATTTCCACGTGGCGGCGGAGGCCATTAAGGAAATGGTCCGCCAGACCGGCCCCGTCCAATGGCAGGGGGACAAGGTGGTGCGGGGCACCATCATCCGGCATCTGATTTTGCCGGGATTTGTGGACAATTCTTTGAAAGTTTTGGACTGGATCGGGGAGAATTTCGCCCCCGGGGAGGTGCTGGTGAGCCTCATGCGGCAGTATACCCCCATGGGTGGACTTCCCTCTCCTTTGGACCGCCGGGTGACGGATGAGGAATATGACGCGGTCTTAAGCTGGATGTATCTCAATGACCTGGAGGGCTTTACACAGGAAGCCGAAGCGGCGGATGTTGGCTTTATCCCGGAATTTTGATACCCTGTGGGCATTGGCATCCTACGGATGCCGGGGAAACGGATTGCCACGCCAGTGTGCGCACTGGCTCGCAATGACACAGTTTCGTTACGCGAAGCACTCATTTTGTTGCGGAAAGTGAGATAATAATGTCATTGCGAACCAGCCCGCAGGCTGGTGTGGCAATCCGTTATCTTTGCAATGCGTAGCATTGCGTCGGCCATCGGCCGACAATTTTATCCTTCTAAACTACAATTTACCCCCGCAGTAGCGAATCGGGCTGACCACCCAATGGCCTTGGTTTACAGACCAGCCGAAGGCTCGAATTGTCAGCGGCCACTGGCCGTAAAAAACCGCCATCCCGAAGGATGGCGGTTTTGCTATACACTTAATTTACCTGTGAATTACAGCAGGGAAGCGAAGTGCTTGATGGTGCGGCACATCTGAGAAACGTAGGAGTTCTCGTTGTCGTACCAGGAAACGACCTGGACCTGGGTCTTGCCGTCGGGCAGCTTGTTGACCATGGTCTGGGTAGCGTCGAACAGGGAGCCGAAGCGCATGCCGATGATGTCGGAGGAGACGATCTCGTCCTCGGTGTAGCCATAGGACTCGGTAGCAGCAGCCTTCATGGCAGCGTTGATCTCAGCAACGGTGACTTCCTTGGCAACAACAGCATTCAGAATGGTGGTGGAGCCGGTGGGAGTGGGGATACGCTGTGCAGCGCCGATCAGCTTGCCGTTCAGCTCGGGGATGACCAGGCCGATAGCCTTGGCAGCGCCGGTGGAGTTGGGAACGATGTTGATGGCAGCAGCGCGGGAACGGCGCAGGTCGCCCTTTCTCTGGGGACCGTCCAGGATCATCTGGTCGCCGGTGTAAGCGTGGATGGTGCACATGATACCAGCCTCGCCACCAGCCAGATCGTTCAGAGCCTTAGCCATGGGAGCCAGGCAGTTGGTGGTGCAGGAAGCAGCGGAGATGATGTGATCATCCTTGGTCAGGGTCTCGTGGTTGACGTTGTCCTGGAGTGCACCGGTTTCTACACTTCCAAGGCTAAGGCACAGGCTCACATCGACGCCGGCGCCAAGAAGGTCGTCATCTCCGCTCCCGCTGGCAACGACCTGCCCACCATCGTTTACAACGTTAACCAC
>JAZSHO010000162.1:0-3932 GCA_045533345.1 Faecousia sp. | reverse complement strand
GCAGTGCCCGCTGCTCCAACGAGGACAACTATGTCTTCCAGAAGATGATGCGTGCTGCCATCGGCACCAACAATGTGGACCACTGCGCACGTCTGTGCCACGCCTCCACCGTTGCCGGATTGGCTACCACTTTGGGCTCCGGTGCTATGACCAACTCTATTGCGGAAGCCGCTGATCAGGATGTGGTCTTCGTCACCGGCTCCAACACCACCGAGACCCACCCCGTTATCGGCTCTCTGATCCGTCAGGCAAAAAAGAAGGGTGCAAAGATTATCGTTGCTGAGCCTCGGCGTATCCCCTTGTGCCGTGAGGCTGATGTGTTCCTGCAGATCAAGCCCGGTACCAATGTTGCACTGTTTAACGGTATGATGAATGTCATCATTTCCGAAGGCCTGCAGGACCAGAAGTACATTGATGAGCGTACCGAAGGCTATGAAGAGCTTAAGGAAGTCGTTAAGGACTACACCCCCGAGGTGGTTGCTGAAATTTGCCAGATCGATGCAGAAGAACTCAAGAAGGCCGCCCGCCTGTATGCCAAGGCTGACAAGGCCGGCATCTACTATGCTATGGGTGTTACCCAGCATTCCACCGGTACTGAGGGCGTTATGGGCACCTCTAACCTGGCTCTGCTGTGCGGCAAAATCGGCAAGTACGGCTGCGGTGTCAACCCCCTGCGCGGTCAGAACAATGTTCAGGGCGCTTGCGATATGGGTTGTCTGCCCGGCGATATGCCCGGCTACCAGAAGATTTTCAACGATGCCGTTCGTGAAAAGTTTGAAAAGGCTTGGGGTGTCAGCCTGTCCGGCAAGCCCGGTCTAACCGTGACCGAGATCATGAATGCTGTGGAAGAAGGCAAGATCCGTGGCCTGTACATTATGGGCGAGAACCCCATGATGTCCGATCCCGACCTGAACCATGTGGAAAAGGCGCTGAAGGCTTGTGAATTGCTGGTTGTTCAGGACATCTTCCTGACCGAGACCGCTGCTTTGGCAGATGTAGTTCTGCCCGGCTGCACCTTTGCAGAAAAGGACGGCACCTTTACCAACACCGAGCGCCGTGTACAGCGGATTCGCAAGGCTATCAACCCCATCGGTCAGAGCCACGCAGACTTTGAGATCCTCTCTGATGTGATGGCTGCTTTGGGTTACGGCAACAGCTTCCGTACCGCTGAAGAAGTCTTTGCTGAAATCGCATCTGTCACTCCCTCCTACGGTGGCATGAGCTATGAGCGCCTGGAAAAGGAAGGCCTGCAGTGGCCCTGCCCCACCGCCGATCATCCCGGCACTCCCATTCTGCATGTGGGTAAGTTCAGCCGCGGTGAGCGCGCGCTGTTCAAACCCGCTCCCTACCGTCCCTCCGCAGAAACTCCCGACAGTGAATATCCCATGATCTTCACCACAGGCCGTATTCTGTATCATTATCACACCAGCACCATGACCGGCCGCGTCGAAGGCCTGAAGAATATCGCTGGCCGCTCCTATGTGGAAGTGAACCCTGCCGACGCTGCCAAGCTGGGCATCGCTCCAGGAGATGATGTGAAGGTCTCCTCCCGCCGTGGCAGAGTTGTCGTGGAAGCAAGAGTTACTGACATCGTACCGGAAGGCGTGCTGTTTATGCCCTTCCACTTTGCAGACGGCCCTGCCAACCTGCTGACCAACACTGTCATCGATCCCACCGCAAAGATTCCCGAGCTGAAGGTTTGCGCCGCCCGGATCGAGAAGGCGTAACCGTGAATACTACAAGCGAAAATCCCGGAGCGGAAACGCTCCGGGAGGCTCTTCCTATGTTTGGAACCGCTGCCATCCTGGCAGGAGGAAAATCCTCCCGGATGGGTTTTGATAAACAGCTCCTAATGGCAGATGACCGCCGAATTCTGGAAAACATCATTCGAACCCTGAAGGAAGAATTCTCTGACATCCTGATTGTCACCGCCAAGCCTCAGCTGTATGAAGGTATTGATGTCCGGCTTTGCAGCGATATCTATCTGGGTAAAGGTCCTTTGGCCGGTGTCCATTCGGCACTAAACCACGCCCGCAGTCAATATGTGTATCTGCTGGCTTGCGATATGCCGGTAGTAAATTTGGATTTCGTTCGCCATCTGAAAAATAATCTTTTGAATTCCGGAGTAGATATCTGTGCCGGCAAATTTCAAGATCGGCTTGAGCCATTCAACGCCTTTTATTCCCGCGCACTGTTGGACGAGGTGGTTTACCGGCTGGAAACCGGAAACAGTTCTCTGTTCCGCTTTATTTACGCAAGCCGGGCCTGCGTGATCTCCCAGGATGAGGCTGCCAGTTTTGATAAGGAGCTTCAAATGTTTACCAACATCAATACCCGCAGCGAATACGAAAAGTACTTAGGCACCACCACAGAAGAACCGGAAGGGGAAGCCAGAGCCCTGGTGGATAAGCTGGAAATCGTTCGCTACATCCGGGGAGAATATGTTCCCATGCGGGATTTGATGGTCCACGAAACCGCTTTGCATGTAGAGATTTCCGGAAAAACGGACAGGACACTATACTGTTCTCCCAGTGAGCGAAAAGAACTACTGATAGGATATCTGTACACACAAGGTTATATCCGTTCTCTGGATGACATTATATCCCTGGAGCTGGATGAAGACGCAGGAAGAGCTTCTGCCCAGCTTGCACAGTTCGAGTCTCAGTCCCGGACGCCTCTGTGTGACAGTGCCGTATTTGACCCAGAGATCCTGCTTGACAATCAGCAGCGGTTCTACGATAATTCTACGCTGCAAAAAGCTACTGCCGGAACCCATTGCTGTGCGCTTTGTGACGACAGTGGCACTTACTTCTCCTGCGTGGATATCAGCCGTCACAATGCCATGGATAAACTGGCAGGAAAGGCGCTGCTCAGTGGAGTTTCGCTGAAAGATAAGTATATCCTTACCAGCGGCCGGATCCCCATGGATATGATCCAAAAGGTGGCCGCCATCGGTGTTCCTATGATCGTATCCCGTTCCACCCCCACTATTGCGGCTGTGGAAACTGCCCGTAGCGCCAATATTACACTTCTGGGTTTTTCCCGGGAGAACCGTTTCAATATCTACAGCGCTCCCAACAGATTAAAAGGCTGTAATTTCGCAATTACCTCAACTGATGCAAATCGGGAATGATGAACGCAAAATATTCTATAGTTAATACCTATAGATCGTTTTTTTGCAAAGTACTGGTGCATCACTTTACATTGTTTATAACACACCTGCGCACTCCCCCTTGTCACAGGCGTGTTATCCTTCCTTCGGGGGCCCCCGATTTGCCCAATCCTCGGGGCCCCTTCCTTAAAAGTACATCACTTTGTAGTGATTTTTAAAAGTGCGGCGTGGAATCCACGTCGCACTTTCCTTTAGTTGAACATTTAGAGTATTACAGCAAATCTTACCGTTATCGAAAATTAGTCTTTCCTTTTTCGCCAAATTCCTATATAATACCAAGTAGAATACGGAAGGAGGTTAGCTATGAGCATGCGTTCAAATCAGCAAACGGATCTTCAGCCAGAAAATCAAGAAGCCCGATGCTCTCAA
This sequence comes from Faecousia sp., assembly GCA_045533345.1. Taxonomy (GTDB): domain Bacteria; phylum Bacillota; class Clostridia; order Oscillospirales; family Oscillospiraceae; genus Faecousia. The sequence goes on along the minus strand of JAZSHO010000162.1, from coordinate 391 downwards.
TCAAAGAGAATCCTCTACCAAGTTCTCCGCTTTATGAAACTGACAATTGCCGCAGTAACAATGATCGTTCTTGTAACAGCACTGGCGATGGAGATTTTACGTATGTTCACGTTAGAAGGGTATCTTTTAGATACAAACAATCACCTTCGTAACGTGTTAACCTTTGCTGTGGTACTGAAGTTTATAAGAATGCTTATTGATACTTCTTTTGGAAGCATTTTGGAATTGTTTATCATAGCTATTACCTGCCTGGTTGTTTGGGCTCACGATAAATTATGGATCACGCTAACCGGAGTTTTTTGTCTAGCCGGTTTATTTGCCATTCGACACTTCGCGCCTAACCGAGGTGTGCAGAAAACAACCTAATACAAAGCGGGCGTGCTGCTTTTTG
>JAZSHO010000097.1:0-2023 GCA_045533345.1 Faecousia sp. | reverse complement strand
ACCGTTGCTTCCGTTGCACTGATCCTGCTGATGTGCTCCATGTCCGCATGGTACATTGCCCGTGTCAAGAGCACTGTGTCCAATGTGTTCTACTATCTGTGCCTGTTCTCCATGATCGTTCCCTTCCAGATGGTCATGTTTACGCTGACCTTTACTGCAGATAAGCTGAATCTGAACACACCTTACACCATTCCCATCGTTTATCTGGGCTTTGGTGCCGGTCTGGCGATCTTCATGTTCCTGGGTTTTGTGAAGGGCCTGCCTCTGGAGATTGAGGAAGCAGCTGCCATCGACGGCTGCGGCTCGGTGCGCACCTTCTTCAATGTGGTTCTGCCCATGCTGAAGCCCACGCTGATCTCCGTGGGTATTCTGGAACTGATGTGGGTCTGGAACGACTACCTGCTGCCCTACCTGGTTCTGGATATCACCGTGTATCGGACCATTCCCATCCACGTGCAGTATCTGAAGGGCTCCTACGGCACTGTTGACATGGGTGCTACCATGGCCATCATTATGCTGAGCATCATTCCCATCATCATCGTTTACCTGTTCTGCCAGAAGCACATCATCAAGGGTGTTGCTGCCGGCGCCGTTAAGGGCTAAGTATTTTCAGGGCACGCGGGTGCGTGCCCTGTTTCCTTCACTCGGAGGTGAAGCCATGACCATTAAAGACCTTTCTGCCAAAACCGGCTATGCTGTTGCCACCATTTCCCGTGTCCTCAATAACCATCCCAATGTCAGCGAAAAGGCCCGGGCGGTGATCATGCAGGCAGTTGAGGAAAGCGGCTTCCAATTGAATGTAAACGCCAAGCAGTTGAAGCAGCAGCATGCCACCACCATTCTGGTTGTGGTGAAGGGTACCTCCAATGAGCTGTTCAGCGAACTGGTGGAATCCATCCAGAGCCTGGTGGCCCAGACCCAGTACCCCCTGGTTGTTGACTATCAGGACGAGGATGAGAATGAGGTCCGTCGGGCTGTGCAGCTGTGCCGGGAGAAAAAGCCCCTGGGTATTTTGTTCCTGGGCGGCAATACCCACAATTTTGCATCGGACTTTGAAAAAATCGACGTACCCTGTGTGGTCGTCACCAACGATATGTCCAATATGGCATTCCCCAATCTGTCCAGCGTGTCTGTGGATGGACGGGAGGCCTGCCGCTGCGCGGTGGATTCCCTCATTGACCAGGGACACCGCCATATCGCCATCGTCGGCGGTGAGCGGGTGATTTCGGATACGGGCCGCCAGCGTTATGAGGGCTGCCTGGATGCCATCCGGGCCCATGGTCTGGAATTTGACGAGGAACAGGACTATCGGGCCGTTCGCTTCTCCTACCAGGACGGCTACGATGCCACCAGAAGCCTGCTGGATGACGGTCGGGAATTTACCGCCCTGTTCGCTGCTGCGGACGTGATGGCTATCGGTGCCATCCGGGCGCTGCGGGATGCGGGCAAACGGGTCCCGGAGGATGTTTCTGTGGTTGGCTTCGACGGTCTGCCTCTGGGCAGTTTCCTGGTGCCCCAGCTGACCACCATCGTGCAGCCGGTGCAGCAGCTGGCTCAGTGCAGTGTGGATATGCTGATTTCCGCCATCAAGGAGGGCAGCGGCGCCCGGCACGAAACGGTACCCTTCGTGCTGAACCAGCGGGAAAGCACCCGGAAAATTTAAACAAGCAGTGCCCAGCGGCTAACCCGCTGGGCACTTTTGAAATTATGGAGTTTCGAAACTAAATTGTCGTTTAGCGGGGAAGGCCCCGCGGCCAATTCGCATGACCTGCGGCGGTAATCGTAACCCGTCCGCTCGGCCCGGTAACGTTATTGCTGAGATAAATTGTAGTTTGCCGGGATGGCCCAGCGGCCAATTCGTTACGGACCCAGGCAGGAAACGAACGCATCCTGATTGCGCTCGACCGATGGTGCGCAGATAAATTGTAGTTTATATGAGTAGTAAAAAAGAAGTATGTCATTGCGATAAGTAGCGCACACTGGCGTGGCAATCCCCCAAACACTCCCGGAAACCATAGGGGAT
>JAZSHO010000060.1:0-4821 GCA_045533345.1 Faecousia sp. | reverse complement strand
CCTCCTACGCTCGTCTGGTGACTCAGCTGTTCGGCGATCGGATGTACATCTCCAACGCCACCGGCTGTTCCTCCATCTGGGGCGGCCCCGCTGCTACCTCTCCCTACTGCGTCAACGAGAACGGCCACGGCCCCGCTTGGGCTAACTCTCTGTTCGAGGACAACGCAGAGCACGGCCTGGGTATGTACACCGCACAGGCTGTCATCCGTGAGTCCCTGGCCAACAAGGTTAAGGCTGTCATGGCTAACACCGTTGACGAGGACCGCAAGGCTGCCTGCCAGGCTTGGCTGGACACCTACAACGATGGCGAGGCCAACAAGGCTGCCACCAAGGCTCTGATTGCTAACCTGGAAGCTAAGGTTTGCTGCGACACCGTCGCTGACATCCTGAGCAAGAAGGAATACCTGTCCAAGAAGTCCATCTGGATCTTCGGCGGCGACGGCTGGGCATACGACATCGGCTTCGGTGGGGTTGACCATGTTCTGGCTTCCAACAAGGACGTCAACATCTTCGTCTTCGATACCGAAGTTTACTCCAACACCGCCGGTCAGGCTTCCAAGGCTTCCAACATCGGCCAGGTTGCTCAGTTCGCAGCTTCCGGTAAGGAAACCAAGAAGAAGTCCCTGGCTGAGATCGCTATGAGCTATGGCTACGTTTACGTTGCTCAGATCGCTATGGGCGCCAACCAGGCTCAGACCATCAAGGCTATCTGCGAGGCAGAGGCTTACAATGGTCCTTCCCTGATCATCGGCTATGCTCCCTGTGAGATGCACTCCATCAAGGGCGGCATGATGAACTGCCAGGCTGAGATGAAGAAGGCTGTCGACTGCGGTTACTGGAACCTGTTCCGCTTCGATCCTTCCAAGGAATCCGGCAAGTTCCAGCTGGACAGCAAGACTCCCAAGGACGGCTATCAGGAGTTCCTGATGAACGAAGCTCGTTACGCCCGTCTGACCCGCGAATTCCCCGAGCGTGCTGCTGACCTGTTCGCTAAGAACGAAGCTGCCGCTAAGGAGCGCTGGGAGCATCTGAACAAGCTGGTTGAGATGTACAAGGACTAATTTCGACATTTTTCGCCTAACTTAACCAATCCCCTATCTGGGTTTTACACCCAGATAGGGGATCTTTTTTTGAACATTTTCAATCTCTTTCTGTAATTTTGATTTTTAAAAATGTAACAAAAAACCAACATGTAGCATTTTTCTGACTGCAATAGAAAATCTTGTTCTTCCTAATCATTGATCTTGGGTCAAATTTGGGTGCAAAACACATAGATATTTACCATATTTGACCAGGATTAGTTCTGGAACAGAGAATCCGCACTGATTGATTCAGTGCGGATTCTTTATTCCCAATATGTTATCAGTATAGGCTAGGCGAACAAATATAGCCGGTCGCAAAACACATAGGGGGCTCCATCGGGTATGTAAACATCTTCGGCCAGGAACGGATTCCGTATCTGCATCATGTACTCAGTCTCTTTTCAAAACCAGATCGATCAGGACACGAACGTTGTTTTCCAGTATTGCTCGATACAACCTACCGTTTCTTACCGCTTTTAGGAGAATCTTTGCATATTTGGGATTACCCTCTGTCAGCCAGCAGTTGCCTGCCTTGACCATCTCCACAGGGTCAACTGTATCGTATGTGCCCCAGTCAGTCATAACGAGGCCCTCAAAGCCCCACTCTCCCCTTACTAAGTCCTGCAGAACCTGTGCATTCTCCGCGGGATAGATGCCGTTGACCGCATTGTAGCTGGTCATGACGCAGGTGGGCATATGAATGCCGATGGCAACCTCAAATACCTTGTAATAGATCTCCCGCAGGGCCCGCTGGGAAACGATGGAGTGGCTTCCCTTTCGGGAGGTATCGGAATTGTTACAGAACAGGTGCTTGTAGGTGCAGCCTGTTCCGGCTGCCACAAGACCTTTACCATGGTGTCCTGCCATGGTGCCTGCAAGATAGGGATCTTCCGAGAAATATTCAGGATGTCGTCCGTTCAGAATATTCCTGTGGATGTTCATACCAGGACCGAGATTTACTGCAATGCCCCGCTCTTTCGATTCCTCACCGATCACCTTACCGACTGCAAATACCAGTTCTTTATTGAAGGTCGCGGCCATCACGGTGCTCGACGGCATTCCGATATTGGGCTTGTTTAGATTCAAACCTGTATTGCCGTCAGAGACCCGGATGGAGGGTAGTTTGTACTTGGGAAGAGCTACGGATTTACCGGCGCTGCCGTCATCCCACGGCAGATACCAGTTTGCGCCACCGCAGACATTCAAACGGCAAAGCTCCTCGTCAGTCATTTGGGCAACGAAGCGATCCAACAGACCGTGATTGGCCTTCAGATCCGGGAATGTAATTTTCTTGCCTTTATAGGCAGGCAGGGGTTTCGGATCATAAACCGGACGAAGCGCAGGAGTCGGGATTCGATCTTTCAACGGTACCAGCTTCGAGCCTCCCAGAATTTTGGGATCGGCCTTGGTGATCTTGTGGAATTCTTCCACGGGAGGGTTGATACTTCCGGTTTTCCGCAGGATCACATCTTCCTCCATGTTGAATGCAAAAACACTTTCCGCATTGTTCAGTGCGTTTCCACAGAAAACATGGTATTTTCCGTGTTCTAGAATATAGGCAGATTGAGTTTCATCATAGGATGCAAAATCGATTACCTTAGCAGTCAGCATTAGTGTTTCGCTGTTCCCGGGATTCAGCAGATGGGTCTTTTCAAAAGCAGCCAGAACCTTAGCGGGTTTCTCCAGTCTTCCGTCAGGAGCACTGACGTAGAGCTGTACCACTTCCTTTCCGGGAACACTGCCTACATTTTTGACAGTTGCAGTAATGCTTACTGTATCTCCATTCCAAACCGCCTCGCCATAGGTGATCTCGAATTCTGTGTAGCTGAGACCATGGCCAAAGCAATAGGCTGCTTTCTTGCCGAAGGTCTCAAAGTAGCGGTATCCCACATAGATATCTTCCTCATAATACAGGTGGACACCGTAATCCTGTTCCCCCGGCAGTTTGTCCTCCTCACCAAAGTTGATGAAGTTTTTAGCAGTTGGGTAATCGTAATAATCCACGGCAAAGGTATCCGGCAGCTTGCCGCTGGGATTTGTTCTGCCGTCCAGAATTTCCATCAGCGCATAACCTGCAGCCTGTCCCGCGAAGCCGGTGTAAACGACTCCCTGGATACCCAACTCCTCGATCCAGCCCATTTCGATGGGGTAGCCGGTATTGAGGATAGCTACGGTTTTGGGGAATACGGCAGCAACCGCTTTCGCCATAGCCTGCTCGTCATCAGTCAGATAGTAGCCTCCTTTGCAGGGTTTGTTGTCCTTAAATTCGCCGGAGGTGCGGGAAATCAGGATAATGGCAGTATCGACCTTTTCCTTCGCCCATTCTAACTGAGCCTGTGTGGGAAGTACGTCCTTCAGACAATGGTAAAGGCCAGAGATTTCCTCATTAATTGTAAAAGCAGAATGTTCCTGAACAGACTGATGGAAATTGGCCTGCCATCGGGGCTTGATCAGGCTGGCACCGGTAGAAGTATTTCGAAACATGAACTGCGCAGCACCAAAGCAGTTCAGCACAGAATCCCTCTTCAGAGGAAGGACATTACCTTCGTTCTTCAGCAAAACGATACCTTCCCGGGCAGCTTCCAATGCTACCTCATCATGAGCAGCATACTGTGGATTCTTCTGACCCCGGGGCAGGGTGCGGAACTTGAAGGTCTGCTCTTTGAACGATGTGCCATCCTGGGCCACAAAGCCGGACAGTTTCAGGGTATAATCTCTGTCGTACTCATGTGCCACCTCGCCAACAGGAATCAGTATACAGTGCATCTTGATGACCACATCCATAAAGAAGCACTTGCCTTTGGATACCTCGATACCGTCCACAGTCACCTTGCCGTAGCCGTTCTCCGCAAGGGGCTTGCTCATGCGAACAGGAATGGCATAGGGAACCTTTGCAAATGCGCTGTATTTGCCCTCAATCTGATCCAGATTGAGTTTCTTGTCCATAAGTGTAAACGAAGCCTTCATCTGCCTGCTCCTTTCTTCCCCGCAACGAAGATCACATTGCCGGGAGTAATACCATTTTCATTAAAGCTGTCGATTGCCAGATAGTAGTCCGTATCCTTGTTGATCATTCCGATATCCAGGGAGGTTTGCTCGTACACCTGCCAGCTTCTGTACAGCTTGTCCGGGGCGATACCATAACGGACATTGTAACCGATTGCCCCATCTGCCTCCTGCCAAGAGAGCAGAAGATTCAAATCGCCCTGCTTTTTCACATTCACAGATGCAACCGCATCAGGCATCGCACCATTACCCTTGCCGAATACCCGCAGACCGCTGACGGCGATCACACCACCCATGGGCACGGATATATTACGAAGCCGCAGATAGCGCATTCTCCTGACTTCCGGAAGCAGGATGAAGTCATGGGCATAGTCCGTGTTTTCGCTGCGGTTATCCCGTAAAACGGTCCAGTTTTCTTTATCAGAGGAACATTCCAGCACATAGGAAGTCTTTTGCTTTTCCAGATAGATCTTCCGGTAGCCGATATTCTCCTTGACCATTTCAGACTTTTTCAGGGCAGGTACAATCAGCTTATGATCGGCAAAATTGATCTGAACGCTATGGACGGCGTGTTCTTTTCCCAAATCCATAATCAGCCATTCCTCCTGGCTGCCGGTTTCTGCTGCCCACCAGGTGCGGATATTTTCATCAACAGCATTTGCACCATCAAAACCTCGCTGCGCAGAAGAAGTTTCCACCTTGGTCTTGTAGGACAGCAGCATCCATTCGGGGT
>JAZSHO010000149.1:0-8796 GCA_045533345.1 Faecousia sp. | reverse complement strand
GAATTGGCCGCGGGGCCTTGCCCGCTAAACTACAATTTATCTGCGCACCATCGGTCGAGCGTAATCAGGATGCGTTCGTTTCCTGCCTGGGTTCGTAACGAATTGGCCGCGGGCCCTTGCCCGCTAAACTACAATTTATCTGCGCACCATCGGTCGAGCGCAATCAGGATGCGTTGGTTTCCTGCCTGGGTCCGTAACGAATTGGCCGCGGGGCCTTCCCCGCTAAACTATAATTTACTGCTCCATTTCTTTCGCGCATTCGTACAGAACCTGGGCGGCGTCGGAGCGGGTCAGAATCTCCTGCTCCAGAATCACTTCCCGGTCCATGGCATTGGTAAGCAGAATGGCCGCTTCCGTCCCGGTGATGGCCATATCTGCCCCAAAGGTTTCCTGGTCGGGCAGGCCCGCCGTCAGCCCGGAGCGCACCGCCGCCGCTAAATAAGGCTGCAGCCAGAGAGGAATCTCGTCGGCAAAGCCCGTGTAGGTGACGGCTTCCTCCGCAGGAATGTCCAGAGTCTTCACCAGCATGGTGATGAATTCTCCCCGGGTCACTTCCTTTTCGGGACTGAAGCAGGGATTGCCGGAGACGCTTTCTCCCACGAAAATCCCCGTATTTTTCATCCACTCCGCAGTGAAGCGGCAGTCCTTGCCCATCGTATCCGTGTACTGGGTGGCTTCAGTGGGTTTCAGGAGGGTCACGGTGACGGTAGCCTCCCGGGACACTTTCCCGGCGGGGTCCGTGGCAGTGTAGGTGAAGGAGTCGATGCCCACCTTATTTTTTTTCGGGGTGTAGGTGAAGCTGCCGTCTTCCGCAATGGTCACACTGCCCCGCTTGGGCTGCCGGGCAATGGCGAAGGTCATGGGCTGGCCCTCCGGGTCGGAGACCTTCAGTTTCCCCGTTACCTCCAGATTTTTGTAGGTTTCCAGTGCGCTGTCCTCGGCGATGGGAGCTTTGTCCTCCTTGCCCCGGATGGACAGGGTCATAACCGCTTCCGGCTCCACATGCCCCGCATAAATGGGCAGGTATTCCACCCGGGCAATGGTGTCAAATTCGGTTTTGGCGGGACAAAAGGTCATTTGGGCCACCTGGTCTGCCGTGAGAATATCGCCCCGGCACAGCACCCGATTGCCCAGCAGAGTTTCCCCATTGCTTGGCAGCGCGGTGATGCAGATGCCATCCAGTCCCTCCTGTCCGGAAAAGTCGGCAGGAGAAAAGCAGTAGACGCTGCCGCTTTCCACCTCCGCGGCGGATACAGTAACAGCAAAGCCCGCCGCGCAGCACAGAATGGTGAATAGCGCAAGCATTCGGTTTCGGAACATAGATAATACCTCCAGAAAATAGATTTCCGGTGGTAGTGTTTGCCGCTGCTGGAAAAATTATTCAGAAAAAGAAATTCCTATTTACTTTTTCTGCCTTTTGTTGTATCATAATGGCGAACAGAGTAGGAGACCTCGCGTTAAGTGCCGACGGGACGGGGAGTTTGCCCGACGGACGAAGGATTTTTCCACGATGGGGTCACCGCACCCGCTGTTGCATATAGGACACCCTCCTTTATGTAGCAACGATACTCGGTCGGGCAAATGGTCGGCTGTTTTCTTTCGCTGCCTGTCCCACGGGTGATCCATAAATTCTGACTCCCTGACGGTTTTCGTCGGGGTTTTTGTATTTTTGGACCGTTGGGCGCAGCCACCGTTGCCTACAAAAAAAGGAGGCTATTTTTATGGCAAAAGTGAAATCTACCGCCCTGTACCCCCATCCTTTCTCCAAGGCCTACTGGCGTGATGCCGCCGCGGAACTGAAGGATACCAAAATGCTGGTGGTCACCGCACTGATGATCGCCCTGCGTATTGTATTGAAGCCCCTGGCCATCCCCCTGGGACCCCAGCTGAGCATTCAGACCGCCATGCTGGCTACCGCCCTGGGCGCCATGATCTATGGCCCTGTGGTTGCCATTCCCGCGGCCATCATTTCCGATACCATCGGCTTCATGATCTACCCCACCGGCGATTACTTCCTGCCCTTCGTGCTGACGGAAATCGGTTCCACCATGTTCTATGCCCTGTTCCTGTACCGGTCCAAGGTCAGCCCCACCCGGGTCATGCTGAGCCGCTTTGGCATCTGCTTCTTCATCAATGTGGTGCTGCAGCAGTTCATCTACGCCTGGTGGTATGTGTACATCGGCAACCCCGAGGAAGCCAAGGAATCCATCCTGGGCATCATGACATTGTCCCGGATTTTGAAGAACGTGTGCATGTTCCCCATCGAATCCGTGGTTCTGACCCTGTTCCTCAGGTTCCTGCTGCCGGTGACCCGGCGGGCCAAGCTGACCTACTGTGCAGACGCAGACATGCGCTTTGACAAGAAGCAGATCGTCACTCTGGTGATTCTGGTGGTCATCGGCGCTGTCAGCGCCACCGGCTATCTTGCCTACCGTTACAGCACCTCCTCCCGCTCCGCCGACTATAAGTCCGAGGAGCGTGTGGCCATCCAGAAGGAAATGGCCCAGCTGGTGCTGGAGGAAACCGACGAGTGGGACGAAGAAACGGTCATCTGCGTTGTGGACAGCGCCTACCGTGGCCTGTTCCAGGACGAAACCGACTATACCATCGCCGTGTATGTGCTGGACGAAGAGGCCTTCGCTGCCGGCCAGGCCCAGGACAGCAGCTACACGATTGACAAGCTCTGGACCTACTCCAAATCCGGCCCCACGAAGGACAAGTACCAGTCCCTCATCAAGGTGGCCAGCTGCGATGTGCTGAAGAACGAAAAGACCGGAGAAATCCTGGACTTTGTTTGTACGCCTGTGGAATAACCATTATAAAAAAGGCACTGCCAACGCAGTGCCTTTTTGCTGTCATACTCTTTTTAGGCCTCTTCCACCAGTTCCTGCATCTGGGTCCACAGGGGGTCCAGGCACCGGATGGCCTTGCAGTAGAGGGCGTATTTCTTGTCATAAACAGCCCGCTTTTCCGCCCTGGGATATACCGGCGCGGACAGGTCGCACATGCTTTGGGCCGCTTCCGCCAGAGAAGCATAGGCTCCGGTGGCCGCCGCAGCGGCAATGGCGCAGCCCAAAGCGCCGGTTTCGTTGACGTTCACCGTTTCCACAGGCAGGTTCATCACATCCGCGAACATCTGGGTCCAGACCCTGGACCGGGCAGCGCCGCCTGCCAGACGAATGGCCTTGGGAGGTATGTCCCGGGTGGCCAGGAGTTTTTCCAGATGGTAGCGGTGGCAGAAGGCGATGCCCTCGTAAACGCTGCGCAGCAGATGCTTCCGGGTGTGATTGGTGGTGATGCCCACGAAAGTACCCTTGGCATTGGGGTGAACATTGGAGGCCATGATGAAGGGCAGGAATACCGGAACAAATTCCTCCGGTGAAATCTCCTCCACCCAGCGGTTCAGCGTATCGTAGACGCTGCCACCGGCCTCCCTGGCCTGGGCAACCACCTCCGGCAGCAGCTGCTGGATAAACCATTCATTGTTGCCTGCGGAGGTGGGGCTGGATTCTTCGATGAGATAGTATTCCGGCAGACAGAACAAAGAATTCATCAGCACCTTGCCATCCAGCACCGGCTGGGGACGGATGTACTCGTTGATGGACCAGGTACCGGCAATCATGCAGATATTCTCTTCATCGGTAACGCCCACCGCCAGTGCGCAGGCATCAATGTCGAACATGCCGCCGATGACCGGAGTGCCGGGGAGCAGGCCACACTGGGCTGCCGCTTCCCGGCTGACGGTGCCGCAGATTTCCGCGGCCTTGCACAGAGGGGGCAGGGCCTCCATCAGATCCTCCAGACCGAAGCGTTTCAGAAGTTCCGGATCATACTCCCGGGTGTGCAGATTCACCAGGTTGGCACCGGAATAGTCTGTCAGTTCCGCTTTGGCTTCCCCGGTGAGGCGGAAGCGGACATAGTCCTTGCAGGCGAAGACCCAGCGGATGTCCCGGTAGCGCTGAGGTTCCTGATCCCGGATCCAGGCCAGTAAGGAAACCGGCTGGCAGGCCATAATATGCTGGCAGGAAAGGCGGAATACCACCTCCTCCACGCCGTTCTCTTTCCACTTTGCAGGATAGGCATAGGCCCGGTTGTCGGTGGAAATGATGCCGTTGCCCAGGGGCTTATCGTCCTTGCCCCAGAGGTACAAGCCCTTGCCATGGCCGCAGATGCCCACACCGGCGATTTTCTCCGGGGAAACACCGCTTTTTTCCAGCACGCCCCGGATCACCCGGCAATTGGCTAGCCACATTTCTTCCATATCCCGCTCCACGAAGCCGGGACGGGGGGTGATCATGGCAGTGGACACGGAAGCGACGGCCAGTTCCTTTCCCCGGGAATCATACAGCGCCGCCTTGGTGGTGGTGCCGCCGTTGTCAAGGCCCAGATAGTATTTCATAAGGTACCTCCGTAATTACAGTCAGATGAAGAACAGGCTGGCAGCGATCAGCAGCTGGCCCAGATAGTATAGCGACAGATTGGTGATCCGCAGGGAGAATTTCTGTTCGCTGCCGAAGGTGTTGAAAATCAGAACGATATCCGACAGGGTGAACAACACCGCACCGATGGCATGCATCCAGGCGGCAGCACCGGGAGCGGTGAGTACATTACCGATGGCCACTGCCGTCATCAGCACAATGGCTCCGATGTACAGCACACCAAAGATTTTGAATGCCAGCTTCACGGTCAGGGTTTTGAAGATCCAAGTCAACAGGGCCGCCGCCAGGATCACGCCTGCCACCAGACAGGGAATGAGATTTTGGGACAGCGGCGCAATGGCGCACAGATACAGAATGTGGCCCGTGAGGAAGGCCGCAACGCCCACCAGGAAGATTTTTTGACCAATCTTCGGAAAAACGAACCTCAAGTTCAACAGAATGTCGCCCATGGCACCGAAGCACAGACCCCATACCACCAGCTTGGCAAACTCCTGGTTTTGGGATGCCCCCATGGCGATGACACCGATGGCGCAGAAAACAGCCGCAGCGGAGCCTTTCAGAATGACGGCGGGAACATACTTTTCCTTATGCTCCACCCCGATGAAAATGCCCTGCAACACCACACCCATAAGGGCAAGGAAAAAGACCAATATGCTCATAATCTGTTCTCCTTATCTTACAAAATGGAAGAACCGCCGGTGATGACCCAGGCTGCCATGGCAGCCACGGTGAATGCGCCGGTATAAACGTTGCCGGTGCGACGGTAAATGTAGGTGCAAAGCAGGCTGAACACCAGCACCTGGGGAACAAACACGATGAGAATGCTCATGAAGGGTCCGCCGAACAGGGAACTGAACAGCAGGTCTGCACCGGGGCCGATCCCGGCGAAGAAGGGAATGTACTCGATCAGTACAATGATCATCACGCCGCCGACCATCAGCAGCGCGCTGCGCCACCAGCAGGAAAGGAAGCCCCGCAGTCCCTTTTGGTAAGTGGCATCTGTCCGCATCCCGGCAAAGATCTTGCTGCCGCCCAGCAGGAAGAACAGGGCGAAGAAGGGCACATATACCAAAAACTGAACGAACCGCTCTCCGGAAAAGGTCTTGAAGAAGGGCCAGATAAACCGGAAATCCAGCAGGAAAAGGGCCTCGCAGGCGGCCACCAGCACATACATCAGCGACAGCATCCCAAGGGCCATCAGCGCGCCCTTGCCGCAGAGGCTCCAGTCGATCCTGTGGGCATTTTCCGGTCCGGAAAGGCCAAGGCTATGCCAGGGAGCGATGCCCTGCTTCTTGGCCTTGCGGGCCGACAGGACCGTGGTGACCAGCATGACCAGGATCAGCAGCAGATACCAGCACAGGAATCCGTTGCCGATGGTCATGCGGAAAATACCCTCCGGGAACGGGAACAGGCCATGTCCCAGCTGGGTCATGAAAGGATAGGTGCCGCCTGCCAGCAGCATGGTGATGGCTGCGTTTTTCCACCAGGACTTCTTACCCAGGATCCCCTGGCGGTCCGGCAGAGGCACGGCAACAGAAGCAAAAAACGGTATATTCAGCAGCAGCTCCATCAGCACCGGCATGGCTGCCACAGCCATCAGCATAGCGGCAAAGACCAGCCATTCCTTGGTCATGGCCACCTGGTCGTGCTTGCTGAGGGGATGGTCAAAGCCAAGGGCTTCGCCGAACCAATCCAGGGCAACGGCAAGACCTGCGGCATCATGGGTGGTCAGACGGTGATTGGTTTCCAGCAGTTCCATCCGCCGGGCGGTTCCGTCGGAGAAGCTTCCGAAGGTGGTATCCCAGGCAGCGTCTTCCATTTCGCAGCCCAGGAATTCGGCCCGGACCGGGCTGTGCAGCACGCTGTCATCCACAAAGTTTTTGTAATCCCGGAAATAGCTGAATTCATCATACTTTGCCTGGAGCAGCAGAACATTTTTGAAGGAAATACGCCCGGTGTCATAAACGCTGTTTCGGAACAACTCACCGCATTGCAGCACCGTTGCCTTGGGGGAAATATCCACACCTTCGGCGTTGGTGGCACCGGAATAGGCCGCGGCCACACTCCAGCTGGACCAGGTGCCCATGGAATGGCCGCTGACACCCAGCCGTCCGGGGTCTACGCAGGCCATATCCGCCAGCACAGCGTATGCAGCAATGCCGCCGCAGGAACTGTCCGTAATGGTGTTGCCATCGGCATCTTTGGAGTAGTAGTCATCAAAGAAGGACAAATTGGAGAAATTCATCATCAGCTTGAACCGGGTGGGACCGCTGACGGAGGCATAGGTACCCTCGGCTTCGCTTTCCTCGCCGAAGATGACCTTCACACGGTGGTTAACCCAGCCTCTTTCCAGCAGTCCCAAGTCGGTCCCGCCGTGGCCGTACTCATCCAGCGCCATGACCACTACGCCCCGACGAGCCAGTTCAATGGCATAGGCGGCGCAGGTTTCGTGGTCATTCTGGTAGCCATGCAGCAGCAGAACACCGGGTGCCGGGGTTTCTTCTGTGGCAGTTTCCGGCACATACAGCTTGTAGGTGAGACTTCCGGCTTCCACCGGGATGCTTCCTTCTGAAATCTGCACGGCGCCATGGTCTGTCTGGATCCCATGGGCAATGGCCATGCAGCCGAAAATTCCCAGTATCAGTGCCAGCAAAAACATCAGTGATCGTTTGGTTTGGTTACACATACATACACTCCTCCTTCTTAATGGTATCTATAAAAAGTATACCATGGGAAGATGTAAAAAACAATTCACTCTCCAGCCAAATGAACGTTCGCCGGTTTGTGCTTTTTCCCGACAAAGCGGGCCAATACATGGAAAAAGCGGTGTCCGGAAACCGGACACCGCTTTAAACTTGTATTAAGCAGCCTTCTTCTTTTTCTGAACGCCGCTCCAGGCGTGCATCACCAGAGCCAGGGCGATAACGCCGTAGGAGATGAACACGCGGAAGTACTCGCCAATGGCGGCATCACCAAACAGGTTCTTACCGGCAGAGGGAGCCACGATGAACAGCAGGTGGAACAGCACGCAGCCGATTAGAGCCTGCATATTGGTAGCCTTCTTGATGGAAGCGCCGCCGACCAGAATGGCAGCACCGGCGTACAGACCAACCTGCTCGTGGGCGCCATAGGTCTGGAAGGAACCCATGTTCTGCACGAAGATCAGCTGGCCCCAGCCTGCCAGAACGGTGGAAATGGTGATGGCAATGACACGAACCTTATCCACGTTGATACCGGAAACGTTTGCCACGGTACGGTTCTGACCCACTGCACGGAACTGCTGACCCAGACGGGTCTTCATCAGTGCGTCATTGAACAGGCACAGCAGGCCAACCAGCAGGAAGGTGACCATGGGGATC
The DNA here is from genome assembly GCA_045533345.1 of Faecousia sp. GTDB lineage: Bacteria > Bacillota > Clostridia > Oscillospirales > Oscillospiraceae > Faecousia. Next base: position 998 of record JAZSHO010000149.1, on the reverse strand, counting down.
TGCACCATTTCAAACAGAGCAGAAACGAAGGGGAGCAGGTAGACCAGGTACAGTGCCACGCAAGCGCCCACCTGGATACCGGTCTTCTTGATGTCCTGCTTCTTCCGCAGCAGCCGGATGATGGCCATAACCACCATCACACCGCAGAGGATCAGCAGGCCGGTGCCGAAATCCACACGCCACAGGCCGTCCAGAGCATACTTGAAGCCCCGCTCGGTGGACAGGTCGATGGTATTGGCAACACCGGTGGAGCCCTTGATGACAAGGCCCGGTGCGTTCAGAGGGATCAGATTACCAAAGATGAACAGGAACAGCAGCTGGTACAGACCGTTGGCGAAGTAGCCCAGGATCAGACCGCCGATCATTTCCTGGCCCTTCATCTTGTTCAGCAGCTTACCGATGAGGTAGCCGAAGAATGCAGCCAGAGGAACGGTCATGGCCATGGCCAGCAGGAAGCCGCCCATGCCGGAAATGCCCCACTCAATGACCCACAGAGCAGCGATCTGGGCTGCCATAGCGCCAATGGTGACGGCGAAGTTGATGCCCATACCGGCCACGATGGGCAGGATCAGAGCCAGGACAATGAATGCGTTTCGGCTCAGACGGCCAAACAGCTCATACATCACATAAGGAACCGTCAGCCCGGAGAAATACAGGCACACGATACACAGGATGATGAACATAATGGTAACGGCGTTGTTCCGAAGCACCGTACCGATATCGACTTTTTTACGAAGATCAACCACGGTTGTCACCTCCGGACTTTGTCAGAGCATACAGAATAATGCCGTTGGAAATCAGAATACGCAGGGTTTCGGAAATGGTGGAGCCGGGAACCAGCACATTGGCCACGGGCATGCCCAGGGTCAGAACGCCCTGGAACAGGAAGGTACCCAGCAGCACATGGCTGATCTTACACCGGGAGGTGGAGGCACCGCCGATCAGAATAGCGGAAGCAGCCACGAAGCCCATCTGACGGGGGGTGGTGTAAAGCTGCA
>JAZSHO010000025.1:0-49483 GCA_045533345.1 Faecousia sp. | reverse complement strand
GATCGGCGGTCTGAAGGAAACCAAGGCTCGCGACATGATGCTGGGCCGTTCCGACTACGCCATGAAAGTCGCTGCTAAGGCCATGCTGCCCAAGAACACCCTGGGCAAGCACGCGCTGACCCGCCTGCACCTGTACAAGGGTGCCGAGCATCCCCACGCCGCCCAGAAGCCCGAAACCTGGACCCTGGACTAATTTGGAGGTAACTTAGAATGTACGAGAGCAAGAAGAAGTATTTTTACGGCACTGGCCGTAGTAAGGCCTCCGTTGCCCGTGTTCGCGTTTACGAGAACGGCACCGGCTCCATCATCATCAACGGCCGCGACATCGACGATTACTTCGGTCTGGAGACCCTGAAGCTGGTCGTCCGTCAGCCCCTGGTCACCACCGACGTGCTGGGCAAGGTTGACATCGTTGTTTCCGTCGCAGGCGGCGGCGTTTCCGGCCAGGCCGGCGCTATCCGTCACGGCATCTCCCGCGCTCTGGTCACCCTGAATCCTGAATACCGCGCATCCCTGAAGGCTGCCGGCTTCATGACTCGTGACCCCAGAATGAAGGAAAGAAAGAAGTACGGCCTCAAAGCCGCACGTCGCGCTCCTCAGTTCAGCAAGCGCTAATTTCGAACTTCTACGACTCAAATTCGACAAAAAGCTCCGAAATCCCCTGGATTTCGGAGCTTTCTTGTTTGAAATGGTTTGATTGGTTTTGACCTGATTTAATCGGTTTTTTATGGGTTAATTAGGGGTTAAATTCAGTTATGGGTTGAAAAATGGGTTAAAAAATGGGTTAATGTAGGAAACTTAAGTAGCGTTCATTCGGACTTCTTTCTGCTGCCCGTCAGCCCAATTTTCCATCCATTTACGACCATTTCAGACAACTCTCCCCCTAAATATAATAATCCAAAATGCTAAAGCACTCAGTGATAGTTAAAATCGCTGGGTGCTTTTTTTGTACCCAAATTTAGGAGGATAAATATATGAAAAATCTAACCATCACTTTGCCGCATAACCAAGCTGAACATAACGAGCCACCAGTTATCGGGACAATTCATTCCATTCCCATTACAGAGATTGCACCAATGCCTGACTCTCCCTTTAAGGTTCGGGAAGATCCAGCCCTGCAGGAGCTTATCGAAAGCGTCTCTCAATTCGGAATCTTAGTTCCTATTGAAGTTCGCCCCAAGGAAAGCGGCGGATACGAAATCATCTCCGGTGCACGAAGACAGCACGCTGGTTCACTTGCAGGTCTTGATTCTATACCTGCCATTATCCTTAATCTGGATGACGATGATGCCATCATCAGAATGGTAGACAGCAACATTCAGAGAGAGAGTATCCTTCCTTCCGAAAGAGCTTATGCCTACAAAATGCGAATGGAGGCGATCAAGCGGAAAGCTGGCAGACCAGGAAAATACGAAAAAGAAAATTCGCCGAAATTTTCGGCGAATTTCCGATGCGATGATACCGTTGGCGAAATGGCAGGTATCAGTGGCGATACGGTCCGTAATTACATTTCGTTGACCCAACTCATCCCTGAATTGATGCAGATGGTTGATGATAAGAAAATAGGTTTGACACCTGCTTATCAAATCGCAGCCTTACCTATAGACGAGCAGACACTTCTAATTGACACCATGGATAGCGAACAGACAACACCTTCTTTATCCCAAGCCCAGCGTCTGAAAAAGCTCAGTCAAGCCGGAGAGCTGAACGAAGATTCCATGCTCAACATCATGGCGGAGCAAAAAAAGCCTGTTAAAAACGACGTCACACTCTCTGAAGAGAAACTTCGCAAATACTTTCCCCGAGCCTATTCCCCTGCCAAGATTGAAGAATTAGTATTCAAGCTGCTTGATGTTTGGTTGAAACGAAGACAGCGGGATCAAAGCAGATAACTTCATATTCATTTACATCAAACCGGACAAGTTTCACTTGCCCGGTTTTTTATTTCCCCGAAAGGAGTCCTGTACAGCAATGGGCATTAACTCTGAAATCATCCACGGTCATGATCTTCTTTGTATAGAGCGTTTTCTGGACACTACAAAGCACATGATTGTTTTTGACATTCATTCCCCAAACAGCACTTATGGCGAAAAGGGCCTGCGTGTTCGTTTATTCCTAACCGAAGAGGAATATTTTCTCGCAGAAGATGCACATAGACGGCGGGAAATCAAAATACTGAAACACTACGCAATTATCGAAGGACATATTATCCCGGAAAAACGGCGCAGACGGCGCAATGCCAGAAAATAATTAAGGAGGAATTGCCATGAACACCATCAAAAAGTTAACCGAAAGTATCTCTAATTTCCTTATCGAGATTGCTAACCATTATGAAATTCCCAGTTCAGAAATTGTATCCACGCTGATGGAAATCAATTTCTACTCTCTGTTTCAAACCCTATGCCGGGAAGCAGAGCCGGTTTATGCCTTCAGAAGTTACGGCAAAGACGATTTTCTTCTGAACTATTGGGGCGAAAAATTATTCCCCTGTAAAGCTATCCTTCTCTATCGTATGCCCGACTATGTGGCAGACGAAGGCTGTATAGCGACTATGCACTTTTTGGAAGTATGGCTTCGTGAAGATCTGACGCTCGCAGTTACGGCCTGCTTCCATATTGAAAATAGAGCTGCCAAATACTATTCATCCTACCGCGTCCACAAGGGCTGTGTTTGGCCTTATGATGAGGATGCATTTTGTTTCGAAGCCTTTGTAGAAGGCCTGTTCAGAGCCGCTCCCGGCGTCACAGGGGGTCCTGGCGCACCTTTCTTTGAGCCATAATGACCATCATTGATGGCTCTGCCAAATTCAAATTAGATAGGAGTTTTGACAAACAATCACTTTTGAAAGGGCTGATAAAACATGGCAGTGTTCAGAATCGATAAAACAAAAGATTACACTGTAATGGCGAATTTCCATTTGCGGGATAAATCGCTCTCTTTGAAGGCAAAAGGACTTTTGAGCCTTATGCTGTCTCTCCCAGAGGACTGGGATTATACCACAAAAGGTCTGGCCTATATTTGCAAAGATGGTGTTGACAGCATTTGTGCCGCGGTGAAAGAACTTGAAACCGCAGGTTATGTTCAGCGTAAGCGAAACCGCAACTCTCAAGGTAGGCTTACAAATGTTGAGTACACCATTCTCGAAAAGCCTATCCCCCCGCCAGCTGTATCAGAATTACCTAAACGGGAAAATCGCGAACAGGTGCCAGAAGAGCAAAAATCACCTAAACGGGAAAATCCAGTCTTGGAAAATCCTGTTTTGGCAAACCCAAGACAGGCTACTCCTGAACAGGGTTTACCTGAACAGGAAAAACCCGCACAATTAAATACTAATACATCAAGTAAAGAAAAAATAAAAACTGATCTATCAAATACTCATTCATTCTTTCCTTCAGCAGAATCCACCTCCACCACAGGACAGACGGACAGAATGATTACCTCTGAGAGAATCAAAGAACAAATTGAGTATGAGATTATGGCGGAACGTTATACCCGAAATCAGCTTGATGAATTGGTCCAGATCATGCTGGAGGTTGCTTTGAACAGAAGTCCAACGATTCGGATAGGCCGTGATGCAGAGTATCCCACCTACTTTGTCCAAGAGCGGTTCCAGAAGATTAACGCCCTGCACATCGAGAAGGTCATGGACGGAATAGCTGAAAACCGAACACGTGTATACAACACCAAAGCTTATCTGATGGCAGCACTGTTCAACAGCGTATCCACCATCGATCATCACTACTCCATGCTCTACAACGCAGAAAATCAACCCTACAGCAGCCTGTGATGGCTGCTTATTTTTATTTCCGGATAATTCCGTAAGAAAGGTGATATATATGATTCTCCCTCTTGCTTATATCACCGCTGCATGGGGCAGCGGTGTTGACTTCGATGAAAAATGTGACACATATTCCAGAGCACTGCTTGAAGCTGGGTACTATCCCATCTGTCCCAAAGCCCATCAGTCCATCTTTCTCCATGAGGACGATCCCCGTGAACACAGATTAGGGCTTGATATGGCACAGCATATCATGGGTCGCTGCCGTATCCTCGTAGTCTGCGGAAATACCTTTGACGAATATGTGAAAAGTGATATTGCCTATGCAGAATCCCATCACATTCCCACAACCACCCTCGAAGGAATAATGACAGTGAAAGGAAAAGGACGTAAACGTGGTAGATAAATCTCTGTTACATCGTCTGGTGGTCCCGCCTTAGCTCCCTCTGCCCACTTTCCTGCAAATCTTCGGAAAGGAGCTGAAACCTCATGCAGGAAGAAGTGGAACAGAAGGTCGTGACTCTGATCGTCAATTGCAGTAAGCTGACAGAACAGGAACTCAGAAAAGCCCTCGCAAAGCTCCTGGAGCAGATGAAAACCGCCCGTCATACTCAGAAACTTCCCCAGGGAAAAATGACGGTGAAACAGCTTGCAGCCCAGAATAAGGGTATGCAGAGCATTGAGGTTTCCAGCCAAACCCTCGGCTCCTTCAACCGGATCGCCCGGAAATACGGAATCGACTATGCTCCCTTCAAGGTCAAAGGCGAAAACCGCTATCTGATTTTCTTCAAGGCACCGGACACCGATGCTATGAACGCAGCTTTCAAGGAGTACACCGCCAAGGTCATCACCAAAGAAGATCGTCCCTCCGTCCTCGCCAAACTGGAACATTTCAAGGCGCTTATCAAAAACGCCGTGGTGGACCGGACCAAGCGAAAGGAGCTGGAACGATAAAACCAGTCAACTACAAGAAACTGATCCTTCCCAACATTCCCTATGTATTCATCGCCCTGTTTGCCACCAAGGTCGGACAGGCTGTGCGGCTGGCTCCCGGCACTGATTTTTCCGGGAAAGCCCTGCACATCATGGAGGGGCTGGTGCTGGCGTTTGAATCGTCCATGCCCAGCTTCCACCCACTTGACCTGTGTGTTGGTATTCTGATCGCTCTGGCCATACGGCTGGCAGTCTACATCAAGGGCAAGAACGCAAAGAAATTCCGGAAGGACATGGAATACGGCTCCGCCCGATGGGGCACTCAGGCTGACATAGCGCCCTATGTTGACCCGGTGTTTGCAAACAATATCATACTCACCCAGACGGAAAGCCTGACCATGAATAATCGGCCTTCTGATCCCAAAACCGCACGAAACAAGAATGTGCTGATTATCGGCGGAAGCGGTTCCGGTAAGACCCGCTTCTGGCTGAAACCCAATCTCATGCAATGCACTTCCAAGAAATATCCGGTCAGCTTCGTCGTGACCGACCCCAAGGGCAGCATCGTTACCGAGTGCGGCAAGATGCTCCTGCGGTTCAAGTACAAGCTGAAAATCTTCAATACCATCAACTTCAAAAAATCCATGCACTACAATCCCTTCGCTTATATCCACAGTGAAAAGGACATTCTGAAGCTGGTCACAGCTCTGATCGCCAACACCAAGGGCGAAGGAAAGGCTGGGGACGACTTCTGGGTGAAGGCTGAAACCCTGTTGTACACTGCATTGATCGGCTACATCCATTACGAAGCTCCCGTGGAGGAGCAGTGCTTCTCCACCCTCATTGAGATGCTGAACTCCATGGAAGTCCGGGAAGATGATGAAGAATTTCAGAATCCGGTGGACCTCATGTTCACAGAATTGGAAAAGGAAAATCCCCAGCACTTTGCAGTCCGCCAGTACAAGAAGTACAAGCTGGCTGCTGGCAAAACAGCGAAATCCATCCTGATTTCCTGCGGCGCTCGGCTGGCTCCCTTCGATATCCAGGAACTGCGGGATCTGACCGCTTATGATGAGCTGGAACTGGACACCCTGGGCGATCAGAAAACCGCCCTGTTTCTCATCATGTACGATACGGACGCTACGTTCAATTTCCTCATCTCCCTCATTTACACCCAGCTTTTTAACCTCCTGTGTGAAAAGGCAGACGATGTGTACGGCGGCAGGCCCCCCGTTCATGTACGCTGCCTGATCGATGAATGTGCCAACATCGGACAAATCCCCCGGCTGGAAAAACTGGTTGCAACGATCCGATCCAGAGAAATCTCTGCGTGTCTGGTCTTGCAGGCCCAGTCCCAGCTCAAAGCCATCTACAAGGACAATGCCGATACCATCATCGGTAACATGGACACTTCCATCTTTCTGGGCGGCAAAGAGCCGACCACGCTGAAGGAATTGGCTACTGCCCTTGGGAAAGAAACGATTGACACCTACAACACCGGAGAAAGTCGGGGCCGAGAGGTTTCCCACAGCCTCAACTACCAGAAGCTGGGCAAAGACCTTATGAGTCAGGACGAACTGGCCGTTATGGACGGCGGCAAGTGCATTTTGCAGCTTCGTGGTGTCAGACCGTTCCTGTCGAACAAATATGACATCACCAAGCACCCCAATTACAAGTACACATCCGACTATGACAAGAAAAACGAACTGAGCATAGATCGTTTTCTGTCCACCCACCTCAAGCTGAAACCGGACGATGCTTTCGAGGTATATACCGTTTCCCAGTCCGGTGATTCTGCTGCCAAGTAAGGCAGCTTCCACTGCTTTTCAGAGAGGCGTGGAGAATGTACCTTCAAAAATTTTTTGGAGGTATATATTTATGGCATTTTTCAACGCAGCTGTTGGCGTTCTTCAGACTCTGGTTGTTGCACTGGGCGCAGGTCTTGGCATCTGGGGTGCAATCAATCTTCTGGAAGGCTACGGTAACGACAACCCTGGTGCAAAGTCCCAGGGCATGAAGCAGCTCATGGCTGGCGGCGGTGTGGCCCTCATCGGCATCACTCTGGTGCCCCTGCTGTCCGGTCTGTTTGGCTAATTTAATCCCAAGGCACCTGTCATCCCGACAGGTGCCTTTCACAATCTACAGGAAAGGATTTTTCTATGACTAAACGCTTACGGGGATTTATTTCGTTTCTATTGGTGTTGGTTCTGTGCTTCGGCATGATTCCTAACGTATCTGCCGCTGAAGTTGGTGCAACGGAAAGCATCACTGAAACAGAAGCCACGGAAGCGACCATTGCGGAAACCACCGCAGCCCCCGATGAAACATCACCAACGGAAACCTCTGAGGAGACAACCCCGCCCACAGAAGAATCCACGACACCCACCACAGATGCCACCGTTCCGGTGACTGAACCCGACGATGATGTTTTCTCTGACATCGTAATATCCAGCGGTGTAAACGCAGCATCTGCAGATGACTACGGTATTATGACTGCTGCCAGCACCCAGTCCGGTATTATGCTGTTTGACTTTGCAGACAACGGCAACTATACCACCGTGCTGAACAGTCAGCTTTCCGTATCTTACAAACCCAATGGCACCGGCACTACCCGGACTGCCTATATCAAGAACCTGGGCTGGCACTTCGCCCGGTACAACAACGTTCCCTATGCAGACGATCCACTGTACTGCATTGAGCCGTGGAGAAACTACGGTGCAAGTACCTCCGGCAACTCCGTTGACCGGGATGTTACCCTGGACGGCAGCGGAAGCACCTCTGGCAGCAAGGTATGGTATGACATGCCCGCGGCAAGGCGGGAAGCCATTGGTCTGATCCTGCTGTACAGCGATCAGATGTGGGACGATTCTGTTAGCGTCTTCTCTGTCAAGAGAGATTCCAACCCCAATGTCCCTCTGCGAATTGCCACCCAGTTCCTGATCTATGAGATTGTCTGTGGTCTGCGTGATGCGGAAACCTTCACTCTGAATTCCAAAAACGAAAGTGGAACCGCTGGCGACATCTTCTACAATGCCGGTGTGGCTGCGGTCAGCAACTTTGCGCCCAACTATAACACCCTGGTGTCCTATGTTCAGAGCGCAATGGAGATTCCCAGCTTTACCAGCAGTTCCAGCAGTACCGCTCCCACCATCACCCTGACCGGGGATGAAACCAGCGTCTACGATTCCAACGGTGTTCTCAGTAACTTCACCTTCACCGATGGCAACGGCGCTGAGTTCTACAAAAGCGGCAATACCCTGTACATCTATCAGACGGGAACTATTTCTTCCTCCAGGGTATTCAACGCAACCCGCTACATCCCCTCCGCAAGCAATTCCACCTATAACATCTGGTATATGTCCGGTTCCACTTACCAGACAACCATTTCTCTTGCCAGTGCATCCAGTGGCAACCTGAATGCTTATTTCAAGCTGAAGGCACCTTCTGCTGCTACCTTGAGCATCCAGAAAACCACGGAAGATGGTAAGAACCTGTCTGGCTGGCAGTTCGGTATTTATTCCAATTCTGCCTGTACAAGCCTGATCTCCGGACCTCACACCACCAATTCTTCCGGTGCCATCACAGTATCCAACCTCGCCGCTGGCACCGTCTACGTCAAGGAGCTGGGCCACAGTGACAGCACCATCAACTCCATGTACTCCTGCACCAGCACCAATCCTCAGAAGGTCACGCTCACCGCTGGTCAGACTTCCTCTGTCAGCTTCTATAACGAGCTGGACTCCAGCGGATTGAACCTGACCAAGACCACGGAGGACGGCAAGAACCTGTCTGGCTGGAAGTTCGGAATCTATTCCAACTCTGCCTGCACCGCCCTGATCTCCGGTCCTCATACCACCGATGCCAACGGTAAGATCTCCGTCACTGGACTTTCCGCAGGCACCGTGTATGTCAAAGAGCTGGGTCATACGGACAGCGCTATCAACGCCATGTACACCTGTTCCAGCACCAATCCTCAGAGAGTCACTCTCACCGCAGGTCAGACTTCTTCTGTCAGCTTTGTTAATAAGCTGAACCCTTCCGGGCTGAATCTGACCAAAACCACGGAGGACGGCAAAAATTTGGCAGGCTGGCAGTTTGGCATTTACTCCGATGCCGCTTGTACTACCCGGATCTCCGGCCCCCACACTACCGATGCCAACGGTAAGATCTCCGTCACTGGACTTTCCGCTGGCACTGTGTACGTTAAGGAGCTGGGCCATCAGGACAGCGCCATCAACGCCATGTACTCCTGTTCCAGCACCAATCCTCAGAAAGTCACACTCACCGTTGGCCAGACTTCTTCCGTCAGCTTTGTCAATAAGCTGAACCCCTCCGGACTGAATCTGACCAAGACTACCGAGGACGGCAAGAACCTGTCCGGCTGGCAGTTTGGAATCTACTCCAATTCTGCCTGCACCACGCTGATTTCCGGTCCCCATACCACCGACGCCAATGGCAAAATCTCCGTCACAGGACTTTCCGCTGGCACCGTCTACGTCAAGGAGCTGGGCCACAGTGACAGTACCATCAACTCCATGTACTCCTGCACCAGCACCAATCCTCAGCAAGTCACCCTTACTGCCGGTCAGACTGCTTCCGTCAGTTTTGTCAATAAGCTGAACCCCTCCGGGCTGAATCTGACCAAGACCACCCAGGACAATCAGAATCTGGCGGGCTGGCAATTCAGTATCTACTCCGATGCTGCTTGCACCAAGCTGATCTCCGGTCCCCATACTACCGATGCCAACGGTAAAATCTCCGTCACTGGACTTTCCGCTGGCACTGTGTACGTTAAGGAGTTGGGCCATAAGGACAGTGCCATCAATGCGCTGTACACCTGTTCCAGCGAAAATCCCCAGAAGGTCACACTCACCGCTGGTCAGTCTGCATCTGTCAGCTTCCACAACGTTCTGAAAACAGGCAGTGTGAAGCTGGTCAAGGAAACCAACACCGGAGAAAATCTGGCAGGCTGGCAAATCGGTCTGTACTATGATGCAGATTGTACCCAGCCCATTGACGGTTCTCCCTTCACCACCGGAGCAGACGGCAGTATCACAGTCTCCGATTTGCAGCCCGGAACTCTGTATGCAAAGGAGATCCCCACGGACGATCCTTACTGGGAGTTTGATACCGAAGTCAAGAAAGTGACCATCACCGCCAATCAGACTGCTACCGTAACCTTCACCAACACCCACTACGGACGCATCGAGTTCCGAAAAACCACCAATACAGGCAACCACCTGGGCGGCTGGACATTCCGTGTCACAGACAGCAATTACGAGATCGTCGGTGAATACACCACCGATGAAAACGGTTATGCCTGCACAGAGAATCTTCCTCTGGGCCGCTATACCGTTATCGAACTGCAAACGGAAGATACCTACTGGAACTTTGAACTGGGCTTCCATGATGTGACCGTTAAAGCTGGTCAGACAGTTGTAGATGAATGGCTGAACCGGGAACAGGGTCTTGGTTGGTTCCATAAGAAAACCAACACCGGAGAATCTTTGAAAGGTTGGCATATTACCATCTATGAAGATGAAGCCTGCACCAAGGAGATCCGGACCGTGATTACCAACGATGATGGTAAGGTTGGCTACTACATGGACCCTGGTATCTACTATGCCAAGGAAACCGGCGACGAATACGGGCGCTTTGAAAATGAATACTGGTTGGTGGATGAAACCATCCAGAAATTCGAGATCAACCCCCATGAAGATACCGAGATTGTCTTCACCAATGTCCAGTACGGCAAGCTGAAAATCATCAAGACCATGGAATCCGAAGGCAGCGCTGCAGGCTGGCAGTTCAAAGTCACCGATTCTGACGGTAAGGAAATTGAAGGTTCTCCCTTCACCTCCGATGAAAATGGCGAGATCCTGACCAAGGCACTGCCCGGCCAATACACCATTGAAGAACTGATCCCTGCGGGCAGCCTGTATCACTGCACCTCTGAGAATCCCCAGACCATCACTGTTACCCAGGGCAAAACCGCAGAAGTGACCTTCACCAATGCCCTGCGTCCCGGCAAGATCACTCTGGACAAAGTTGATGTAAAGGGCACTCCTTTGGCAGGAGCTACCTTCCTACTGGAATGGAGTGAGGACGGTTCCCTTTGGTGGCCCATTAAATACTCCGATTCCGAAACAGTTCAGGAAGGCTTCTGTTCCAATCCCAACATTGTGGATGGCCTGCTGACCACCGGCAATGACGGCAAGCTGGAGTGGGATAATCTGCATCCCGGTATGCAGTATCGTCTGACCGAAACCAAGGCTCCCCAGGGCTACACGATGCTGAAAAAGGCTGCTTTTGAGGGCGAACTGCCTGAAGAAGATTTCTCTTTGGAAGTCAAGGTCATCAATAGCCGCACATTTACTCTGCCGGTAACCGGTTCCTGGTCCTTGATGCTTTCCTCCATCAGCATGTCCGGCTGTCTGCTGGGTCTGATCGCTTCCATGCTGTATCTTCGTAAGAAGGAGCAGTAAATGACATATACACCGTATCACGCCAGGGACCGTCCCTGGCTTTTTTCATTCCCACACTTCAACTAAATCACTTAAAACTACTATTTATGAAAGGAACTTTATTTAGTTATGAAGAATCTGAAAAAGGCAATCGCTCTGTGTCTTTCTCTCATGTTGATCCTGTCCTTCCCCGTCAGCGCATCTGCTGCGGAACCCAATGCCCCTACTGAAAACGTCCTCATTGATGAAGACCGCACCGGTTCTCTGACCATCTACAAGTACGATATTACGAACGCCGAAAAGGACGGTGTATGGGACAGTTCCTATGTTTCCACTGGCCGCTATGACCAGGAAGGTGTCAACGATATTCTGGGCGGCGCTGTCCGTGCCAGTGACAATGATAACCAGTCCGACCTGGGCAATGGCGAAGTCAGCTACGGCTATGCCATCAAGGGTGTTGAGTTCACCTACCTGCGGATCGCAGATATTGTCCAGTTCTCCGAGTCCGAAGCAGATGGCCGTACCGACAACCATGTGGAAGTGCTGTATGGCATCGACAAGGTAAAGGGTGCTGACTTCCTGCGCTCCCTGGGCCTGGAAAATGGTGCCAAGCGTTACACCAATGCTGACCAGCTGGATGAAACCAAGTATTACTATCAGTCCGATGTTCTGATCGATGCCCTGGCTGCTGGTCTGGAAGCCAACTCCACCACCGTGAAGAACGCTATGGAAAACTATGTTGCTGCAAACGGCGGCGTTGCCATGCCCCTGACTGACAGCTACGGTAAGACCGAGGCTCACGATCTTGACCTGGGTCTGTATCTGGTAGCAGAAACCAAGGTTCCCGAAATGGTCGTTTCTACTACTAACCCCTTCCTGGTATCCATTCCCATGACCACCGTCAACGGCACCAACGCAGAAGATGGCGGCGAACGCTGGTTCTACGACATCACCCTGTACCCCAAGAACCTGACCGGCATTCCCTCTCTGGAAAAGACTCTGCGTGAGAATATCCAGGACACCGGTAAGAACGACGGTTCCACAACCGACATTACCGATGGCTATGCCCACACCGGTACCGCATCCTCCGGTGATGTAATCGACTACCAGATCATTTCCACTCTGCCCTCCATCACTTCTGAAACCACCTACCTGTCCTGCTACACTTTTGTGGATACTCTGTCCAAGGGTCTGACCTATACCAAGGGTGACGTTGTACTGGAGTTCTTCACCGATGCCGCTTGCACCGATCTGGTTACCACCTGGAAGGAAACTGACGGCTTCTTCTCCGTTGCTTACAACACCGCTTCCACTGGTGAAGGTGTTATGACCATTGAAATGACCGAGCGTGGCCTGTCCGAGATCAACACCTCCAAGGCTGTTTATGCAGGCAGCTCCATGGTCAACTCCGGTTTTTCTGACTGCACTCTGCGTATTACCTACACCGCCAAGATGGACAGCGACAATTCTGTGGCCTTCGGTGACAATGGCAACGACAACAATGTTGTTCTGACCTGGAAGCGCACTTCCGACAACTACTACGACACCCTGGTGGACGATGCTCATGTTTATACCTACGGCATTGACCTGACCAAGATGTTCTCCGACGGTAAGGGCAACTTCGAGAATGTTCAGTTCATCGTCCAGAACGATTCCGATTACTACTATGTTCAGGCCGAACTTAATGAGGCAGAAGGCATCTACTATGTAACTGAGCATACCTCCAATCCCGACGCAGCTACCCGCTTCATCCCTGTGGAATCCAACGGCAAACCCGGCAAGGTCATCATTAAGGGTCTGGAAGATGATACCTACACCATCACCGAAATCCGTACCGATAACGGCTACACCCTGCTGAAGGACGATATTGAGATCGTTATTTCCCAGAAGGAAACCACTGATCTGTGCGATATCTATGAATCCGATGTTCTGGGCCTGATCCAGAACGATCCCAGATACGCCACCATCATCAACGATACCGGCGATCTGAAGAATATGCCCCAGGTCCACCTGGAGCACCACCTGCTGACCGCTTCCGCAACTGTTGACGGCAACGCTGTCAATATGCTGGATGACAACGGCAGCGTCAATGCAGAAGCTCCCCTGACCGTTGTGAACACCCGTGGCTTTGACCTGCCCGAAACCGGTGACCATGGTACCATGATCTTCACCATCCTGGGTATCGTGGCTATGGCCGGTGCCGCAACCGTTATTGTCCTGACTTCCAAAAAGAAGAACGGCAGCCGCTAATTGAAGACCGCCCCGGTGGTAAATCCACCGGGGCATTTCACGGAATAGGGAGTTTTCAATGAAACGCAAAATTCTTACATTGGTGCTGGCTGCGATCCTGTTTCTGCTTTCTCTGGGACTGACGCTGTATCCGGTCATCAGTAATTTCGTCAACCAAAAGTACGCATCTGAAATCCACACCGCCTATCAGGAAGTCATTGAACAGACGGATAACACAGAGCTGCTGAAAGCCCGTGAACTGGCTGTTTCCTACAACAAAGCAATCACCCCTGGTTCCACAACGGAGGAAGCATACAGCCAGGAGGCGCTTATGGCTGCATCTGAGGACTATGACAGTCAGCTCAGTATTGGCACAGATGGCATCATGGGCTACGTGGAGATTCCCAAAATCAGCGTGAATCTTCCCATCTACCACGGCACCGGAAATGACTCCCTTGACCGTGGTGTAGGGCATCTGCTGGGCAGTTCTCTCCCCGTGGGCGGTAAGGATACCCACTGCATTTTAACGGGTCACAGCGGCCTTGCATCCCAGAAAATGTTTACCGATCTGGAACAGTTGGAAGTGACCGATGTGTTCTATCTGAATGTTCTGGGAGAAATCCTTGCCTATCAGGTGGAGGAAATCAATACGGTACTGCCCCACGATACTTCTCTTTTGGGTATCACCTCCGGGGAAGATTACTGTACCCTCGTTACCTGTACCCCCTACGGTGTAAATACCCACCGACTGCTGGTTCGGGGCACCCGGATTCCCTATGAGGAAGCCGAAGTGTTAGTGGAGGAAGTGTTGCAGGAGGAACCACCCAAATCCAGTTGGGAGCAGAAATATCTGCAAGGACTGTTCATCGGCGTATTCACCGCGCTGGGCTTGGCTGTCGCCATCGTTTCCATCATCAAGATTCGCAAAAAAATCGCTTCTCCCGGACGCTATGTCACCTATGGGGGTGAACGCCATGAGAGGTAAATACGAAACCTTTCTGTTTATCTTCCTGGTAATGCTGTTTGTTGCAGGCTTGGGTCTGGCTCTCTATCCCTATGTTCAGGGTGCCATAGTTGATGGCTTTATGGAGTGGCAGGCAGAAGAATTTCTGAGCCGGGTAGAAATTATCACTGATGCCCCACACAAGGATGAACAGGTCATTGTTGTTACGGAACCGGAAGAAACTCAGCCACGGCAGCATTTGGAGTTGTGGGAAGAAATGACTGCCTACAATGAATCTATCTATAAGCAGGGACAGATTGGTCTTGCCAATAGTTATGCTTATGAAGTTCCCAGCTTCATTCTCAAAGATTACGGTCTGGAGGATGAAATCTTCGGCGTGATCTCCATTCCGAAACTGGAACTTGAAATGCCCATCTACCTGGGAGCCTCTTATCAGAACATGGCGGACGGTGCTGCGGTGCTGTCCCAGACCAGTATTCCCATCGGCGGCAAGAACACCAATGCCGTCATCGCTGGTCATCGTGGTTGGGGCGGAGCCTCTTACTTCCGGTACATCACCGATCTGGAAGTGGGCGATGAAGTCATCATCACGAACCTCTGGGAAACCATGACCTACACCGTCAGCGGTGTCCGCATCATCGATCCGAGCAGCGTGGACGACATACTGATCCGGGACGGTAAGGACATGATTACTCTACTGACCTGTCATCCATACGCTTCCGGAGGAAAGCAGCGTTACCTCGTATTCTGTGAGCGTTCCCTGAATCCCAGTTCCGAATAATCTAACCCACAGGAGGAAACCCTATGGATTTTCTGTGGGACAAAATCACGGAATGGCTGAAGGAAATGCTTGTCAGCGGCGTTATCAGCAACCTGACCGGACTATTCGATGCCACCAACCAGAAGGTCGGTGAAATCGCCGGACAGGTTGCCATGACACCCCAGGCATGGAATGCCAGCATTTTCGGTATGATCCAAAACCTGTCCAACTCCGTGATCGTCCCGATTGCGGGGGCAATCCTCGCTTTTGTTATGACCCTTGAGCTGATCCAGCTCATAACCGACAAAAACAATCTGAACGATGTAGATACCTGGATGTTCTTCAAATGGGCATTCAAATCCGCTGCAGCGGTGCTGATCGTCACCAACACCTGGAACATCGTCATGGGTGTATTCGATGCCGCCCAAAGTGTTGTGGGCACTGCATCGGGCATTATCTCAGGAGATACCAGCATTGATATTTCCACCGTGATGACCGATTTGGAAACTCGGCTCATGGCTATGGAGATCGGGCCGCTGCTGGGACTGTGGTTTCAGTCCCTGTTCGCTGGCATCTGCACTTGGGCAATCGCCATCTGTATCTTCATCATCACCTACGGCAGAATGATTGAGATCTACCTTGTGACCTCCCTTGCACCCATCCCGATGGCAACCATGATGGGCAAGGAATGGGGCGGCATGGGCCAGAATTACCTTCGTGCCCTGTTCGCTCTGGGTTTCCAGGCATTTCTCATCATTGTATGCGTTGCCATCTACGCTGTGCTGGTCCAGACCATTTCTATTGCTGCAGATGTCAGCAGTGCCATCTGGACCTGCATGGGCTACACCGTGCTTCTTTGCTTCTGCCTGTTCAAAACCAGCAGCCTTGCGAAGTCCATCTTCAATGCCCATTAAAGGTGGCACCATGCTAACGCTTACCACTATTTCTCTCGCAGATGCCAATGCTTTTGTAGCAATGCACCATCGGCACCATAAGCCAGTCACAGGCCATAAGTTTTCCATTGGCTGCACCAAAAATGGAGAATTGGTCGGTGTTGCGATTGTTGGCAGACCTGTCAGCCGTTATCTGGATGACGGTCTGACGCTGGAAGTCAATCGCTTATGTACCACTGGCGCTAAAAATGCGTGCAGTTTCCTCTATGGGGCAGCAGCCAGAGCCGCGAAAGCGCTGGGCTACCATAAAATTATCACCTACATTCTGGACACCGAACCCGGCACCAGCCTTCGTGCTGCTGGCTGGGTGTGTGCTGGAGTCGCAGGCGGTAAGCGTTGGACAGGAAAGCGGCGACCCACCGTTGACCTATACCCAGCGCAGATGAAGCTGCGATTTGAGAAATCACTATGAAGGAGGGCTATTTATGGCCTATGTAACTGTCCCCAAGGACTTAACAAAAATCAAAACCAAGGTGCTGTTTAACCTTACCAAACGGCAGCTTGTATGCTTCGGAGCCGGTGCCCTTATGGGGCTACCGGCTTTCATCTTCCTCAAGGAACCCCTGGGCACCAGCACTGCCACCATGGTAATGATCCTGGTGATGATCCCTGCGTTCCTTCTTGCTATGTATGAAAAGAATGGACAGCCCCTGGAAGTCATTTTGCGGAATATGATTCAGGTATGCTTCATCCGTCCGAAGCACCGTCCTTACCGGACCAATAATTTCTACGCCGTGTTACAGCGGCAGCATCAACTCGATAAGGAGGTTCACCGCATTGTCCGCCAAGAAGCGGCTGACCCGCGCCGAACGGAAGCAGATCGAAGCAGCCATCGCAAGAGCAAACCGGACGGATAAGAAAGAAAAATCGGCGCAGGACAGTATTCCCTACAAGCGCATGATGCCTGACGGCATCTGCGTTGTCACTGACACCTATTTCACCAAGACCATCCAATTCCAGGATATCAACTACCAGCTTTCCCAGAACGAAGATAAGACTGCGATCTTTGAAGCATGGTGTGATTTCCTCAATTTCTTCGATGCCTCTGTCAAATTCCAGCTCACCTTTGCAAACCTCTCCGTTTCCAAAGAGGTATTCACCCAGAGCATCAGCATCCCGCCCAAGGGAGATGAATTTGACAGCATCCGGGAGGAATATGCCCAAATGCTTCAGCGGCAGTTGGAGCGTGGCAACAATGGCCTTGTAAAAACCAAGTATCTAACCTTTGGTATCGAAGCCCAGACCTACCGCATGGCAAAAATGCGGTTGGAACGTCTGGAAATTGATATCCTCAACAACTTCAAGCGGCTGGGCGTCAAAGCCGCAGTCCTGAATGGCAAGGAGCGGCTGCAAGTCCTCCACGATATTCTGAGAATGGATGAACAGGAGCCCTTCCTGTTCGACTGGAACTGGCTGGCTCCCTCTGGGTTATCCACCAAGGACTTTATCGCCCCCAGCAGCTTTGAATACAAAAACGGCAAGGGCTTCCGCATGGGTAAGCTCTCCGGTGCCGTCAGCTTCCTGCAGATCCTGGCACCGGAACTGAATGACCGCATCCTGGCAGAGTTCTTGAATCTGGAGAGCAGCGTGATCGTCAATCTTCATGTTCAGTCAGTGGATCAGGTCAACGCCATCAAAACCATCAAGCGAAAAATCACCGACCTGGACCGTGCCAAAATCGAAGAACAGAAAAAAGCTGTTCGTTCCGGTTATGACATGGACATCATTCCCTCTGACCTTGCCACCTATGGCGCAGAAGCAAAAAAGCTGCTGCAGGATCTTCAGAGCAGAAACGAGCGAATGTTCCTTCTGACTTTCCTAGTTCTGAATACCTCGGAAAATCCCCGACAGTTGAATAACAACATCTTTCAAATTAAATCCATCGCCCAGAAGCATAACTGTTCTCTGGTTCGGCTGGACTATCAGCAGGAAGAAGGCGTTATGAGCAGTCTGCCCCTGGGCATGAACTACATCGATATCCAGCGTGGTCTGACTTCCTCCTGTGTGGCGATCTTCATTCCCTTTACCACCCAGGAGCTGTTCCAAACCGGAAAGGAAGCCCTGTATTACGGTATCAACGCCCTTTCCAACAATCTGATCATGGTTGACCGGAAGCTGCTGAAGAACCCCAACGGTCTGATCCTGGGTACTCCCGGCTGTTTTACTGGCGATACGAAGATCCTCTATGCTGACGGCACACCAGTGTCTTTTTCCCAGCTGGTAAAGTCTGGTGTTGAGCGTGCATGGGTCAAGGCATACGATGACAAAAAGAAGGAAATCGTCACAGCCGCTGCCAAGGATATCCGCCTGGAAAAGTATGTAGACGAATTGTTTGAGCTGGAACTGTTGGACGGCAGCATTGTGAAATGCACCCCGGAACATAAGTTCATGGATCATCAGGGCGACTTCCTGGAAGCAAAAGCCATTCGTCCCGGACAGCAGCTCAGTGGCAACCATATGGTCGTTCATGTCACCCGGCGCAAGCTGATTGAGAAAGTCCCTGTCTATGACATGGCAGTTCCCCAGCACATGAACTTCGTACTGGCAAACGGGCTGGTAGCCCACAACAGCGGCAAATCCTTCAGTGCAAAACGAGAAATCAGCAATGCCTTCCTCGTTACCAACGACGATATCCTGATTTGTGACCCGGAAAGTGAGTACGCCCCTCTGGTGGAGCGGCTGGGCGGACAGGTCATCCGCATTTCGCCCACGTCCCCGGATCACATCAATCCCATGGACATCAACCTCAATTACAGCGACGATGATAACCCACTGTCCCTCAAGTCCGATTTTATCCTCAGTCTGTGCGAACTGATCGTTGCCGGCAAGGATGGACTGATCCCTGTGGAGAAAACCATCATTGACCGTTGTGTGCGGCTGGTCTATCAGGACTATCTCAACGACCCGAAGCCGGAAAATATGCCCATCCTTGGTGATCTGTACGATACCCTCCGCAAACAAGCGGAAAAGGAAGCCCAGTACATTGCCACCGCCTTGGAAATTTACGTTTCCGGTTCTCTTTCCGTATTCAATCACCGGACCAATGTGGATATCCGTAACCGGATCGTTTGCTTTGATATCCGGGAGCTGGGTAAGCAGCTAAAGAAAATCGGTATGCTGATCGTCCAGGATCAGGTCTGGAACCGTGTCACCGAAAATCGTTTCCAGTACAAGGTTATCGCAGCACAGGAAGCAGAGGATGCTGTTGCCCTCGCAGCTTCTGACCGCACGGAACCCAAAGCAACCAGATACTACATCGACGAGTTCCACCTTCTGCTGAAGGAGGAACAGACCGCCGCCTACTCCGTGGAAATCTGGAAAAGATTCCGTAAATGGGGCGGCATCCCCACAGGCATCACCCAGAACGTCAAAGACCTTCTGAGCAGCCGGGAAATTGAGAATATCTTTGAAAACTCAGATTTCATTTATATGCTCAATCAGGCTGCAGGTGACCGTCAGATTCTGGCCAAGCATCTTGGCATCTCTCCCCATCAGTTATCCTACGTCACCCATTCCGGTGAAGGCGAAGGGCTGCTGTTCTACGGCAACACGATCCTGCCGTTCATTGACCACTTCCCCAAGGAAACTGAGCTTTATAAAGTCATGACCACCAAACCCACAGAAGTCACAAAGGAGGCATCTTAATTATGACTGTCGAACAAATCAAGCAGGGCTACGGAAAAACGATGGCTATACAGACAGAACTTTCCATTCTGTTGGAACTGCTGGTAAGTGCAATCGATTTTTGCTCCGAAGTATCTGCCCAGAATAAGTATCTGACCAAAATTGGCGAAGCTGGCGTAACCCGGCTGATGGAACTGTTCAATTCCGGGAATATCGTTATGATTATCCCCCGGAACAGTGAAGATGATGGTGAGTACCTGTCCGATGTCCTCATGGCGATCTGGGCAGGGCTTTTCTTCTATCCCCAGCTCTCTGAGGAACGGTTCCTGATCTACGCCGAAAGTGCGGAACTGCTCTCCGATCTGCTGGGCGGTGGATGGTTTGTATAAGCGTCCGCCCCGACTCAAATTCACAGACGAGGAACGCGGAAGTCCGGAACTGCAAAAGAAAGTCCAAAAGGCAGACAAAGCTGCTGACAAGGCAGATTCTGCCCAGGGGAAGATCCCCTCCCGGAAGAAACTGAAAGCAGATGTTGTCCCTGATCCCAAATCCGGAAAGCTGAAAGTCAGACTGCAATTTGAGGAAAGCAGAAAAAAGCCACCCTCAAAGCTGACCCATGCTGTCCAGACTGCCCCCGGTGAATCTGTCCGGGGGCAGCTTCATCGGAAAGTATCTGAAACCGAGGATGACAATGTAGGCGTAGAATCTGCCCACTCTCTGGAACAGACAGCAGAACGCACATCCCAAGTCCTTCATGCTGGCTACCGGAGCCACAAGCTGAAACCCTACCGGGAAGCGGCAAAGGCGGAGCAGAAGCTGGACAAGGCCAATCTGGATGCCCTGCAAAAGAAAATGGAACTGGATCATCCCACCAGCAATCCCTTTTCCAAATTCCAGCAGCGGCAGGCCATCAAACGCCAGTATGCCGCAGCCAAAGCAGGTGCTGCTACCGGAAGCACCCAGACTGCTGCCAGCATCACGGAGAAAGCTGCACAGAAAGCTACGGAAACCAGCAAAAAGACTGCTACCTTCGTAAAGAAGCACAGCAAGGCTTTTCTGGTTGTTCTTGGACTTCTCACGCTGCTTGGCTTTTTCCTCAGTGGTCTTTCTTCCTGTACCGTGGTCATGGAGGGTGTCATTTCTGGTATTGCCAGCAGCACGTATGCTTCCACTGACGATGCCATTCAAGGTGCGGAAGCTGCCTATTGCGCCATGGAAGCTGCACTGCAGAGCAAGCTCGATAACTACGAATCCACCCACAGCTATGACGATTACATCTACGATCTGGATGAAATCGGGCATGACCCCTATGTGCTGACCTCCATTCTATCAGCCCTTCATCCCGGTGAATGGACCCTGCCCGATGTGATGGGCACGCTGGATATGCTGTTTGAAAAGCAGTATATCCTCACCGAAGAAGTGGAAACGGAAACCCGTTACCGGACAGAAACTCTGATCGGAGAACGCCATGCCCAGGACCCAATCACAGGTGCCTACCTGTATGACTACTGGGGCGACCCTATTATGGAGGAATACGAATATGAGGACGAAGTGCCCTATACCCACTACACCTGCACCGTCACTCTGGAAAACTTCGACTTGAGCCACGTGCCGGTCTATGTGATGACGGAGGAAGAACTGGGAATGTATGCGGTGTATATGTCCACCCTGGGCAACCGGACTGACCTGTTCCCCGGATCTGAATACATTGACCGCTATGACGGCAATTATCAGATATACGATATTCCTCCAGAAGCTCTGGAAGATACGGAGTTTGCCGCCATGATTACGGAAGCGGAAAAATACCTTGGCTATCCTTATGTCTGGGGCGGCAGCAGTCCATCCACTTCCTTCGACTGTTCCGGTTTCGTCAGCTGGGTCATCAACCATTCCGGGTGGAGTGTAGGCAGACTCAGCGCCCAGGGGCTGTGCAATATCTGCACCCCCGTATCCTCGTCCAACATAAAGCCAGGAGATCTGGTGTTCTTCAAGGGCACCTACGACACTCCCGGCGTTTCCCATGTGGGCATCTATGTTGGCAACAATCGGATGATCCACTGCGGAGATCCCATTTCCTATACCAACCTAAATTCAAGTTACTGGCAGTCCCATTTCTATACTTATGGGCGATTGCCGTAACAACAAAAATGTCCCCCGGTTTTCCCGGAGGACATTGAAATAATGGAAGTATTAGAAGATATTCAAATCCAACTGTTCGCTGAGTCGTGCTAACACTTGAACGCCAGCCTTACTGTTGCCATGTTTATCGAGTGCAGGTGCATAGACGCCAATTCCCATGTGGCGAGGAATTACACCCATAATACCTCCACCCACACCACTCTTTGCGGGGAATCCTACATTCAAGGCAAACTCACCCGAACCATCGTACATGCCGCAAGTGGCGAGAGTTGCATTGACATATCTTGCAAATTCCTTCGGGAACATCTGTTCTCCAGTAACAGGGTTCAGACCATGGTGAGCAAATACGTTCGCAATTCGTGCCAAGTCACGGCAGTCAACAAGTATGGAACACGCCTTGAAGTAACAATCCAGAATATCTTCCACTGGATCATGAATCATACCATATGCCTTCAGCATATATGCAAGGGCACGGTTTTTATTACCAGTTTCCTTCTCGGACAGGTAAACCGACTCATCAACTTCCAAATTCTGGTTGTCAGCAAGCAGCCTAGTAAGGTCCAGCAATCGTTCAAACTTCACATCGTAAGAATCACCATCAATCAGCGTACATAAAGCAATCGCGCCTGTGTTAATCATTGGATTGATGTGGGCCCCAGTTAATGCCTGATCGCTGTAATTGAAAGCATCAAACGGCTTACCAGTAGCTTCCACACCCACCAGAGCACGAACTTTATCAATTCCACTATCCATTAACGCCAAGAGGAGAATCATTGGTTTTACAACGCTCTGCATTGTAAAACGAACAAAACAATCTCCAGCATGGTAATTCTTCTCATTGTCAGAAACGATGTATATTCCAACTCTGTCAGGATCAACAACGGCAAGCTGCGGTATGTATGTCGCAACATGGCCCTGTGAGGTATATGATTTACATTCAGATACAATTTGCTCCAGCATTGTATTCATAACTAGCACCCCATTCTTTTTCTATTTATAAAAATATACCATACTTCCAAATGTTTCGCAATATAGGTTACAGTTTTCCATCTATCGCAACAATTCATCTCAATCTCATTATGCAACTACCAAGGAGTGAAATACTATGAATCCCAAAATCAAGAAGCTCCGTGCAGAGCTTGATAAGAACAACGGCAAGATTGCCACATTGCAGGCAAAGAATAAGGAACTGGAAAAGCAGATCCGGGAACTGGAGAACACCGATATCATTGGCATGGTCCGGGAACAGGGCATGACCATGGAGGAGTTCGCTGTCCTGTTCCAGCAAATGAAGGGAGCCGCAGCAGCTGTCCCGACTGTAAAGGAGTCTGGGCATGAAACCTAAGATGCGGTTCCTGTCCTGTCTGCTTGCCCTGGTTCTGTGCCTGTCCACCCTTGCGCTTCCCGCTTACGCCAAAGGGGATGACCCGAACCAGAAGGATTATGATGTGATCGTGCAGACCCCGGAGGAAACCCGGCCCAAGGACACAACCACTTCCAACCAATCCTCGCGTCCTAACACTAACGAGCCAGAGGAAACGGAACCCCCAGCCCCTACCATTGCGGCTGACGGTATGCCCTTTACCGAGGACAGCATCGTGGCTACCCGTGACCTTCTGTACGATGCTGCCACCAACAAGCAGTACATCACCGTGGAAACCCGGAACGGAAACACCTTCTACATCGTCATTGACTACGATAAGCCCGTTGACGAGGACGGCGAACAGTATTACACCTATTTCTTAAATCAGGTGGATGAAGCCGACCTCTTGGCATTGCTGGAAGATAACAGTGTCCCCGCTGCCTGCATCTGCGCTGACAAATGCGCTGTGGGCCTTATCAATACCCAGTGTGAGATCTGCGCCGTAAACATGGTTGAGTGCATGGGTGTAGAACCTCCCGAACCGGAAACCGAACCTCCCACGGAACCTGTTGAGGAACCGGAACCCAGTGTAGGCAGCGGACCCGTTATCCTGGTAGTTCTTCTCATTGCAGCCATGGCAGGCGGCGGTGCCTACTATTTCCTCAAGATCAAGGGCAAGAACAAGCCCCAGACCAAGGGACCTTCTGATCTGGATGACTACGACTTTGGTGACGAGGATGACGATGGTGAGTACGCCGAGTTCGAGCAGTACGATCCTGCATCTGACCAGGAGGGTGTATGACACAGTATAAACTGATTATCGCAGAAAAGCCCTCTGTGGCAAAATCCATTGCTGCAGTTCTGGCTCCCGGCCACAAACAGAGCAAAGGCTATCTGGAGGGCAACGGATACCTGATTTCCTGGTGTTTTGGGCATCTGGCAACGCTGGCAGATGCAGCCTACTACAACCAGGATTATGCGAAGTGGGATATGAAAGACTTGCCCATTCTTCCCCGGAGCTTTCGTTTCCGCATCCAGGAGGATAAACGGAACCAGTTTGATCTGCTATCCACACTCATGCGGCAGGGCAATGTAACCGAAGTTATCAATGCCTGTGACGCAGGTCGTGAAGGCGAATTGATCTTCCGTACAGTGTACTATCTGGCAGGATGCAGCAAACCCATGAAGCGGTTGTGGATCTCCTCCATGGAGGACGATGCCATCCGGGAAGGTTTTAAGAATCTTCGCCCTGGTTATGACTTCGATGGTCTGCACAAGAGTGCCCTGTGCCGTGCCCAAGCAGACTGGCTGGTTGGTATCAATGCAACCCGGTACTTCTCCCTGACCTATGGACACACCTTGAACATAGGTCGTGTCATGTCCCCGACACTCTCCCTGTTGGTACAGCGGGAATCTGAAATAGCAGCATTTGTTCCAACACCTTTCTACCATGTAGAACTGGACTGCGGCTTCCCACTGCTCTCTGAGAAGCTGACAGATAAGGAATCAGCGCAGAATCTCGCCAAAGAATGCAGAGGTGCCTCCGTGACAATCGTCAGTACAGAGCGGAAAGAACGGTCTGAAAAAGCACCGGCGCTTTATGATCTGACCACTTTACAGCGGGATGCAAACCGGCTTTGTGGCTTTACTGCCCAGCAGACACTGGACTATCTGCAATCCTTATATGAAAAAAAACTATGTACTTACCCCCGAACGGACAGCCGCTATCTGACCAATGATATGGAAATCGCTGTTCCTGAGTATGTTTCCGCTGCAGCCGCCATCCTTGGCTGTGACAGCCCTAGCCAAATTCTCACCCAGCAGATCTGCAACAGCAAGAAAGTAACTGACCACCATGCCATCATCCCTACGCAATCGGCTAAAAATATCGACATATCCACGCTTCCCGTAGGAGAACAGGAGGTTATGAAGTTGATTGCAACCGGCCTTCTTCGAGGAATCTGTCAGGAATATCGGTATGCAGCAACGCTTATTACTGCCGACTGCTTGGGAATCATTTTCCAGGCAAAGGGCAAGGAGATTCTGGAACCTGGCTGGACTGTCCATAACACCAAAATAGCCAAAGAGAGTAATACTCTCCCGGCTGTGGCAAAAGGGCAAGTTTTCTCTGTTTCCAAGGTAACTCTGAAAGAAGGAAAGACTACACCACCTAAATTCCATACCGAAGATACACTTCTCGCCGCAATGGAAAACGCTGGTACGAAGGATATGCCTGAAGACGCAGAGCGTAAGGGTATCGGTACACCTGCCACCCGTGCCGGGATTCTGGAAAAGCTCATATCCTCCAATTTCATTCAGCGCAAAAAGTCAAAGAAGTCAGTACATCTTCACCCTACAGAGTTGGGTACAGCCCTGATAACCGTTCTGCCTGAACAGCTTCAGTCACCTCTATTGACGGCTGAATGGGAACACCGCCTCAAAATGGTTGAAACTGGAAGCCTATCAGAGACGGCGTTTCTGCAAGGTATTGCCGAAATGCTTATCGACTTAGTTCAGGATTATAAACCCTATCCTGGTGCAGAAGTATTGTTCCCGCCGGAACATGATGTCATAGGAAAATGCCCAAGATGTGGCGCATCTGTAACAGAGCATAAGAAAGGGTATTTTTGTGAGCGGAAGTCTTGCAACTTTGCCCTGTGGAAAAACAGCAGATTCTTTGAAGCAAAAAAGAAGGTGCTGAATAATTCCGTTGCTGCAGAATTGTTGCAGCATGGCCAAGTGTTTTTGAAAGACTGCTATTCCGAGAAGACTGGCAGTACCTATGATGCCATGGTCGTTATGGTAGATAAGGGCGACAAGGTAGAGTTCAAACTGGAGTTCAATCATGGATAAGCTGCCTCGGTTCAATGACCCTCAACTCAAACAAATGCGCCGTTTGATTCGCAATCATTGCTGCAATTTTCATAACGGAAACTGTTATGCTCTGGATGACGGCATTGACCCAAGCTGTGCCCAATGGAACGCATATTCACTTCAATGTATCTGGTTCCGAAATTGTATTCTCCCCATGAATAGGGACCTCCAGGAGTCTGTGTTGGGTATTTCCAGTCAGTATAAGCAATGTCTTCTTTGCCACAAATACTTTATCCCAACCGGAAACCGATCCATTTACTGTCCATTATGTGCCTATGAACAGAGAAAAGCAAAAACCCGCGAACGCGTACGGCGCTATCGATTGCAGCTGTAACGCTTTAGGCAAAAAAGATGTTGCAGCGCAATATGTTTTTCCCTGTAGTTTGTAGGCCCCAGTATCTTATGACCTAATCTGTAAAATAGCCATTTTAAAGCGTTACATTCGCTTTAGACACCATTTTCGAAAGGACATCTTTATGAAGAATTTTACTACACTTATTCGTGAAGCACGCCCCACATTGAAGAGTCTGCTCATTCCCATCGATGACAGATACAATCTCAGAGCCGAGCGTGTCCTCAACAAGTGCAGCATGGAGGTAATTAGCTCCATTACCGTAATCATGGTTATTGGCAGAGATGCCATAGAGTATCCCTCTGACTATCCGTGCAGAGCTCCTGCGAAAACCTTTATGGCCTGGGCAGAAGATCTCTGGTCTGATAATCCTGAAACTAAAGAAGGAGATATTGGATATCTTTGTAGTAAGCGGGATTTAAGAGAATACTTACTCAGCGGAATGCAGGCTCTGCGAATCAAATAATCTCCCAACAGGAGCATTGCGCTAAACCATCTCAAACGCTCCTACATAGGTTTCAACCTGCGTAGGAGCGTTCTTTTTTTATACTCAAAGAAAGGAGAAAACACATGGCTGAAAAACAGTCCAACAAAGACCGGATCAAAGAAATAACTGCCGGTATTGAGCAAGGTATCAAGGAACTATTTGAAAGTGACCGATACCGGAAATACTTGACCACCATGAGCCGGTTCCACAAGTATTCTCTGAATAACGTCATGCTGATCCATTCCCAGCGTCCGGATGCAACCCTAGTAGCCGCTTTCAACAAATGGAAAAACAGCTTTGGCCGTCATGTCAAAAAAGGCGAAAAAGGCATCCAGATCCTTGCTCCCACGCCCTATAAGATCAAGGTTGAAAAGGAAAAGCTGGACCCGGATACAAAACTGCCCATGATCGATGAAAACGGTAATCCCGTTACCGAAGAAAAGGAAGTCAGCATCCCCATGTTCAAGGTGGTGTCTGTGTTCGATGTTTCCCAGACCGAAGGAAAGCCGCTGCCTGCGCTGGCATTCTCCCTCTCCGGTGCTGTGGAGCATTATGAGGAATTCATGGAAGCTCTAAGGCGCACTTCCACCGTCCCCATCAAGGTTGAACACACCGAGAAAAATGTGGATGGTTTCTTTGATCTGACCGACCAGAGCATTACTATCCAGGCTGGTATGAGCGAAGTACAGACTGTCTGCGCTGTCATTCATGAGATCGCCCATTCCCGGCTTCATAACTATGACCACATGACAGAGGTTGCTGACGATGGCGAAACCTTACTTGCCCCAGCAGAGAAAAATCGTCATACTGAAGAAGTGGAAGCAGAAAGCATTTCCTATGCGGTCTGCCAGTATTTTGGCATTGAAACCTCCGAAAACAGCTTCGGCTACATCGCCTCTTGGTCCCAGGGCAAGGAGCTGAAGGAACTTCGGGCCAGCTTGGAAACCATCAACCGCACATCCTCTGAACTGATCTCCGGAATCGATAAACACTTCCAGGACATCTGTAAGGAAAAAGGTATCGACCTTAGCACCCAGCAGGAAGTCACCGTTGACCCGATTTCCCAGCTTGCTGCTGACTTAGATCAGTTTTCTTTCGACTATGATCCCTACGAATATAATGACCAGGTTGAAGATCGAGAGCAGGCAGTTCAGGATATTATCACAGCAATCCAAAACAAAGATGTTCAGCATCTGCGTGATTGGCTCCAACCCATAGTTTCAGATCCGGATGATGGCAATTCTGCCACCGCTCAAGCCCTAATTGAGAGGCTCAATGCACTTGTGCCTGTTGAGAAAGCAGTTTTCCGTGAAGACACCGAGGCGTTGTATTTGGTCAATGACAGCATTTATCTTCATGTGCAGCAGTCGGATGACGGCTGGGATTATACCCTCTATGACAAAGAATCCATGCGGCAGATTGACGGCGGTGTTCTGGAATCTGCTGCTGTAGAAGAATCGCCCATTTCCCGGCCTCTGGCAGCTGCCCGGACAGAAATTATGGAATTGGAAGGCATCAAACCGGAAACGGTTATCTATGCGGATATGGCTATCCTGGAAAAATTGCAGGAGGCCCAAATCACCATTCCTGCCAATTATGAGAAACAGTTCCTGGAAAGCCCAGGAGATATGGTTGCAATCTACCAGCTGAAACCGGATGCACCGCATGGGCTTCGCTTTGAACGCTTCGACAGTCTGAAAGAGCCACCCGACCCGCTACATTATGAATGTACCTATGCACTTTCAGCCAATCCCGATATTCCAAGGGATCAGCTGCTGGAGCAGCAGTATCAGACTTTCAATATTGACCGCCCCAAGGACTTCACCGGTCAGAGCCTTTCCGTCAGCGATATTGTTGCCTTGAAACGCAATGGCCTCATATCCTACCATTACTGTGATTGGGCTGGGTACAAGGAATTGGATTACTTTAAGCCTCAGGACAGCTATCCTCCCGCTGTGGAACAAATCCTCGCTGCACCAGAACCTGATCCATACTGCAACTGGCATGAGATGATCGACTTTGGTTATACGGACCAGAGTATGTATCCCATCTCCACAGACTTCGCATTGGAGCTGATGGAGCGGGATGTTCCGGTATATATGCTGTACGCTGATAATACGGAAGCTATGGCTTTTGACAGCGAAGATCTTGCCATGCACCAGGGCTTCATTGGCGTTGCCAAGGAGGACTGGGCCGAGGTCAAGGACAATCCTGACATCGTTGCAATCAAACGGCATTTTGCTGTAGACTACTTGCAGGACAAGAACGAAGATCGTATCCGTCAGCTATCCCAGAACAATCCTCTGCGAAATGCAGAAATGTCCCTGGAAGATGATTACGGTATGATCGACGGTATCATCAATAATGGAAAGGCTCCCGGCAAGGAGGAATCCAAAGACAGAAAGCCATCCGTCATTGAACAGCTGAAGAATCAGCCACAGCCGTCCCGGAAGAAATCTACACCAAAAAAGGATAAGGAAAAGGAGCTTTGATTATGATGCAGACCATCACCTATGAAGAACAGCAGCTTATGAGCATTTACGGCCACGGAACCCGTCTGGAGCTAATTGCAACCCTGAACGATATGCGTACCTATCTGGATCAGGATGAGCAGGAGTTGAAAGACCTGACTGACAGTGCCATTGCAAAACTCAATGCCATGACAGATGCAGAATTTGAAATGCTGGATTTGATTCCCGATTTTGAATGAGCTACGAGAAAAGCCGGTTCTGAGTGCATCCCAGAACCGGCTTTGGTATATCCACTTTTAATCATCCCAGGCATGTTCCCGGAAGTATTCATCCATTTCCTTGGTGTATCGAAAACGGATATTCTCCATGTTTTCCCCATCCAGAATGGCTGCGTGTGCTCTCTGGACAATGCTGCGGACACCTCTAATGCCGCACACCATTTCATCATGGATCATAATAGCAAATACAGCATCGGGATATTTTGCGCTAACCTTTTCCATATCCGCAGGCTTGGCGCTGAGGACTTCGTTCATACCGGGGATCTTCTGATAGGCAACTCTTTCCCGGTCTGTGTAATAGCGAATATTCGATGCGGACATGCTCATTTTGTATCTCTCCTTTGGCGCACACTGGTTTGGATTATACCACGAAAATAAATAATAACAATACTTGACTTTTCTGGAAAACCAATTCCACCAAGCCATTCAGTCCAATGAAACGGGTACGATTGCCCCAGACTGCCCTTTATCCATCTTTTGCAACTTGACAATCTAAACATTTGTTTTATAATAATAGAGCAGATGTTCTTAAAAGTCAACAACGAATTGGAAAGGGGCCTTTGTCATGGTTGATCGAAAGTATCTCTGCATAGATCAGAAAAGTTTCTATGCCACCGTAGAATGTGT
Organism: Faecousia sp.; assembly: GCA_045533345.1. Taxonomy (GTDB): domain Bacteria; phylum Bacillota; class Clostridia; order Oscillospirales; family Oscillospiraceae; genus Faecousia. The sequence continues at coordinate 19,187 of JAZSHO010000025.1, read as the reverse complement.
TGACCGTGGACTGGACCCCATGACCACGGATCTGGTCGTTGCCGATCCGGAGCGCAGTGAGAATACCATTTGTCTTGCCGTTTCGCCCTCTCTGAAAGCAAAAGGGGTGTCCAACCGCTGCCGGGTAAAGGAGATTCCGAAGCATCTGAAATACATTACTGCGGTTCCCAGGATGCAGCTTTACATTGACTGCGCTGCTGCAATCCACGGTGTATTCCTGAAATACATTGCTCCGGAAGATATTCATACTTACAGCATTGATGAGTCTTTTCTGGATGTGACGCCATATCTGAAGCTCTACAATATGACGGCCCGTGAGCTGGCGAAAACCATCATCGATGATGTTCGTAATACCGTCGGCACGGTGTCCACCTGCGGCATTGGAACCAATCTGTATCTTGCAAAAATTGCGCTGGACATCCATGCAAAACACGCAGCGGACTTCATTGCCGAGCTGGATGAAGAAAGCTATCGGGAAAAACTCTGGGATCACAAGCCCATTACTGACTTCTGGCAAATTGCAGATGGAAAAGCCACCCGGCTCAGAAACCACGGCATCACTACCATGCGGGATATTGCCATGATGAAAGAGGACTTTCTATACGACTGGTTCGGCATCGACGCAGAACTGCTGATCGACCATGCCTGGGGCCGGGAGCCTACCACTATTGCGGATATCAAGGCTTACCGCTCCAAAGGAAAAAGCCTATCCAGCGGACAGGTCTTAATGCGGGACTACCGCTATGACGAAGGACTTGTTATCGTTAAAGAAATGATGGATCAGCTATGCTTGGATATGGTTGCAAAGAAACTGGCTACAGAATCGGTGTCCCTCTATGTAGGCTACTCCTATACCCAGTGCATTGGCGGAGCCAAAGGAACCGCCAAACTGGCCTGTGAAACCAACGCGGATTCCATCATCGTCCCGGCCATCGCTACTCTTTACAAACGCATCGTGAATCCCGCCTATGCTATCCGCCGCATTTGCCTGTGCTGCAACAGTGTGGTGGAAGATCGTGGGGTGTATCAGCTCAATATGTTCGATGATATTTCTGACCAACTCCGCAGCCGAGCCATCCAGGAAACCATGCTGGATATCAAAGCCAAGTATGGAAAAAACGCCATCTTAAAAGGCGTGAATTATGATCCTGCTGCAACCGGCAGAGAAAGAAACCTTCAGATCGGAGGACATAAATCCAATGGCTAGATCAATAGTGAGAGCGCCTATGCCTGCATCCCGGAGAGCAAAGCAGTTTGCCCCCTTTGATGCTTTGAAAGGTCTGAAGGAAGCTATTGCCAAGAGAGAACGTATTTCAACACCCCGCCGTTTATTGACAGAAGATGCCATTCAGGAAATTAATTCAATGCTATCCTCACTCAAAAAGGGTAATTTAGTAACAGTAGTCTATTACTGCGAACATGCACAGGAGTATTGCCAATTAACCGGTCCCGTTGTAAAGGTAGACTCCTACTGGAATCTACTACAGGTCGGTCATATCTCTATCGATTTCTATGAGATTACAGAAATTGAACAAATAACAAAATTATTGATTTGAAGATAGATTGGTGATAGTATTTAGATATATCTAATTTAGGAGGTGCATACTTTGCCTAAAAACGGTTCCATCATGAGCAGCCTTGAAATGCGGACATTAATCTTTGATGCATTATCTGAGGAGGATAAAGAAAATACACCTTGGAAACAGACTTTCAAAATGTTCAACTATAGAGGTTCCATCTTAGCACTACGCTCAATAGTAGAGCATTTAGCTATTGAATACGGTATAATTGACAAGGCCGTTGATATTCCGTTACACGCATGGGGTGTCCCAGGTGGTACACCTTATTATGGAAATAATACTAATTTTTCAGAAGAAGAATTGGATTTGTTTTCTGAAGAAGTCCGGATGCTCATGTTCCAGAATGTAATTTCCCCTGGTGCAGCTGGTAGCTATGGGGATGATTGGCCTTATTTCCATGTAACACAATATGGATTAGAGTGTTTATTGCATAAAGACGTTTTACCATATGATCCAGAGGGATATCTAAAGAAAATTATTTCCATTCCCTATATGGATGATTGGGAAAAGTTTTATATCTCTCAAAGTCTCACTTGTTTCAATGCTGGTGCATTAGAGTCTTCAATCATTATGTTAGGACTAGCTGGTGAATACCTAGCAACACGCTTAATCAACAGTATAGGAACATTCCTTGCGAAAAATGAAGCTATGTTGGATGCCCAGTTTCAAACCGCTCTAACTAGCAAAAATAAGATATCCCAAAGATATGCCGAATATGAAAAAATTCTAAAAGAGGTTGAAAAACTTAAAGACGCCGGTGGAAATTATAAGTATACTACGCTAAAAATTCTAGCTCCATTGCTAGATGTTCCTGCAAAAACAGTATATGCAACCTATCTTCGCCTTACTAGAAACGAACTCGCACATCCATCCAGCGTAAAGATGGATCGAACAGAGTGTCTCACGATGTTGGTTAGCTATATAAAATATTGCGAAACACAACATAAATATCTTGATTTTTATGTTAGTAATTCATAGTCTATATTTTTCTTTATGAGCGGCCTTCGGGCCGCTCTTTTCATTCCCAAAAGAAAGGAGAACAAACATTGTCAAGCAAACTCCAAGTCTATCGTGAAATGGCTGACCAGACTGCTGCGAATCTGGTTCAGAGCCATGAGAACTGGACTTCTTTCCTGCAAGCCATGGCAAGGCTCTACAAGTACCCTTACCATGAGCAGCTTATGATCTACGCCCAGCGTCCGGATGCCACAGCCTGCGCCAGCTATGAAATCTGGAACAATCAGATGCGGCGCTATGTTCAGCGTGGCAGACGGGGTATCGCCCTCATTGACACCAACGGAGATAATCCGGAAATCAAGTATGTGTTCGATGTCAGCGATACCGGAGTCCGTCCCAACAGCCGCACACCGTATCTGTTCCAATTCCGGCCGGAGCATGAAAAAACCGTAACAGATGCCCTGGCTGACCGGTTCGGTATCGGTCCCGGAAACAATCTTCCGGACTTCATCGAAGAAATCGCCAACTGGCTGGCAGATGACTACTGGGCTGAGAACAAGGAGGACATCCTCCGCAACATTGACGGTTCCTACATTTCTGATTATGATGAAGAAAACATCCGGTATGCCTTCCATGAAGCCGCTGTGGTTGGTTCTACCTATACCATCATGGCCCGATGCGGCTTGAACCCGGATGCTCGGTACGAAGAACCTAGCTTCATGACCGCCCTCACCTTTAACACCCCGCAGAGCCTCGCCCCTCTGGGTACGGTCATCAGTCAGACCAGCGAAGCGGTGCTGCGGCAGATTGAAGTCACCGTCAAGAAATACGAAAGAGAAAAGCTATCTGAAAGGAGTCAGAACTATGAGCAGCCTAACTTACAGACGCAACGGAGATTATCAGATCCCCAACCTGAGCCTGTCCAACCAGAACCGGCAGCCCCTGGGCAAGTACGGCAGACTGAGGAAAACCTACCTGAAAGAACACCGCCCGATCCTGTGGAACAGCATGATCTTGTCCGAGACGCTGTACCCCCATCTGCGGGAGATCGACCAGACGGCGAACAGCCGGTTGGAGCAGATGATGCCCCAGTTGATGCAGGCGGCGGGAGTGACGGAAGCATTGAAAGCCAGCGACCCGATGAAGTGGACCGGCCTGATGAACAACCTGAAAGCCCAGGCGGAGGAAACGATTCTCCGGGAGCTGATCTACAACTAAGTCAGGAACCGCTTCCCGAAACGGAGGAACAATTTTCCTTCTTTGCCACGGAAGCAGAGCAAATCGCATACATTGACCAAGCGGAGAGTGCATCCATTGCGCCCTCCGCTTTTACTATGCCCCAGGAGTATATCGATCAGTTCCTTCTGACCGGTAGCAATACTCAGCACGCCAGAACCCGATTGGCCATTGAATATTCCAAACAGCTTCCCATGGAAAAGACGGTGGACTTCATTCAAAAGACCTACCACGGCGGCTATGGTTTAACCTTTGGAGAAACCAAGGTATCTGCATGGTATAGTGAAGATGGCATGCGCCTTGCCTACGGCACCGGTGCCAGATATGCCCGGACAGCACAGATTTTGTCCTGGGAAGATATGTACCACCGTATTGGAGAACTGCTTGACCAGGGCAGATTTGCCACCAATGTGGAACTGGCTGAAATGCGATCCTTTGAACAAAGAGAACTGGCGGAGAAGCTGATCTATCTTACCAGAGATGTTGACCACAAATATACGGACAGCAAGTATATGCGTATCATCCATGATCTCCGGGGTGGCTTCCCTAGTGAAACGGAACAGATCAAGGTATTCCTTTCTGAACCGGAATCCTATGGTGCTATCATGGATCAGCTATATGACTTCCGGGATGCTTACCGTGAAGATTCTGATGTAATGCGCTGTCATTGGAACAATCCAAACAAACTGGTTCCTCTCATGGAAGAATACGCAATCCCTCGTAAAGAATACCAGAGTGAGATGACAGTCGTTCCGGAAGAACATCCTTTCATCACGGAAGATGAGCTCAACGAACTGCTTGCCAATGGTAGTCATTATTCCGGAAGTAAAGGCAGAATCTATGACTTCTACCAACAGCCACATACCCCAAAGGAAAAGCTGGACTATCTGAAACATGAATATGGCACCGGCGGTGGAAACTGCGCTCTGTCCAGGAACTTCCACAGTAATGAGTGGCATGATGCCAAAGGCATCCGACTGGATAAGCCCGGATGCACCCGCATTGAGCTGAACTGGCGGAAGGTTGTCAAATACTATGACAGCCTTATGGAATCCGGACGGTACTATACCCCGGAACAGCTTGCCCAGAAGCAGGCTCAAGACGCAGAAAAAGCAGCCAAGGCAGCAGAGGAAGAAGCAGAACCGGCAGTAAAGCCTCCTGCAGAAGAACCGCCCATCTGGAACTACAACACCATCAAGCATGACCATCCCAACGAGATCGTGCTGTATCAGGTTGGTGACTTTTATGAAATCTACGGTGAAGATGCCGTGGAAGCAGCCCCTATGCTGGATTTGACCCTTTCCGCCAAGTCTGTCCCCGGTGCTGGCAGAGTCCAGATGTGTGGGATTTCTGTAAAGGATCTGGAAAGGTTTGCATCTCAGCTTCAGCAGAAGCACAGTCTGATTGTTGCTTCCCTGGAAGATGGCAGTCGGGAACATTCCCTTGAAATCCGTCTTGCAGAACCTCCCTCGGCGGAAGCACCGGTCATATCGGAACCTATCCTCGCAGAACCGGTTATCGCTGAACAGCCAGCACCCATTCTCAGAACAACCGCTACCCAAGCAGAAATAGATGCCGCTATTCAGGCATGGAATGGTGACATCGCCAGCAAACGGGCTGTTGTCCGGTATATGGAGCAGCATGACCGGGAGCGCAGTACCGCTGCATGGCTACAGCTTCAATATGGCAGCGATACCTTCTATGTGGGCATGGGCGGTAATCAGCAGATGCCCCTGTCATGGCCCAAGGTTCAACGGAGAATTGCCCAGCTTATTAAAGCGGATAAATTCTATACCGAGGAAGAATATGACAGGATGGATGATATTGATCCTGTTGCCATCCGGGAACGGCTGGATGCTTATAAGGACGAGGATTCACCCTTTGTCAAGCAAGTCATGCAGGATGTGGAAGCCATTGCCCAGGAAAAAGCAGCAAAAGAAGATCCTAACCGATTCTCTATCCGTCTGCTTCCCTATGAAGGTGGTATTACCGGTATCTTCGATGGTGCTATTAAAAAATACTATGGAGAGAACGGACAGCTCTTCCGGTTTGCAGAACAGCATAACGCTATCGAGTTCCTCAACAAAATGCAGCGTGAGCATGGATTGCCCGAAGCTCTGATTTTTACCACCCAGGATGGAAAAATATATCGCCCCGGCGATCAGCTGGCAGCTTCCTTCAACGGCAATCCGGAAGTACATCTCGTAATCGACCATGTGGATGAAGATGATGTATGGTACACCATGCCCAGCGTTCTGGGACAGGATGCCGTCAGCATGGAGCGCACTCTGTTTGAACGGTACATGGACAAAGGGAACATTACCAGCATCGATCAAGCTGTCCCCATTTCCGCTCCAGAGGCAGCAGAATCGACCCTCTCTGACGAGGAATTTGCCCGTGAGCATCTGATCCCCGGTGAAACCACCTTTGAGATCGATGGTAGAACTTTCCTGGTTGACCGTGTGAATCTCCAATTTGGTTCCGTCAACTTCCAGGACATTACCTTCCAGAATGCCACCGGCTTTCCCATCTTCCGGACGGAGCCTATTTCCTTTGTCCGAAAGCTGATTGAAGAACAGGAAGCTGCGGCAGAGGTTGTTCCCGAAGAACCAGCCCCTGTGGAACCGGCATACACCATCAAAACGGAAGAATATATCTCCGGTGAGAAAAGTGGACTTCCTTACGATGTGGTATTCCAGACCATCAGCACCAGAGAACCGGAACCGCCTGCCCCTGTGGTGGAGGCACAGAATTTCCGGATCACCGACGATACTCTGGGTGTAGGCGGTGCCAAAGCCAAGTTCCGGATGAACATGGATGCTATCCATCTGCTGCAAAACCTGGAAGCAGAAAACCGGCAGGCTACCCCGGAAGAACAAACCATTCTTTCCCGGTATGTGGGCTGGGGCGGTCTTGCAGATGCCTTTGATGAATCCAAGGCAGGCTGGACGGAAGAGTATAAGGAACTGTCTGCAGCACTGACTCCCCAGGAGTACAGTGCCGCCCGAAGTTCCACCCTCAATGCCCACTATACTTCTCCTACGGTTATCAAAGCCATGTATGATGCTATTTCTCAGATGGGTTTCCAGACCGGAAACATTCTGGAGCCGTCTATGGGTGTCGGCAACTTTTTTGGTATGCTCCCGGAACAGATGCAAAAAAGCCGTCTGTATGGTGTGGAACTGGATTCCATCACTGGCAGAATTGCCAAGCAGCTGTACCCCAAAGCCAATATTACCATCAGCGGTTTTGAAAAAACAGACCGTCGAGACTTCTTTGACCTTGCCGTGGGCAACGTTCCCTTCGGTCAGTATCAGGTCAATGACCCAGCCTATAACCGGCTGGGTTTTTCCATTCATAACTACTTTTTCGCCAAAGCCATGGATCAGCTGCGTCCCGGTGGTGTCATGGCCTTTGTCACCAGCCGCTATACTATGGATGCCAAGAACAGCGATGTTCGGAAGTATCTGGCAGAACGGGCGCAGTTCCTGGGTGCCATCCGTCTGCCCAACGATGCTTTCAAAGCCAATGCCGGTACCGAAGTGGTGTCCGACATCATCTTCCTGCAAAAGCGTGACCGGCCCATTGCCATCGAACCGGACTGGGTACAGACTGGTGAGAATAAGGACGGCTATACCGTCAACCGCTACTTCCTGGACAACCCTCACATGGTACTGGGCGAAGAAACCTCCGAGAGTACCCGGTTTGGTCAGGACTACACCGTATCCCCCAAAGATGGGATTACCCTGGCAGAACAGCTTCAGGATGCTATCACACACATCCACGGCACCTATCAGGAAGCAGAACTGCCCAATCTGGGTGAAGGTGAACAAATTGACACCTCCATTCCCGCTGACCCGGATGTGAAGAACTTCTCCTACACTCTGGTGGACGGTGAAGTGTACTACCGGGAAAACAGCCGCATGGTCAAGCCCCAGCTGAATGCCACTGCTAAGGAGCGTGTAAAGGGCATGATCGGCCTGCGGGAATGTGTCCGGGAACTGATCGATCTGCAGATGGACGCCTATGTTCCGGATTCCGCCATCCGTGAAAAACAGGCAGAACTGAACACCCTCTATGATGCCTTTACTGAGAAATTCGGTCTTATCAATGACCGGGGCAATAAACTGGCCTTCTCCGATGATTCCTCCTACTATCTTCTGTGTTCTCTGGAAGTATTGGATGATGACGGAAAGATGGAGCGTAAGGCAGATATGTTTACCAAGCGTACCATTCGTCAGGCACAGGTGGTTACCTCTGTGGATACCGCATCGGAAGCCCTGGCTGTTTCCATTGCAGAACGGGCCGGTGTGGATATGTCCTACATGGAACACCTGACCGGCAAAACCACTGATGAACTGGCATCGGAGCTGCGGGGTGTCATCTTCCGTCTGCCCCTTATTACCGACTCAGAGGGCGCACCACGGTATGTTACCGCAGACGAGTATTTATCCGGCAACGTCCGGGAAAAGCTTCGTGATGCCAAGAATGCCGCCATAATGTACCCAGAGCTGTACAGTGACAATGTGGTTGCTCTGGAAGCAGCACAGCCGAAAGACCTGGAAGCACAGGAGATCGATGTTCGTTTGGGCGCTACCTGGATCGACAAAAAGTACATCCAGGAGTTCATGGAAGATCTTCTGGACCCGCCCTATTACATGAGAAGAACCATCAAAGTAAACTTCTCTCCCTTCACAGCAGAATGGAACATCACCGGTAAGAACAACATTGGCTACCGGGATGTCAATGCCAATACCACCTACGGCACCTCCCGGATCAATGCCTATCACATTCTGGAAGATACACTGAATCTTCGGGATGTCCGGATCTACGATACCGTGGAGGATGCTGATGGTCGGGAGCGCAGAGTGCTGAACCAAAGGGAAACCACCCTGGCACAGCAGAAGCAGGAATCCATCAAAGATGCGTTCAAAGACTGGATCTGGAAAGACCCGGAACGCAGACAGTTTCTGGTACATCAATATAATGAGCTTTTCAATGCCACTCGCCCCAGAGAATATGACGGAAGCCATATCACCTTTGGCGGTATGAGTCCGGAAATCACTCTGAGAGAGCATCAGCAGAACGCCATTGCACACATTCTATACGGTGGCAATACACTCCTTGCCCATGAGGTTGGTAGCGGCAAGACCTTTGAAATGGTTGCAGCCGCGATGGAATCCAAGCGACTGGGCCTTTGCAGCAAGTCCCTGATCGCTGTTCCCAACCATCTGACCGAGCAGTGGGCCTCTGAGTTCCTGCGGCTATATCCCTCTGCCAATATCCTGGTTGCCCGGAAGAAGGACTTTGAACCGGCACGGCGAAAGACCTTCTGCGCCAAGATCGCCACCGGTGATTATGATGCCGTCATCATGGGCCACTCTCAGTTTGAAAAGATCCCGGTTTCAATGGAACGCCAGAAAAGGTTGATCCAGGAACAGATTTGGGAAATTGAGGACGGCATTGAGGAAATGCGGAGAAGCGGCGCAGAACGGTTCTCCATTAAAGCATTGGAGCGGACAAAGAAAGGTCTGGAAACCAGACTGCAGAAGCTGATGACCACCACCCGGAAAGATGATGTTGTCACTTTTGAGCAGTTAGGCGTTGACCGTCTGTTCGTGGACGAGGCACACGGGTACAAAAATTTGTTCCTCTACACAAAGATGCGGAACGTTGCAGGTCTATCCACCACCGATGCACAGAAATCTTCGGATATGTATCTGAAGTGCCGGTACATGGACGAAAAGACCGATAGCCGTGGTGTGATCTTTGCCACCGGCACCCCTGTCAGCAACTCCATGACAGAGCTTTATACCATGATGCGTTACCTGCAGCACGATACTCTCAGCAGAAAAGGCTGGAGTCATTTTGACTGCTGGGCCTCCCAGTTTGGTGAAACCAAGACTGTCATTGAGCTGGCACCGGAAGGAACCGGCTACCGTGCAAGGACCCGGTTTGCCAAGTTCTTCAATCTTCCGGAACTGATCAACATCTGGAAGGAAGCAGCAGACGTAAAGACCGCTGACCAACTGAATCTTCCCCGGCCTACGGCAGTCTATCACAATGAGGTTGCCCAGCCTACCGAGCAGCAGAAGATGCTTGTTCAGCAGCTTTCGGAACGAGCCGCCAAGGTTCACAGTGGCACCATTGACCCCTCCATGGACAACATGCTGAAGATCACCTCTGACGGAAGGAAGCTGGGACTTGACCAGCGGATCATCAATCCCAATCTACCGGACGATCCCGGAAGCAAGGTCAATATGTGTGTCCGGAATATTCTGCGGATCTGGGAGGACGGAAAGGCTGACAAACTAACCCAGCTTGTATTCTGCGATATTTCCACCCCAAAAGCCCGCACAAGCCCCGGAAAGGTCGCCGCCAAGTCTCCATCCGGGAACCTGGATAATCCCACCTTACACGCCCTGGAAACCCTTGAAAAGCTACCCGAAGAAGAACAGTTTACTGTGTATGATGATATTCGCAGCAAGCTCATCGCAGCTGGTATTCCGGCAGAGCAGATTGCCTTCATCCACGACGCCAATACCGATGCCCGTAAAAAGGAGCTGTTTGGTAAGGTGCGTTCCGGACAGGTACGTGTTCTCATGGGCAGTACCTTCAAGATGGGAGCCGGTATGAACGTACAGGATCGTCTTATTGCCTTGCATGACTTGGATTGCCCCTGGCGGCCCGGTGACCTGGAGCAGCGAAGCGGCAGAATCATCCGTCAGGGCAACATGAATCCGGAAGTCCATATCTACCGGTATGTGACAGAAGGAACCTTTGACAGCTATCTTTGGCAGACGGTGGAGAACAAGCAGAAATTCATTTCTCAGATTATGACCTCCAAATCTCCCGTCCGTTCCTGTGAGGATGTGGATGAAACGGCACTGTCTTATGCGGAAATAAAAGCCCTCTGTGCCGGTGATCCCCGAATCAAGGAGAAGATGGACCTGGACATTGAGGTTGCCCGTCTGAAGCTACTGAAGGCTGACCACCAAAGCCAGCAGTACCATCTGGAAGATAACCTTCTGAAATTCTTTCCGGAACAGGTGGAGAAATACAAGGGTATCATTGCTGGTATCGAAAAGGATATACAGACCCTAGCGGTAAATCCCCATCCGGAAGAAGGCTTTGCTGGTATGACCGTGAAGGGAGATACTCTCACCGACAAGGACAATGCCGGTGCTGCGCTGCTGGAAGCTTGCAAGGAAGCAACTGGCTATGATCCGGTCCCCATCGGCACATACCGCGGCTTCTCTATGACCGTCACCTTAGAGGACTTCGGCAAGAACTACTATCTCCAGTTAAAAGGCAATCTCAGCTACAGCGTGAAACTGGGCAGCGATGCCAGGGGCAATCTGGTTCGTATCGAGAACGAACTGGCACAGCTTCCACTGCGACTCAATGGCACCAAAGCCCAGCTACAGAACACCTATACCCAGATGGAAAATGCTAAAGCAGAGTTGGGCAAGCCATTCCCCCAGGAAACAGAGCTACGGCAAAAGTCTGAACGGCTGTCAGAACTAAACATTCTTCTGGATATGGATGGGAAAGGCAGCAAGACGGCAGCTGTCGATACAGAGATTGTTGCCAAGAGTTCGCGGCCCTCTGTACTGGACAAATTAAAGACCCCTGCAGTCCATGGATGCCAGGGCAAAACACAAAATCTGAAAAAGGAGGAACGATAAATGGATTACACCATTCGTTTGATGAAACCTGAAGAATACAGCTTCGCATATACCCAGAAGCAGGAAATTATGGATGACAGTGCTTGCATTGGTCATCTGCGTGTAGACCTGGGCTCCAACGGCAAGGGATTCCACACCACCTGGGATGATCACCGTCCGGAATTGAAGTCTCCGGAATTCAAAGCCGAGTTCGATGATCTTATCAATACTCTCCGTGAAAAAGAGATCTCTGGCTGTTTTCTGAAGGATAGAGATTCTTTGAAAAAGTTCTGCCAGCAGTTCCCGGAAGCCAAGCTGACTGAGGATGGCAGAGAGTTCGGTTTCCGACTGGATACCGATGATTATTCCTACATGATGCGGCTGAATCCCAACCGCGGAGAGTATGCGGCTTATATTTATGCCTATGAACGGGATCTGCTAGACTTTTATCTACTTCCAACCCAGGAAGAAGAATCCAAAGAGAAAATCACCGTTCTGGTTGTGGAACCGGAAGCGGTTCCCTATGTAAAAGAAATCGATCACACTCTTGGCGATCTCCAGTCTGAGGTCAGCGGATACATCCAAGCAATTTACCCCTTTGAGGATCAGGTTGCACTCATCTGTAACGAAGATGGCAAGATGATCCCTCTTGCCCCAAACCGGGCTCTGTATGACGAGTCTGGGCAAATCTATGACATCATTGCTGGTACCTTCATGGTTACCGGCATAGGCGAAAGTGATTTCTGTTCTTTAACAGATGACCAGATTAAAAAATATAGTGAACGTTTTCACGCACCGGAAGCCTTCATTAAGATTGGCGGCAGAATTCATGTTCTGAAACTGAAGGATAATCATGAGCAGAAGCCATCGGTCATGGATAAGCTGAAAAAGCCTACTGTTAAGGAAGTAATAAAGCAGAAGAAAAAAGCAAAGGAGGCCGTTCGATGATGGACACGATTGCCGCAATCAATGCAAACCTGTATGGCAAGATGGACGAATCCTTTCAGGATTTCACCAACTGGCTGTTAAAGCAGCCTCCAGAAGAAATTCTAAATCATGCTTATGAGTATGCGACCAAGGCCGACATTCTGGCTATCATGGAAAACTCCGATCTGAGCGAAGCCCAGGCCAATGCGCTGCTCGCGTTGGACGATCCCCTGGATACCATCTGCAAAGAATTTGGGGACAGCACCAGTAACTCTATGGATGTCCTGGTTTCCTTTATCGAGGACAAAGCTGACGAGCTGGCGTCGGAAAACAAATCCTTTGCGGACGTAAAGATATATCCTTACTCGGGAGAACGGGCGGAGAGGGACGGTGATCTGGAATGGTATCGGCAGTCAAACAAGCTGAATATTGCTTGTAAGGAAGCCATTGAAAACGCCATCTCCCGGCACTATCGGAACAACACCTTGGATGCAAAGGCAATACAGAATGTTGTCGCCCAGTTTGGATGGCCCCGGACTTGCTTTGTCCTTGCCAATACGGTAAGGGAAAAATCCTGGGATGGAAGAATATCTGCTGACAACAAGGAATGGGCGCATCGCATGCCCATCTTTCCAGATGTGGATGCCCAGGGAAAGAACAAGCGACTGCGGTATGTGGTGGACAGCCATGCCGGTCTGACCGATCTTTTCATTTCTGCGCTTCGCAGAGAATACCAGCAGGAAAAGGTGCAACCAGAAAAGCCTTCAGTCCGAGACAAGCTACAAGCTACACCGAAAAGAAATTCGCCGAAAATTTCGGCGAATTCCAAAGGTCAGGAGCGTTGAGAATATGTCCGACCGCAACCGATCTACCTATGTTGCTTTCTGGATATCCGATGAAGAAAAAGAGTTGATGCAGAAGAAAATGGAGCTTATGGGAATATCCAATATGAGTGCCTATTTAAGAAAAATGGCCATCGACGGTTACACAGTCAGATTGGATTTACCTGAGCTAAATGAAATGGTTTCTCTGCTTCGATACGCCGGAAATAATTTGAATCAGCTGACCAAACGCGTGCATGAAACAGGAAGATTTTATGATGCTGATTTAGATGATATCAAACAAAATCAGGAGCGTTTATGGGACGCCGCGCAGAAAATAATCATGGTACTCTCCGCAGTAAAATGATGCCTTCCACATCCTTGCCCGCTATCAATCTATCCTGTATCATAAAGATAGAAAAAGGAGGCGTAGTCACATGAAGCTACTTATCAAAATTGCTCTGCTGCCTGTTGTTATTGTGATCGATCTGCTGACCTGGTTTTGTATTGGAATGATCTCCTGCTCATCTCTTCTATTCCGTATTATCAGCACTCTCATTTCTATCTTGGGAACTGCAGTTCTTCTGACCTATTCTGTAAAGAATGGATTGATTCTTCTTACCATCGCTTTTCTGATTAGTCCTCTGGGGATTCCTCTTCTGGCTGTAAAGTTTCTTGGAATCTTCCAGAGCATAGCTTCCTCAATCCGCAGCATTTGAAAATAGCGGTCTGCATATGCAGACCGCTTTCTTTTTTGGAGGTAAACTATTTTGGCAACGACCCGACTAATGCCATTGCATATTGGAAAAGGCCGTACCGTCGGTACAGCCATTGCAGATATTATTGACTATGTTGCAAATCCCGAGAAGACTGATTACGGAAATCTGATTACCAGTTGGCAATGTGACAGCCGGGTTGCAGATGCACAGTTTGTTTATAATAAGCAGCAGTATATCCGCCAGACTGGGAAGATACAAGGCAAGGATAATGTGATTGCCTATCACCTTCGTCAATCCTTCCGTCCCGGAGAGATCACACCGGAAGAAGCCAACCGGCTTGGATGCGAACTTGCCAGACGATTCACAAAAGAAAACCATGCCTTTATTGTCTGCACACACATCGACAAAGCCCATATCCATAACCACATAATCTGGAATTCCACGTCCCTGGATGCAACCAGAAAATTCCGTAATTTCTGGGGCAGCACAAAAGCCATACGTAGGCTTAATGACACTATTTGCATCCAGAATGGTTACTCCATTGTGGAGAACCCGCAGCCCAAGGGACTATCCTATGATAAATGGCTGGCAGACAAAAAGAAACCTTCTCACCGCGAAAGAATTTGTTTTGCCATTGATGCGGCTCTTGCAAAGAATCCTGTAAGCTTTAATGCGCTGCTAGAGATTCTTCATCAGGAAGGATATGAGCTCAAGCAAGGAAAGGTTCCCTCACTCCGCGGACCGGAACAGCGAAACTATATCCGCATGGATACGCTCGGTGAGAATTACACTCCAGAAGTGTTGGGTGCAGTAATCAAAGGACAGCGAATACATGCTCCGAAGATCCGAAACAATCAACAGCGCAACACAGACAAGCGAAATATACAACTCATAATAGATTATCAAACTGCTGTTAATTCAAAAAAAGGTCCAGCATACGAAAACTGGGCCAAGCGATTCAATATGAAGCAAGCATCTCAAGCTTTGCTATACCTTCAGGAACATAATCTTACACAGTATTCTGATTTAGAGAAACAGGCAGCTACACTCTCTTCCGAATTATCAAAAGCCAGGAAGCAAAATAAGGAAATGGAGGATAAACTTCAAAAAAACGCTGTTACACAAAAACACATTCAACACTATAAGGAAACCAGAGAGATATATGTAGCATACAGGAAAGCAGGTTATTCTAAAAAATTCCTGTCGGAACATGAATCAGATATCATTCGGCATCAAGCGGCTAAGCGATATTTTGATGAGCTTGGAGTTGAAAGACTTCCTACCACAAAGCAGCTAAAAGCTGAGTATAAAAAAACATTAACACAGAAACAGGCTGCCTTCGCACAATATAAAAAAGCAAAAAAACAACAGGAGGAATTTCTTACTGTAAAAGCAAACATTGATATCTTGCTAAAAGATAGCCCAAAGCATTCACAACTTGTAACAGTAGAACGATAACCTTTCACACTGATAATGATCCCGGTACAGAATGTCCGTACCGGGATTTCTTTTTTATTCTTTTGATTGCAAGTGCCGGTAAAATTCAGTCAGTTCTGATAGGCTATTTGTTATGTTCTTAATCGGGAGAGAATCAAATGTAATTTCACGATAAGGAGTTGATCGTTCCTTACTCAATCTTGGATCTATGATTGATACAATTCCTGTGTCTGTATAATTGCGTATTAATCTGCCAATTCCTTGCTTTAGCTTTGTTATCATTTCTGGAACAAGTACATCCATAACAGGATCATCTGCAATGGATGTTTTGTAGTCTATAATTGGATCAGGAACCGGGAATGGCAACCGAAAGATAATCAAATTGGAAAGACTCTTTCCTTCAATACTGATTCCTTCCCAATAAGCTCCTGTCCCCAGCAAAATAGAGTTTACGTTGCTACGAAATTCCTTCATCACTTTATCTTGCGATGATCCTTGCTGTTGAATCAGAATTTTGTATGGTAGCTTCTTCTTTTTGAGACGTTTGTATACTTCCTCCATATCTGACTTTGCCGTAAAAAGAATCAATGCTTTTCCTTCAGATATCTTCAGAATTTTTTCTATCCGCTCTACCGCTTCCTCAACGAACTTATCATGTTCTTTGGTCGGGTGTGGCAAATCATCACTGCAATAAATCATTGCATGTTCATCATATGGATATGGCGATGGTTTAGGCTCAGACAGAATTGCATTTTTCTTAATAGGAAAGCCAGTATTATTTACAAAGTACGCATATTGATCTTCCTGTTTTTTACTGGAGCATGTTAAGGTTGCTGATGTAAGAATCGTTTGAACCGGGCCTGTGAAAAAGCTGCTTCGAATAATGTGATTAGTGTTTTTAGGGCACCCTAGTATTTCAATTTCTCTGCCATGCCTTTCGATCCATCTCAACACATCATTTGAATCATCGCATAGTTCTTGAAGATCTTCCGCAAGAAAATATAGATCCTCTGTGACATGTGAATCTTTTCTATATCTGCTTCCGAAGGAGCTGTAAATACTAATACTCTCGGCAATATCATCAATTTGATTTACCATGTCCTCAAACAATGAGAGAACCGTCTCATCTTCTTTGAAAAAGAATCGTTCTGCATTTTCTGTATTGTGGTTTGCTCCTTTGATCTGCTCTGTAATCTGTTTTTCCAGACATGCAAAAAACTCATCAACTATAGCAAAAGTCCTTGTGGCTTTTTCCTCTGCAAGCACTCTCTCTGTGGGCGGTAGCGATTTAATTGCTGCTTGTAATTTAGCAACAATCATACTTTTGGAAAAACGACTCGTGGTTGCGCTACGTACTTTTTCTTCCAGGTTATGTGCCTCATCAATTACAACTAACTCGGCATTACATGTAATCAGTCCATCCCGGCCTCGCCTTAGATTCAGAAGGTGCGATGTTAAAAAATCCTGGTTGCATAGTATGATGCCATTTGTTTGTAACAAAGTATTTCTCATCTTTCTATAGCCACAAGAACAGTAACAATGCTCACATATTTTTTTCCCATACTTCTGAATGTTAATTTGCTTCCAAATATGTTGGGGAATTTCTGCCGGAAAGCTCTTCCTGTCATAACAGTTATTCTTTAAACCTTGTTTGATCTCCGTTGCCATCTCAGCATTGTTTTTATCGAGATAGCTTCTTGCTCGATCACAACAAACAAAATGCGTCTGACCCTTGGCAAACACCACTTCCGGCGCTATTCCAAGTAATCCCTGTAATCGTATAATGTCATTCAACAATTGTTCTTGAAGTGCAATCGTAGATGTTGCAATGATTACCGGTTTCTTGAATGTTTGGTTGTACAAAAGAAGAGGAACCAAATAGGCAAATGATTTTCCGATTCCCACGCCAGCTTCAACCGCTAAATGCTTCTTTTTGAAAATGGCATCCACAATTTCCATTGCCATATCAAATTGTCCATCACGCTTTTCAAAGCCATGTTTTTCTGGACCGTCATCGCAAAAGAAAGACATAACTCCTTGGCCAATTTTATAATAGCATGCTTGTCTGAACCTTATACTGTTTTGATACGTTAGATTGTTATACGAGCTAATTATCAACTTATCTCCTTTCGCAGATAATTCTCGTATCTTTCATATCTGCTTTCACAAAATATTAGCTTACCCATATTGTAATGGACGTTTTTCTCAAACTCAATTTTGGGACCAACAGAATCGTTCGACCAAGTATGACAATATCTTTAATCAGCGATTTTTAATCGCGTAGCCGCAGGTTTATCCTGCATTCCAGAACACATTTTGTGTTCGCCGGGGATTGGGGTGGAACCTCAACAAGCATAAAAACCTCCGATTTCCGCTTAACGCGGAATTGGAGGTTTTGGGCGTGTGTTTAAACACAGGCATTGCTTGCTGCGTTTACTTATCCCTTTCTACCTGAAAACGCAAATGTCCACTTTCAACAATTTTCATAAGTAATACGTCAAAAATAATTGCACTTTTACCGAATTCGTGTTATGCTATATGTGCTAACAAGCATACATGTTAGCAAACATAGTATTCCCATAGACTGCTATTTTTTGAAAGGGGTATTAGAGAATGTCTCATAAGTACGTTTATCTGTTTACCGAAGGCAACGGCAAAATGCGCGAGCTTCTGGGTGGTAAGGGCGCCAACCTGGCTGAAATGACCAACATCGGTCTGCCTGTCCCCCAGGGCTTTACCATCTCCACCGAAGCCTGCACCAAGTATTACGAGGACGGCCGTCAGATCAATGCTGACATCCAGGCTGAGATCATGGAATACGTCGACAAGCTGGAAGCCATCACCGGCAAGAAGTTTGGCGACAAGGAGAACCCCCTGCTGGTCTCCGTCCGTTCCGGTGCCCGTGCCTCCATGCCCGGCATGATGGACACCATCCTGAACCTGGGTCTGAACGAGGACGTGGTTGAGGTCATGGCTGCCAAGTCCGGCAACCCCCGCTGGGCCTATGACTGCTACCGCCGCTTCATCCAGATGTACTCCGACGTGGTTATGGAAGTCGGCAAGAAGTACTTCGAGGCTCTCATCGACGAGATGAAGGAGAAGAAGGGCGTTACTCAGGACGTTGATCTGACTGCTGACGACCTGAAGGAGCTGGCTAACCAGTTCAAGGCTGAGTACAAGGCCAAGATCGGTGCCGAGTTCCCCTCCGATCCCAAGGAGCAGCTGATGGGCGCTGTCCAGGCTGTTTTCCGCTCCTGGGACAACCCCCGTGCTAACATCTACCGTCGTGAGAACGACATCCCCTACTCCTGGGGCACTGCCGTCAACGTCCAGTCCATGGCCTTCGGCAACATGGGAGATGACTGCGGCACCGGCGTTGCTTTCACCCGTGACCCCGCTACCGGCAAGCGCGGCCTGATGGGCGAGTTCCTGACCAATGCCCAGGGCGAAGACGTCGTCGCCGGCGTCCGTACTCCCATGCCTATCTCCGAGATGGCTGAGAAGTTCCCCGAAGCTTTCGCACAGTTCCAGAAGGTCTGCGCCATCCTGGAAGACCACTACCGCGACATGCAGGACATGGAGTTCACCGTTGAGAACGGCAAGCTGTACATGCTGCAGACCCGTAACGGTAAGCGTACCGCTCCTGCTGCTCTGAAGATCGCTTGCGATCTGGTGGACGAGGGCATGATCGATGAGAAGAAGGCTGTCGCCATGATCGATCCCCGCAACCTGGACACTGTGCTGCATCCCCAGTTCGCCCCCGCCGCTCTGAAGAAGGCCACTCCCGTTGCCACCGCTCTGCCCGCCTCCCCCGGCGCTGCCTGCGGCAAGATCGTCTTCACC
>JAZSHO010000071.1:0-12210 GCA_045533345.1 Faecousia sp. | reverse complement strand
CTGCAATTTGTCTGCAATAAGCGCAATAAACTCCGAATTGGTGGGCTTTCCCTTGGTATTGCTGACCGTGTACCCAAAGAATCTCTGCAAGGTATCCAGATCACCACGATCCCAGGCCACTTCGATGGCATGGCGGATGGCTCTTTCTACCCGGCTGGGGGTAGTCTGGAATGTCTTTGCCACTTGCGGATACAATACCTTGGTGATGGCGTTGATCACGTCCATGTCGTTGACGGCGATGATGATGGCCTCCCGCAGGTACTGGTAGCCCTTGATATGGGCCGGGACGCCGATCTCGTGAATGATGCTGGTGACCATGGATTCGATGTTATTTTTCTCCGGGCGGCGCTTGTCGGCGAGCCGCAGGTTCTCCCCACCCCGGATCTCCTCCAGACGCTCCACCAGAGCGGTCATATCGCAGGGCTTCAGCATCAAGTAGCGAACCCCCAGATTAGCTGCTGCCGAAGATACGTACTCCGTTACAAAGGCCGATGTGGCCAGGGTGATGGGCCGGCGGTCCATAGAGGCGATGCTCTTGAGGACGCTGATGCCGTCCTGCTTGCTGAGCATCAAATCCAGCACCAGCACTTCCGGTTTCCGCTCCTGAATCAGTCGAATGGCCTGCTCCCCGTCATTGGCCGTCCCCACGACCTGAAAACCACCGGCACGCTGCAATGCGGCGGCAAGTCCGGTGCAAAAATCTTCCGCGCTGTCAGCGATAAAAACTTGCGTTGCGTGTTCCATAGATTCCTCTCCTGTCAGTATAAAATTCTCCCCATGTGCGGTAAACTTACCGCGTGCGACAAATAAATGATAGCATGGCATGTGAATTTTTGCAAGGAAAAACGAAAACAATCGCTCGTCAATTATCGGGAGTTTTCGACAGTTTTATGATAAAACGAGAACTTTTCGACATGATTCGCCAAAAACAGACCAGTAGGCCGTGCAGGTTGACGGAAGGGGAAATGTAGTGTAGAATAGGCACAACTGTATCGTAAGGAGGAACACACGATGAATGAATTCTGGAATCTGGACCCCCTATACAAGGGTTTTGAAGATCCTCAGTTTGAAGCGGACATGAAAAAGCTTCAGCAGACCGTGGCGGAAATGGCCGAATTTGCTGCTCAGCTGGAAAGCACCGAACCCCTTGCGGGCCTGCGCCGGGGCATTGCCCTGCAGGAACAGCTGTCCGACCTGGTGAACAAGCTGGCGGAGTACGCCACTCTGCGCCAGAGTGTCAACACCCGGGACAGCGAAGCCGGCTCCAAGCTGGGCCAGATCATGGCCATTTACAGCGGCTTTGCCGCTCCTGCCGCCGCCTTTGAAAGCTGGGCCGCCAAGCTGCCGAACCTGCTGGAACTGGTGGGCAGCGACGAAAACTTGAAAGACTACACTTACCTCTTCACCAATATGCTGGAATCCAGCCGCCATCTGCTGGAGGGCCGTGGTGAGGAGATCATGGCGAAGCTGCGCCTCTCCGGGGGCGATGCCTGGAGCGATATGCAGAGCTATCTGACCAGCACCGTCCCCGTTTCCTACCGGGGGGAGACCACCAACCTGTCTTCCATCCGGAATCAGGCCTATGACCCGGACCCCCAGGTGAGAAAAGAGGCATATGAAGCCGAACTGGCCGCCTACGACCGGATCAAGGATGCCGTGGCTTTCGCGCTGAACTCCATCAAGCTGGAAACCATTTCCGACTGCCAGCTTCGGGGCTACGAATCTCCGCTGATGCGCACCTTGAAGCACTCCCACATGGAGAAGGCTACCCTGGATGCCATGTTTGCCGCCATTGACGAATACTTGCCCAAGTTCTGGCAGTATCTGAAGGCCAAGGGCAAGGTCCTGGGCCATGAGAATGGTCTGCCCTGGTACGATCTGTTCGCTCCCATGGGCGCCTCTTCCACCAAGTTCACCGCCGAGGATGCCAAAGCATATCTGGTAGAACAGTTCTCCGGTTTTGATCAGGAACTGGCAGATATGGTGGCCAAGGCCTTTGACGAGGCCTGGATCGATTTCTATCCCCGGGATGGCAAGGTGGGCGGTGCTTTCTGCGCCGGTGTCGAATGTTTGGGAGAGAGCCGGATTCTGACCAACTTCGACGGTATGTTCACCGATGTGGTGACGCTGGCCCACGAACTGGGCCATGCCTTCCACAACCAGTGCATCAAGGATCACCGTCCGCTGAACCACGACTACTCCATGCCCGTGGCGGAGACTGCCTTCACCTTCAATGAGTGCGTGGTCATGGCTTCCGCTATTGGCAAGGCCGCGGACAAGGCCGAAAAGCTGGCTCTCATCGAATCCCAGCTGCAGGATGCCACCCAGATCATCTGCGACATCTATTCCCGCTTCCGTTTCGAAGCCAAGGTCTTCGAGAACCGGGAGGAGCAGTTCATGAACGCCGACACCCTTTCCGGCTTTATGCTGGAGGCCCAGAAGCAGTCCTACGGCGACGGCCTGGACCATGACACCCTCCATCCTTATATGTGGATCTGCAAGAGCCATTACTATGGCCCCACCTTCTACAACTTCCCCTATGCCTTCGGCGGCCTCTTCGCCCGGGGTCTGTATGCCAAGTACGAACAGGAGGGCGCTTCCTTCGTTCCCAAGTACAAGGAGCTCCTCTACACCACCCCCGTGGCCACGGCGGAGATGTGCGCTAAAGTTGCAGGCATCGATCTGACGGACAAGGAATTCTGGCGTGGCGCTTTGCAGACCATCGCGGACCAGATCGACCTGTTCTGCCAGCTGGTGGAGGAATAAATTATCGGCTGATGCCGATGTAATGCTGTGCATTACAAGGGATGCGGATTGCCACGCCAGTTTGAGAACTGGCTCGCAATGACAATGTAAACTCAAATTCTGCACCTCAAATTGGCGCTAACTGTAACGAACACCATGTCATCGCGAACCAGCGCGCACGCTGGTGTGGCGATCCGTTCCCCGGCATCTATTGGATGCCAACGCCCAAAGGGCGTTCCATTTCTCAACACAAGGAGAAACCCCATGAACAAAATTTCTGAATTTATTGATTTTCTTGACCATTCCCCCAGCGGGTATCATGCCGTTGCCAACTTGACGGCCATGCTGGATAAGGAAGGCTATGCCCGCCTGCTGGAGCGGGATGAATGGCGCATCGTCCCCGGAGGAAAATACTATATCAGCCGGGGCGGCACCTCTTTGATCGCCTTCCGGATTCCCGAAGCAGTCACCGGCGGCTTTTTGATGAGCGCCAGCCATTCTGATCGGCCCACCTTCAAAATCAAGGAGAATGCCGAACTGGCTGGAACCTATACCCGTCTGGCGGTGGAGCGCTACGGCGGCATGATCATCTCCCCCTGGCTGGACCGGCCCTTGAGCGTGGCAGGCCGGGTGCTGGTGGAAACCGAGAAGGGCGTGAAGCAGAAGCTGGTAAACATCGACCGGGACCTGCTGATGATGCCCAACGTGGCCATCCACATGAACCGCCAGGTCAACGACGGCTACAAGTGGAACCCCGCTGTGGATACCATTCCCCTTATGGGCGGTAAGGACACCAAGGGCAAATGGGATGCTCTGCTGGAAGCCGAGGCCGGGGGCAAGGTCCTGGGTCACGACCTGTACCTGTACATCCGGGACAAGGCAAAGGTCTGGGGCATTGAGGATGAATTCCTCTCCGCCCAGGCCCTGGATGACCTGGAGTGCGCCTGGGGCTGCACCAAGGGCTTCCTGGATGCGGAAGATAACGGATGCATCAACGTGCTGTGTGTCTTCGACAGCGAGGAAGTGGGTTCTTCTTCCGTCCAGGGTGCCGGTTCCGCCATGCTCATCGATGTGCTGAGCCGCATCTGCAACGGTCTTTCTCTGGATGTAAACCGGATGCTTGCCAAGTCTTTCATGGTTTCTGCGGACAATGGCCACGGAATTCACCCCAACCATCCGGAATACGCTGACCCCAATAACGCTCCCGTTCTGGGGGGCGGCGTGGTGCTGAAGTACAATGCCACCCTGCGCTACTGTACCGACGGCCTGTCTGCCGCTGTGTTCCGCAAGATCTGCCGGAAGGCAGAGGTTCCCTTGCAGACCTTCTGTAACCGGGCGGATATGCCCGGCGGCTCCACTCTGGGCTGCATCTCCCTGGGCCATGTTGCTGTGCCTACGGTGGATATCGGCCTTGCCCAGCTGGCTATGCACTCCTGCTACGAAACCGGCGCCGTTGCCGATGTTTTGAGCCTGGAAACTGCCATGACCGCCTACTATGGCACTACTCTGGACATCACCCCCGAGGGATTTACCGTATAACGAAAAATGCCGCCATCGATGATGGCGGCATTCCTTATTTTTTCAGCAGCTTGGAGTAGCCCTTTCCGTATTGCACGCACCGGGAGACCCGGCTTAGGGTGGCGGAGGAAATGTTGGCCTGGGCGATGACCTGGTTGTAGGTGTTGCCCTCCATCAGCAGTTTGGCGGCGAAAACCCGCTCTGCCATGTTTTCAATTTCCTTGCGGGTGCAAAGATCGTCGAAGAGGGCCCGGATATCCTCCGGGTCGGTGGTATCGGCGATGAGCTGATACAGTGCGTCGATCTTGGAATGGTCGGCTTGTTCCATGTTCTTCCTCCGTTAGTTAAAATGCTTGCTGTGCGCCCCGGATAAAGGACCGGGTTTTTTCACTCTTGGGATTGTCGAATACTTCCTCGGGGGTGCCCATCTCCTCAATGACACCGTCGGCCATGTAGATCACCACATCGGCAACACTCTTGGCAAATTCCATTTCGTGGGTCACCACGATCATGGTGTTTTCCTTGCTCTTAAGACCCCGGATGACCCGCAGCACTTCGCCGGTCAGCTCCGGATCCAGGGCGCTGGTGGGCTCGTCAAAGCACAGCACCTGGGGGCTGAGGGCCAAGGCCCGAGCGATGGCCACCCGCTGCTGCTGACCGCCGGACAGCTGGTAAGGATAGGCATCCTTTTTCTGGAGCAGACCCACCTGCGCCAGCAGCTTCAGCGCCTTTTCCTTGATGGCCTGGGGGTCTGCCTGCTTCATAAGGCTGGGGGCCAGAGTCACGTTTTCCAGCACCGTGTACTGGGGGAACAGGTTAAAGTTCTGGAATACCAGGCCGAAATGAAGCCGGTTCCGGCGGATCTGATCCTCGGAAAGAGTATCCCCGGTCAATAGCTGGCCGTTGACCTTGATTTCGCCCTCGTCGGGGGTCTCCAGGAAATTTAAACACCGCAAAAGTGTGGTTTTGCCGCTGCCGGAGGAGCCGATGATGGCCAGCACCTGTCCCTGTTCCAGAGAAAAGCTGACACCTTTCAGCACATCGGTAGCGCCGAAGGCCTTTTTTAAGTTGTTCACTTCCAAAATCGTCATGACTTAACCTCTGAAATAGTCCAGTTTCTTTTCCAGCTTGTTAAACAGAATGGTCAGACCGCCGCTGAACACCAGATAGAAGATGCCGGTGTAGAACAGAGGCCAGATCAGACCCTTTTTGATGAAGGATTCACCGGCCCAGATAATCTCGTAAATGCCGATGATCCGGGAAAGGGAGGTATCCTTGACCAGAGTGATGACCTCGTTGCTCATGGGGGCCATGATCCGCTTGATCACCTGCTGCAGCACAACCTTGAAGAAAATCTGCTGCTTGGTCATGCCAAGCACCTGTCCGGCTTCGTACTGTCCCACAGGGATGGATTCAATGCCGCCCCGGTAGATTTCCGAGAAATAGCAGGCATAGTTGATGGCAAAGGCCACGATGGTGGCAGTGAAACGGGGCATGGCAGGCAGGCCGAACATAAGGCCCGGGCCGTAGAAAATGATGATCAGCTGCAGCATCAGCGGGGTACCCCGGATGATCCACACAAAGGTACGAGTCAGCCACTGAAGGGGTTTAAACTTGCTCATGGAGCCGAAGCAGACCACCAGACCCAGAGGGATAGAGAACACCAGGGTCAGTATGAAAACTTTTAAGGATTCCCAGAAGCCGCCCAGCAGCGCTAAGGTTACGGGAAGGAACATAGTGATTACCTCAATCCAAGTGAGAAAAGGGGAGGGCAGGTGCCCTCCCCCTTACAGTATACTTTACTAAATTAAATCGTTAAAGTCAAGCGCCAATCAGTTGGCAAGGGTCAGATTGTACTTGGCGGCCAGTTCCTGCAGCTTTCCGTCGGCAATGAGCTTATCCATGAACTCGTTGAATTTAGCAGTCAGATCGGAGTTCTTCCGGAAAGCAACGCCGTATTCTTCGGAGGTGAGGCTGACGGCGTAGGTCAAGTCTGCATAGTTGGTGCCTTCGCCGGTCATGGCGTTGGCCATGGTGATGTCAATGACGCAGGCATCAGAGGTGCCGGCGGCTACTTCCATCAGCGCAGCGCCCTGGTCCTGGACGGCGACGATGTTCTCAGCGCCGATGGCAACGGCGGCATCCTGGCCGGCGGAGCCGTTCTCAACGGCAAAGACCAGATCCTTCATGCTGTCGCCATCGGGGTAGTTGGCAACGGCATCGGCTTTCATAACAACCACCTGGGCGTTGACCACATAGGGATCGGAAACGCTGGCGTTGAGGGTAGCTTCCTCGGTGATGGTCATGCCGTTCCAGACAGCGTCGATCTGCTTGGTATCCAATTCCAGGAACTTCTTGCCCCAGTCAGAGATGACGTAGAATTCACATTCCACACCCAGTTCCTCGGCGAACAGCTGAGCAAACTCGGCGTCGAAGCCGGTCCATTCACCGTTTTCGTCCTTGTAGTCCATGGGGGCATAGTCGGTGATGCCGACGACCAGCTTGCCGTTTTTCTGGATGGTCTTCAGATCAGAGTCGGAGGAGCCGCCGCAAGCGGTGAAGCAGGACAGGGCCAGGATCATGGCCAGAGCGATTGCAAATAACTTTTTCATAATTACCGTTCCTTTCTGTGAGGGGGTGATGTATTTGATGGCCTTATTATACTTTAGTACACTAAAGTTGTAAAGTGCTTTTTGCGAATTTTTTGATATTCAGCGCTATGCACAGAAAGGGATATCTAAAATGGCACTTTAGTTGACTAAAGTGCCGAGGGCGGGAATGAAATATTGTTTGCCGGCACCGTTTAATGGCTTGATTTCCTGGGAAGAATCTGGTAAAGTGAAACTATCATAATCGGCATCAGCCGAAAAACAGGAGGTTACTCTATATGGCAAACAAGTACGCTGGCACTCAGACTGAGAAAAACCTGGAAGCCGCATTCGCAGGCGAATCCATGGCCAGAAACAAGTATACCTACTTCGCATCCAAGGCCAAGAAGGAAGGCTATGAGCAGATTTCCGCTCTGTTCCTGAAGACCGCCGACAACGAGAAGGAACACGCCAAGATGTGGCTGAAGGAACTGGGTGGCATCGGCAACACCGCTGAGAACCTGCTCCATGCTGCTGAGGGCGAGAACTACGAGTGGACCGACATGTACGACGGTTTCGCAAAGACCGCCGAAGCAGAAGGCTTCCCCGTTCTGGCCGCCAAGTTCCGCCTGGTTGCTGCTATTGAGAAGCACCACGAGGAGCGCTACCGCGCACTGCTGCAGAATGTGGAAACCCAGCAGGTCTTCGAGAAGAGCGAAGTCAAGGTTTGGGAATGCCGCAACTGTGGCCACATCATTGTTGGCACCAAGGCTCCCGAGGTTTGCCCCACCTGCGATCACCCCAAGGCTTACTTCGAAATCAACGCCAAGAATTACTAAGATACAGCAAATGCGCCGCGGAAAATCCGCGGCGCATTTCTTATAAGCTGAGTAAACCCAGCAATTTGTCATCAGTCATGGCAGGATGGGTGTAGGCCGCATCCAGCAGCGCATCTACATTGGCTGCGTTGTTTTCGATCTCCTTGGAGTACAGCTGGGCTGTTTCTGCCAGCTCACCGCCCAGAGCGGCGATGACCAGACAGGACAGGACGATGAATTTGACCCGGCAGTACAGGTCGTAATCGGACACAGCCTGGAGCCAGTACCGCTCCACAAAATATCGCGCCAGGGGCCGCAGGCTGTCGGAAAGGGCCGCCGGGGCAGGGGAGCGGAGCCGTTGTTCCCATTGGGGTGTTAAAATCTCCAGGGACAGGTAAAGGTCCAGCACCTCCCGGATGTTTCCGGCCTTGGCCAGATTCCGGGCTTCCGCCAGGGCGGATTCCGGGTCAAAGGGCTGCGCTTCCGCTCCGTCCAACTCCGACTGGGCCTGGTAGCCATAGAACAGGGCCAGGGTCAGCACCTCTTCCATGGGCCGTTTGTCTTCCAAAAGTGCCAGCATCTGCTTTCGGGTGGCTTTCAGTACCGCCATGGCGTCCATATCGTACTCCGGCTCTTCACCGCCGGGGACTTCCTCTGTGACCCAGGGGGCGGTGGGGGCGGAGAGAATCATCCGGGCGGCCTCCGGGCAGCTCAGCTCCAGACCCCGCTCAATGAAATCGCCGTAATCGTGGGTCAGCCGGGGAAACTCCCGGCAGGTTTTGCACAGGGCGGCTTCGCCCTGTTCTGCCTGGATGCGGCACAGACCGTCATCGCGCCACATGGGACAGCGGCGGTCGGGATTGATGGCCATGTAGGTTTCGCCCTCCTCTTCATAGAGGACTTCCCGGAGCCGGTCCCCCAGAGCGCCGGGAAGGCTGCGGTAATATTCCGCGGAGGCGGCATCCACCTGCACGTCCCATTCCTTGCAGCAGCTGTCGGGACAGGCGGACGCGATACAGCGGAAAGAATCGAAATAAGATGGTTTTGTAATTAACATACGGTACCTCTAACAAAGAAAAATGTCATCGCGAACCAGCGCGCACGCTGGTGTGGCGATCCCCTAAGGCAACAGGAATGTCCGGGGGATTGCCACGTCGGGCCGCCTAGGCGGCCCTCCTCGCAATGACAGAAAATCTATTTATTCGTTGGGGCGGATGGCGTACATGGTGGAAGCGGCATCCTTTAGAGCCTGCTTGCTGTTGCCGATGGCAACCTGCAGCGCTGTCAGCTGGCTCATGACCTGGTCAGCCATACCGCTGATCTGGGTGGCAACGCCGTCAACCTTGACGGTGGCATCTGCCAGAACACCGTTGACCTGGTGGTAAACCAGTTCAGCCCGCTCCTTGGCCTGGCGCTCGGTGCGCTCTGCACGGCGGTAGGCTTCCAGTTCCTCGGCGGGATTGTTGATGCCTTCGGACGGCTCCTCGGGCTGTGCGGCAATGGTTTCCTCCAGCTGGGCGCAGCGCTCTTTCATTTCTTCCAGCTGTGCGCGCAGCTCGTCACGCTCTGCTTCCAGGGCGGCGAAATCCTCGGCGCTGATGACATTTTCCAGCTTGGAACGGAGGAAATCGGCCTCGGAATTCAGCTGATTGACCTCTGCGGCGTGCTTGGTGTTGATATATTCCAGGTAACGGACCACATCCTCCCGGTGGAAACCGTTGAATGCGGAGCGGAAATTCTGCGGTGCGGGCATAAAATTGCCTCCTTGTTGTGATGATTTCGGGTTCGTTTTCTGGATTATAGCATAGAAAATGGGAGAAAACAACCACTTTTGACGGATTCGGAGGAAAGTTGCGGAAAATTTTTTTGGTTTGGACTTTACAAAGCGGGAAAATCCTGCTATAATATCTAGGCTGTCAAGCAGATGCACCGGTGGCTCAATGGATAGAGCATCGGATTCCGGTTCCGAGGGTTGGGGGTTCGAGTCCCTTCCGGTGTACCAAAGAAGAATAATCCGAACCACATCTGCGGGTTCGGATTATTTTTATACCTTGATGGACGAGAACCATAAGTTGAGGCGCGGGTGAGCGCCGCTCGCGAGGGCTAGACCGAGCGAATCCTTAGTGTTTCGAGTCCCTTCCGGTGTACCATCTACAGCAAGGCTGGCATCCAGTATGGGTGTCGGCTGTTATCCATTTTTGATGTAAGGGACACGGCACATATAAAAACGATCCGAACCGCTTATGGGTTCGGATCGTTTTTGCAATCATTCATACAGGAGCGCAAATTCTGCATCCCGCGGGATATGGCCCTTCTGGACAGGAATACAGATCAGCAGAGAATCGGCGCAGTCTACCCGCTCCAGCAGGTCATCGCCGAGCCGGATCTCCCAGTGATAGGGGTCCATGCCCTGTCCGACGGAAATGTCCAACCGATCGGGGGATGTGATTCCCGGCAGAGCGATCAGCAGCAAGTCGAAATCCCTAAACCAGCCCTCGTCATACACATCCACACCCAACTCCAGAGCGTCCAGTTCATCCACAGTTTTGATCAGATGCACTTCATCCTGGATGGACAGTTCCCCAAAGAAAAATTCCGCGCCGGCGGTATCCACAGGGGGTAAGCAGCGGGTGGGAGAAACTTCCTCCTCGGTGATGGCGGGAGCGCAGTCGCAGATATCCTCCGCAGGTTCTTCCCGGGACAAAGAATTTTCGGTAATCTCCCCGGCAGCTTCCGTGGGGGCGGCGGCAGCAGGAGCCTCCGGGGCACATTCCGCAGCGGTCATTTCCTGCTGAAGGGAGATTTTTTCTGTACTGCCGCCGGAGAAACCCAGCAGTCCGCTGCGCATCACTGCCCAGCCGCAACCCAGTACCAGCACCAGACAGGCGGCCATGGCAGCCCAGCGGCGCCATTGACTGACAGATTTTCTGGGACGGGTACGGAGGGCGTCGGTTTCGGCAATCAAATCCGAGGGAAGCATCCCAAGGGCATCGTGCAGTTGTTCCGCAGTCATAGCGCAAAGCCCTCCTTTTGTAAGTACTCTTTCAGTCCCAGCCGAGTCCGGTGGAGCAGGGATTTGGCCTTACTTTCCGTCATGCCGCAGTAAGCCGCGGCCTCCTTGAGGGAATCCAGGTAATAGTACCGCCCAATGAACAGGTTCCGGGCTTCGGGAGACAGAGTCCGCAGGTAGATGCCGATGGCATCGGCCAGCAGTTTTACGTTGAGGATGTCCTCCGTGGTGTTGCCGCCGGAAACGCAATCTCCAAGTTCCTGCAGGGACAGGGCGTATTCGCTGCCTTGCCGCTTCTGCCGGGTGCGGCCTCGGAAAATATCGATGGAGATGCGCCGGGTCAGCTTGGCAAGGTAGGTAGAGAGCACCGAGGGACGGTGGGGCGGCATGGAATTCCAGGCAGCCAGATAGGTGTCGTTGACGCTTTCCCGGCTGTCCTCGTAGTTGTTCAGAATGTTCTGGGCAATCTTGGTCAGATAACGGTCATATTTTTCTTCCGTTTCCCGGATGGCCCGTTCATCCCGGTCCCAGTACAGGGAAACGATTTTTTCATCTTCCATAGATTGAGGCCTCCTTTCTGACATAATACTCGACAAAAAACAGCGTTGGTTGCATAGGGGGGCATAAATTATTGTTTGCCGGGGCGGCCCGGCGGCCAATGCGCACGTAATGCGGTGGTATTCGTTACCCGATAACCCTGCCCGGTAACGTTTTTGCAAAGCTAAATTATTGTTTGTGGGGATGGCCCCACGGCCAATTCGCACGAAATACGGCGGTAGTCTTTACCCGTCCGCTCGGCCCGGTAACGCTTTTGCGGTGGTAAATTATTGTTTGGCAGTGTAAATCACCAACAATGCTGTCATCCTGAGCGAGCGCAAGCGAGTCGAAGGATCTTCGCATTTCGTTAACGTTTGCAGTCAAATTGGTGCCAAGATCCCTCGACTCCATTTCATTCCGCTCGGGATGACATCGTTTTTATTATCTTGCATTGTACTTCTAAACTACAATTTACCGCACTAACGGTCGAGCGTAATCAGGATGCGTTCGTTTCCTGCCTGGGTTCGTAACGAATTGGCCGCGGGGCCTTCCCCGCTAAACTACAATTTATCTTTGTAAATGGGCTCCGCCGGTTGGCGGAGCCCATGATATTTGCGTATCGATTACAGCTTGCAGTATTCCACAGCGGTCTGGGCAGCAACCTTGGCGTTGTTGAACACCAGACGGATGTTGGAGGACAGGGAATCGCCGCCGGTCAGCTCGGCAACACGGGCCAGCAGGAAGGGAGTGGTCTCCTTGCCCTTGATGCCCTTTTCCACGCTCTCGCCGATGGCCTGGTCGATGGCAGCATCGATGACAGCCTTGGGCATTGCGAATTCCTCGGGGATGGGGTTGGTGACCAGCATACCGCTCTTCATACCCATTTCGTGACCTGCCTTGAAGGCAGCGGCCAGCTCAGCGGGGGTGTCGATGCGGTAGTCCACGCCAAAGCCGGACTGACGGGTGTAGAAGGCGGGCAGCTCTTCGGTGCCGA
>JAZSHO010000038.1:0-9857 GCA_045533345.1 Faecousia sp. | reverse complement strand
GAATAAATTCTCTCATAAATATTGGCAACCTCAAAAAACACTTCCTTTGGGCTTTGGCTGGTTCTTTTGCCCTAACTCTGCATTATGAAGACTCCGCAATACACAAAGTATTCCGAAATCTTCATAATTTGATTTAGGACAAAATCTCTCACCCAAAGAACCAAAAAAGAATTTTTAGAGGTTGCAATCCCCTCCTTGTTGAAAATTCAACATACATTCTATCCTTACTATAGTAAAATAATGTTACAAAGTCAAGGAGGGATGCATATGTTAATGAATAGTTGTCAAGGAAAACCCAGAACCCCCACCATCCACGAAAAAATCTGCCCCCAGTGCGGAAATATCATTGAACTGTTCTCCATCGATACGGAGGTGGCCTGCGAGCATTGCGGCTTCGTGGCCTACAACGATATGCTCAGCTGCGTCCAATGGTGTAAGCATGCCAAGTCCTGCGTGGGTGAGGCCATGTACGAGCAGATGATGAAAATTGCTGCCCAGCAGAAGAAAGAACGGGAGGGTGCCGCATGATTCGCAGAATGATTACCATTGATGAGGAAAAATGCAATGGCTGCGGCCTCTGCGCCGAGGCCTGCCACGAAGGTGCCATCGGCATGGTGGACGGAAAGGCGAAGCTGCTCCGGGAGGACTACTGCGACGGTCTGGGTGACTGCCTCCCCGCCTGTCCCATGAGGGCCATTTCTTTTGAGGAGCGGGAGGCCCCGGCCTACGATGAAGCGGCCGTGAAGCGGGCTCAGCAGCAGAAAGCCAAGCTCCACCAGGGCTGCCCCGGCTCCATGGCCAGGGCGCTCCACCGGGCATCAGCCCCTGTGGCCCCGGTGAAGCAGGAAAGCCAGCTGCAGCAGTGGCCGGTGCAGATCAAGCTGGTGCCGGTGAATGCCCCCTATTTCGACGGGGCCAATCTGCTGATCGCGGCGGACTGCACCGCCTATGCCTACGCCAATTTCCACCAGGATTTCATCCGCAACCGGATCACCCTCATCGGCTGCCCCAAGCTGGACCAGGTGGAGTACGCCCAGAAGCTCACGGCCATTATCGAGAACAACGACATCAAGAGCGTCACCATCGTCCGCATGGAGGTGCCTTGCTGCGGCGGCATCGAGTTCGCCACCAAACAGGCCATCCAGCGCAGCGGCAAATTCCTGCCCTGGCAGGTGGTAACCATCTCTACCGATGGGAAAATCTTAGATTAATTTGTGGGGGCGATTATCAATCGCCCGCAGGCGCTCACGGAGCGCCCCTACATTCGCAAAAACGGGACTGCTGAATTTCAGCAGTCCCTTATTTGTTGCATTTATGCCTGCGCCAAATAGCTTTCCGCATAGTGGACAGCCACAGCACCGTCGGCCACAGCGGTGACCACCTGCCGGACCTCCTTCGTCCGGACATCGCCTACGGCGTAGATTCCGGGAAGGCTTGCCCGGGTGGACTCCCCGGCCACGATGTAGCCACCGGGATCCAGCGCCAGCTGGTCCTTGACCAGTTCCGAAGCAGGCTGTCTGCCAATACTGACGAAAACACCGTCGCAGGGAAGAAGGCTTTCTTCTCCGCTGAGCAGATTTTTTACCACAATTCCCGTGACTTTTTCCTGGCTTTTCAGCTCCGTCACGGCGCTGTTCCAGAGAAATTCGATGTTTTCCGCGGCCATCAGCGGCTCGTGGCAGATTTTCGTGGCCCGCAGGCTGTCCCGGCGGTGAATCAGAATCACCTTTTTCGCAATACGGCTTAACAGCAGAGCGTCCGCCGCAGCGGTGTTGCCGCCGCCCACAACCACTACCGTCTTGCCCTTGTAGAACATACCGTCACAGTGGGCACAATAGTTAACGCCCCGACCGATCAGTTCCTGCTCGTTGGGAAGACCCAGCTTCCGGGGGCTGGCCCCCGTGGCGACCACCACCGTGCGGCCGTAGAAAATGCCCTCGCTGGTATGGATCTCCTTGATTTCACCCGCCAGTTTTACGGATTCCACCTCGGCATATTCGGATTTCGCTCCGAACCGCTCCGCCTGCTCCTGCATCTGCATGCCCAGTGTAAAGCCGTCAACCCCCTCTGGGAAGCCGGGGTAATTGTCGATCTGGCTGGTCAGGGCCATCTGGCCTCCGGCGGAAAGCTTTTCCAGCAGAACAACATCCAGTCCTGCCCGGGCGGCGTAGAGTGCGGCGGTGTAGCCGCCGGGGCCGCCGCCGATGATGACCATATCATAAATGTGATTCATAGCATATCCTCACTTTCTCAGAGATTCTTTCAGAAATGCGTCGATTCTCGCCTTGGATTCCGGGGCCACGATGGAACCCAGGGCCTCACCCTTGTGGTAAAGGATCAGCGTGGGGATCACTTCGATCTGCTCCCGGCTGGCCAGGAGGGGTTCGTCGTCGATATTCACCTTGCCGACGCTGATTTTTCCTGCGTACTGCTGGGCGATCTTCTCCAGTGCCGGGGAGATCCGACGGCAGTACACGCACCAGGGAGCCCAGAATTCTACCAGAACCGGCTGGTCCCCAGCCAATGCCTTCTTTTCAAACAGTTCCTTGTTCATTTCCATCATAGCATTTTCTCCTTTGTTTTTTCTTCAGTATACCCGGATTGCATGAAAATTTCCGTGACCATGTCACATAAGGAAATGTGATTTTGTCACAGAAAGATGGAAAAGGTTTCTATATAATGAAGCCATAAATCAAACATAAGGAGGCGCTACTATGAATTACAGTGCATTGATCCAGAATAGAAAATCCGTCCGTGAATTTACCGACAAGCGGGTGTTCTTTGGAGAACTGGAGAAGATCCGGGAATACTACGAAGGATCCGCCAAGCGGCTGATCCCTGAAATCAAGACCAAGCTGGCCATTTTCGGTACCGATGCCCGGGATGCACTGGAAGGGGCCGCAGGCTACAATCGATTCCTGGTGGGCGCGCCCCAGTACATGGTCCTCCAGTCTGAAAAGCATCCCCTGGCCCACATCAACGCAGGCTACATCATGGAGGACATGGTGCTGAAGCTGAATGACATGGGCCTGGACAGCTGCTGGGTCACGTTTGCCTCCAGCGACGATGTAAAGAATGTGCTGACGCTGAATCCGGAGCTGGAAGTGGTGGCCATCGTGGCCTTTGGCTACGGCAGAAAGACCACCAAGCGGTTGCGGCTGAATATCAAGAGCATGTCCAATGTGGATGTGGTTGCCAAGCACCGTTACATGGAGCCCAAGCGCAGCGTTTACGACATGGCATTCCTCAACACCTGGGGCAACACCCGGGACCTGGACCGCTACATCGGCTTTTTTGATGATATGCTCTGGGAGGCCCTCTATGCCGCGTCCCTTTCTCCCAGCTATCTGAACCGGCAGGCCTACGGCTTTTTGATCCATGATGACAGCATCTCTCTGGTTTCCAGACCGGATCTGTACAACACCAAGATCGACGGCGACTTGAGCCTGGGCATCGTACTGCACCACTTCAGCGTGGTGGCAGAAACCTGGGGCGGCAAGCGGCAGTGGAACTTCGGCCCCGCGGAGGGACTGGAGCTGCCCGAAGGCCACGAGGTCATCGCCACCTGCGCAATTTAACAGAAAAAGCAACGGGAGGGGTATCACCCCTCCTGTTATGCTGTAAATTATTATTTGCCGCGGGGCCTTCCCCGCCCGCCAAAGGTGACTTTATCACGGAAGAAACAAAAAACTTCGGTTATAATAGGGCCATAAAGAAAAACAAGGAGGCATGCAATATGGCAGCTAGGAATATCAACTATGAAAACTTTCAAGAGGTTCTGAATTCTGACAAGAAAGTCCTGCTGGACTTCTGGGCACCCTGGTGCGGCCCCTGCCGGATGGTGGTACCGCTGGTAGAGGAGATCGCCGAGGAGCGGCCCGACATTCTGGTGGGCAAGATCAATGTGGACGAGGAGCAGGAACTGGCCCGGGAATTCGGTATCATGAGCATTCCCACGCTGATCGTCATGGAAAATGGCAAGGTGGTCAGCAAATCCCTGGGTGCCAAACCCAAGCAGGCAATTCTGAAGATGCTGTAAAAATTTTTTCGGATTCTGTGAGAAAGTCACAGAAACCCTTGATTCCCTGTGGTATAATAAGACCATAGAAAAACAAAACACAATTTAATCAAATGGAGGAATAAAATTATGAAACACGTTTGCGACGTTTGCGGTTGGGAATATGATGAGGCTGTTGGCTATCCCGAGGGCGGCATTGCTCCCGGCACCAAGTGGGAGGATGTTCCCGAAGATTTCGAGTGCCCCCTGTGCTCCGTGGGCAAGGACATGTTCTCTGAGGGTTAATTGAAAAACGAAAACCGGGCATCGGAAAAAATCCGATGCCCGATGCTTTTTTGTCACAGCAAATGGCAGAGGTCTTCCAGAATGCCCAGATCCCAGGCCAGGCGGGACAGCACATACTTGTCCCGGATGTCCTTGGTTGCCCGGAAGCTTTGCTTGGCGCAGGCGCTGTCAATGTCCAGCGTTTCCAGATCCAGGGAAATGCCGATGATATCCAGAATTTCCACGATTCTTGCGTGGGAGGGGATCTCCTGCCGGATGATTTCCAGAATGTTCTCCCAGTTTTCCGCAATCAAATCAAATCGTGCGGGGTGGGTCTCCTTACGGTACTTGCCCTCTTTGGCCTCCAGGGCGATCATGGTGTCGGCAGAGGCACCTAGGAAGTCTTTCAGTTCCCCGGCCCAGGCGGAATAGTCGAAAGATGCAACATAGTCCGCCGCTTTTTGCTTGTCCGGGTGCTGGGTCAAAACGTACTCGTACAGCTTGGCGGCCTTTTCCGTGGCCATGGCACACTGGATGCCGTGCAGATCCACTTTCGTGCCGAATTCCAGGCCCCGCATGTCCCACACATGAGAGAAATAATGCTCCACGCCGGAGGCGGGCCGGGAAACTCCCGCGTAAGCCATGGCGATGCCGCCGATGACCAGACCCTCGAACACCGCTTCGATGGCGGCTTCCTCCCGCTTCAGCAGGCCCGATGCGTTATCCACGCACTTTTTCAGTGCGGAGCGGATCAGTTGGGCCACTTCCTCGCAGTAGTATTCCCCGGTGATGATCCGGGCGATGCGCCACTCGGCGATGCTGATGTATTTGGCCAGCATATCGCCCAGACCGGATTTCAGCATATGCTCCGGGGCATTTTTCAGAATGTCGATGTCGCCGATGATCACGTCGGCACAACGGCTGTTTAAGGAGGTCTTGAGGCCGTCCATGGACATGGAAGAGGTGGCGCTGGCATAGCCGTCCATGGAGGGGGCGGTGCCAACGATGATGTACTTCCGTCCGGAAACATTGCTTAAGATCTTGCCGATGTCGTTGATGACACCGCTTCCCACACCGATGATCAGATCACATTTGGGATCGAAGTGCATCACCGCGGCCCCTACGGCATGCTCATCCGGCTCCAGCGCTGTCTGGGGGAAGACGTATTTGGAGTAAGCAATGCCGCTTTCCTCCAAGATGGCGCAAAGGGCCTCGCCTGCCGCGGCGAAGGTATTCACGTCAGCCAGCACAAAGGGCCGCTGGGCCCGGAAGTGCTTTACATAGTCGGGGACACGGCGGATGGCACCTTTTTCCACCACCACATCTTCGATGGCTGCCACATGATCCCGGCCGCAGGGACAGCCAGTGGCGCGCAGATACTGTTTCATAGGAACCTCCCAAATTGGCTTTTTTCTTATCATAGTCAAAGAATCTCCCGCTGTCAATCCCGGGGAGAGGAATCAGAAACGCCACCCCAAAGGGGTGGCGTTTGCAGGTTAGGGGAGATGCTGGGAAAAGATACGGAATCAAACGACCAGGAAGGTGCAGGTCATGGGGGCCAGTTCTACCTTGCCGGCGGAAATGGGATCGCCGCTGAGATCGGGCAGTTCCCAATTCTCGCCCAGAACCAGGTCGCGGCCGTTAAGGGTCATGACGGTGGCACGCTTGACGCCGTCCTTGCCGCTGAGAACCCAGATGAGGCCGTCATTGGGAACCTCCACGGTGGTGGCCTCGGTTTCGGAGTTGTTGATGATCAGATAGCACTTCTTGGAAGCGTCCTGCTTGTAGGACTGGACGTAAACGTGTGCGCCCTCGCGAACAGGTTCGCCGGAGGCGTAGACAGAATCGCCCATCAGATCACGCCACAGCTTGACAGCAAAGTAGTTGGGCCGGGGATCATGGACGAAACGGGCCAGGTAAGCGTAGTCAGAGGCGGTCAGGGTGTTGTGGAAGATGACACCCTTGGTCAGCGCGGAGAATCCGCCCAGCTCGTTCAGGGTACGCAGAACATCCAGGTAGGTGGAGGACCAGGTGGAACCGCCGCCGCCGGCTTCGCCGGACTCGGTGACCCACATTTCGGTGCCGGGGGCATACTTGTCCCGGTAGGGGATGTAAGTGCGGCAGAATTCCATGGCGGTGTCCAGGAAGGCCTCGCTGTTGGCTTCGCTGGCATCCCAGTGGCCGTTGGGCATGACGGAGGCCAGACGGTCGGAAATGCCGTTGTAGTAGTGGTAGGAGAACACATCCACGGGAACTTCCAGACCATCGAACAGATCGTCACAAGTGGCGCTTTCCCGGGCCAGCTGCTCCACGCCGCCGGCACCCTGCTCAGCCTTCTTGCCAAAGGTGACGGGTGCGCCGCCGGTATCGGAGGTGCCAACATACAGGCACTCGGGGTAGTTGGCCTTCAGCCACTTGGCGAACAGGTCAGCATCCCGACGGTAGTGAGCGGCAGTATAGCCCTTGGGGAAGCCGGTATCCTCCAGCATGTTGGGCTCGTTGGCAAACTCGGCAGCCAGGATGGGCACACCGTAGGCCTTGGAGAAGGAGAAGAGCTTTTCCGCCTCGGTGGAGGGCCAGGGCTCCTCGGCGCTGTGGAGGCCGGGGCAGTTGGCAACAGATACCTTCAGCTTCAGACCGCAGTCCCGGACGAAGTCCAGAACGCCGATCCACTGTTCCTTGGTCAGCACATTCAGATAGCCCTCAGGAACCTGGCCGGGGGTGTACTCACCGTCGAAATCATAGTAGGTCTTGGTGGCCCAGGTGCCGGAAACACGGACCCAGGTGGTGCCCAGATCCTTGGTCAGCTTGCGCAGTTTGGGATTGTACAGATCCACAGGGGGATACATCTGCATCAGGTCCTTGTACATGGCGGCGATGCCGTCAGCAGAGGGCTCCACATAGAAGGGCTCCGTGCCGGCAATCTGCTCGGGGGTGTAGGCCTTCCAGAAGGTGCCGCCGGTAACTTCGGCAAACTCCACATTGTAGGCCACCAGATCGGGATTCTGCTCGTGCAGGTACTTTACTTCGCTGGGGTTCAGCTTGACAAATTCAGCCATGATCATGTCTCCTTCTTTTATATTGGTACTTTTTTAGTATAGCACAAATGCAACGTATTGCAATAAATCGTGATCATAATTCCACAATAGAAATCAGGACGGCTGCAAAAACGGCACCTGAGCCGCTATGAAAGCTATGACCGCTTTTCTGCGTGCCGCCGGGATGCTTCCATGGCGATGGCATGCGGCGGCAGAATAACGCTTAAGGACATTTCCTGCCTTCCTCTTCACCGCATTCCTTATGCCTCGTAGATCTGCTGTGTGCCGCCGATGGCTTCGGCCAGGTACACATTGCTCCAGTTTCTGGCACCGGCCTTGTCCCGGTTCAGCAGATGGCGGTATAGTTCCTCCACGTTGCTGTGCAGCGCCGCAACACCGTACTTTTTGCAAAAGCGAATCCAGAGAGCTGTGCAGGGCACTTTGAAGGAGGTGTAAATCAGTGGCAAAATGTGGTTTCCGCCCATTAACGTCATTTCGTGGTGGAAAGCGAAGGCAATCTCCGCAGCCTGGGCCGGGGAGGGATGCGCTCCCAGCTGCTCTACGAAGGTGCCCAGCTGCGCCAGCTGTTCGTCGCTGGCATTGTCGATGACCCGATGCAGGGTCATCTGTTCCAGACCCCAGCGAACCTCCAGAATGGAGCGGATCTCCTCTTTGCCCAGCATGCCGCCGTTGTAGTCCATAATGGCCATGAGGGTTTCCATATTTCCGTCCCGCCGGTAATCGGCCACATAAGCGCCCTGCCGGGGGCGCACCTCCAGAAAGCCCTGTCGGGCAAGTTCCGTAATGCCGCCGTTGACCACCGCCCGGGAGACTCCCATCTGCTGGCAAAGCTCCCGTTCCGAGGGGAGTTTTTCGCCCATGGGCAGTTCCCCGGATAAAATCATGCCCTGTAATTTCTGCACAAACAGTTCTTTCAGACTGGGTGCGTAAAGCTGCTCAAAGTTCATATGTCCGCCTCCTGGAAATGTATTGGTTATACCACATACCACGATTTTATTTTATCATGCAACCTGTCGAATTTCAATATGTATAATTACGTTAAAATATAGATTTTTCCGTAAATAATTGACAGTTCCTCCACAAAAAATTAAACTATAATCATCAGAAACATATCATTTACTGGTATGACCAGAAAGGAGCGATGCTTTTGGAACAGGTAAGAATTCTGGAAGTCAAGCAAAGTGTTTTCGCAAACAACGATGCCCAGGCAGATCAGCTCCGGGCCGAATTGAAGGAAAAGGGAATCTATCTTCTCAACCTCATGTCCTCCCCCGGCAGCGGAAAGACCACCACCCTCACCCGGCTCATTGAACTGCTGAAAGGGGACCTGAAAATCGGCGTTATGGAGGCGGATATCGATTCCGATGTGGATGCCAAAACCATCGCTGCCACCGGAGCTAAGGCCATTCAGCTCCATACCGGCGGTATGTGCCACCTGGATGCCGCTATGACCCGCCAGGGACTGGAGGGACTGGATTCTTCCGACGCGGACCTGGTGGTCCTGGAAAACGTAGGCAATCTGGTATGTCCTGCGGAGTTTGACACCGGTGCCGTGAAAAACATGGCCATTCTTTCCGTACCGGAAGGACACGACAAGCCGCTGAAGTATCCGCTGATGTTCCAGGTCTGTCACACGGTGCTGATCAATAAAATCGATGTAGCGCCCTACTTTGACTTTGATTTTGAAAAATGCACCGAGTACATCCGCATGCGTAACCCCGAAGCAATAATCTTCCCCATCAGCGCAAAAACCGGTGAAGGCATGGACGCCGTTGCCGCTTGGCTGAAAGAAGAAGTTCGAAACTGGAAAGGAGAATAAACGATGTCTGACTATTTGGCAGGGTTCTATCCCGACTTTGTGGAGAAGGAAGAACCCAGACAGATCATTCTTGACCTGGGCAAGATGATCACCAACCGCATTCCCGTGAAGCTGGGCTTCCAGAAGCTGAACAAATACGATCCTGAATACTGGGGTCTTGCCATGCTCTTAACAGACGAGCAGGCAGAAGTTGCTCTGAAGATGGGTGTTCGTAAGCCCAAGACCATGGAAGATATGGTAAAGCTCACCGGCAAGTCCGAAGAAGAACTGGAAAAGATTCTGGGCGATATGTCCTTCATGGGCATTCTGGAATACAACTGGGAGAATCCCACCCGCACCAAGCAGTGGGTGCTTCCCATGTTCGTTCCCGGCAGTGCCGAGTTCACCAATATGAACGACACTATCCGGAAGAAGTACCCCGAGATGGGCCGCTTCTTCGAGCGGATGAGCAGTCTTCCTCTGGAAAAGGTCACTCCTATGGTGCCTCCCGGAGGCGCGGGCATCGGCATGCATGTGATTCCTGTGGAAAAGGCCATCGAAACCGAGAATCAGTCCATTTCCGTAGAGCACATCTCCCACTGGCTGGATAAGTACGAAGGCAAGTATGCCGCTTCTCCCTGTTCCTGCCGCAAGTCCCGCCTGACCTTCGACGAAGGCTGCGCCGACGACCCCGAGGGCTGGTGCGTGGCCGTGGGCG
>JAZSHO010000153.1:0-3012 GCA_045533345.1 Faecousia sp. | reverse complement strand
GAGAGACCCGTCTGGAGGAAGTGGCCCGTTGGGGACTGGCTGAGGAAACGGACAAGCTGCAGCCCACTCCTCCTGCACCCATCCCTGTTGAGGACGGAGCTGTCATCGACCTGGGTGGCAGAAAGCTGACGGTATATCATACCCCCGGTCATACGGCTGGCAGCATCTGCATCTTTGACGAGCAGACCGGTTATTTGTTCACAGGCGATAATGTGATGGGCATGGCAACAGCTCTGACGGAGCCCAGCGCTACCAGCGTTGCGGTGTATCTGGCATCCATGGAAAAAATCGCAAAGCTGCCGGTGAAGATGGTTTGCACAGGTCATATGCCCCCCGTGATTTCTCCCGAAACCATTCACAGTAAAATAGAATGCGCCAGAAAGATTCTCGCCGGTGAGCAGGGCGAGTTTATCCAGACCCCCATGGGCAGCGGATATATGATGACCGTAAACGGAACATCCGTCCATTATACACCCGATAAGGTGTAATCAAGCTTGGAGTATTATAAATGAAACTACGGGAAAGACTGCGCGATGACCTAGTAAAAAAGGGTCAGGAAGCGAGTGAACAGGATTTTCAGAAAAATAGCTGGCACAGTCGATACTACCACCGTTATTTCAAGGACTACAGGGAAATTGTGGAGCCTTCGGAAGACGGACGGCCTCGCATCAGGCGGATTTATGTGGGGCATTACCATGAGGCGCAGGTGTCTGCCGGAAAGTGGCTTGGACTGAAGCTGGTTTACTGGGCACTCGCAGCACTTTCCTTTGCTGTCTTTGCGTTGTTTGCATTGCAAAGCAACCCGGTAAACATGACATGGTACGGTGTGCTTCCTCAGGTGGTGGCTTTGTGCAGCTATTTGTTTCATGGATGGTTTATGTTGGGAAGGTTGTTTGCCCCTTTGAAGCTGACCAGACAGCAGTTTGCGGAGTACTCCAAGAATGTCAGAATGACGGCCCTCGCCGCAGGCATAGCTTTGCTGCTTGGCGGTGTAGCGGCACTGGGACATTGGCTCCTGTGTGCTGGCCCCATTGCTCAAGTTTTGCAGGCAGCGGGGTTTGCATTCAGCGCCCTTCCGGCTCTGGCAATCTGGTGGATGGAGGGGAAGACCCCGTACGCAGTCGTTGGCAATACCAATAAGGCACCGGAAGGCGCCGTGTCCATGTCGGAGAATGCATGATGGAACAGAAATTGATGGCTGGCGTGGGCCGGGCTGTGATACCCATTCAGCCCTATATGCTGCCGCTGGACGGATTTACACAGGTTCATGACGAACTTCATGTGCGTGTGCT
Source organism: Faecousia sp. (assembly GCA_045533345.1). GTDB lineage: Bacteria > Bacillota > Clostridia > Oscillospirales > Oscillospiraceae > Faecousia. Next base: position 1,720 of record JAZSHO010000153.1, on the reverse strand, counting down.
GATTTTGCAGCAAAAGGTTCGTTTTGTGATCGTGTCGGTGGAGATTACTTCAATGTTTCCGGAAACACGGCAAAAACTGCATGACCTTGTGCGGCAGCTGACAGACACAGAACATATTTGGATCACGTTGACCCATTCCTTTGCAGGTCCTCATATCTGGCCGGCACCGGAACCGGGTAAGGCAGACCGCCCGAGACCGGGCCACAAGGAACGGTCAGAGGACGAGATTGCCCGGTGCGCCATGCTGGAAAATGCATACATAGATGCCACCCGGCAGGCAACGGAAGCGGCTCTGCAACATTTGTGTCCGGCCCGGCTTGGTTGGGGAACGGGAATCTGCAAGGTCAATGCCAGCCGCAACGTCCTGACGAAGGATGGCTGGTGGATCGGCACGGATGACACCCAGCCTTGTGACCATAGCCTACAGGTTTTGCGGATCGATGGCTGCGGCGAAAAGCCGCTGGCACTGATGTATGTTTATGGTATACGCTCCTGTGTTACCTCTCGGATTAAGGGTGCGGATGGCGGCATGCAGATATCCTCCGACCTGTGCGGTGCTGCATGTAACTATCTGGAACAGCAGATGGGCGAAGATTTTACCGCCTTGTTTCTGTGCGGCCCGGCAGGGGATCAGGAACCCCGATTGAAAGGCATCTTTCAGGAACCGGATGAATGCGGTGAAATGCGCAGCTTCAATCTGGGTCAGGGTGCTTATGCGCTGCTGGATGCTCAGGGGGTTCGGCTTGGATCTGCTGTTTTGCAGACCTACGGGCAAATTACAGATTTGCAATCGGATGTTTCCATTCGCTGCGACCGGAAGAGTTTTACCTGCCGGACAAAGAAAATGGAACGGAATTTGTCCAAGCTGAAGCCCATCCGAATTGCAGAATTTGAGCATGAGGGTAGCAAAGAGCTTTCTGTATATGCGGCAAAAATCGGACAGTTCCAATTGGTCGGCGTTCAGCCTGAGATCGACGGCATTACCGGCATGGAAATCAGGAAAACTTTCCCAAATCACTGCAGTGCCGTGGCAATCATGGTCAATGGCGGCGATAAATGTATGCCAGAAGCGGCGGCATACGAACAAGTAAAATATCAAAGTTTGAATTCTCCCTTTATGCCGGGGAGTGCGGAGCGTCTGCGAGACACCGCAATCGAACTATTAAAGTCAATATAAGGAAGTGAAAAGCAATGAATCAGCATTTGAAGCAGCTTATTTGCTTAACGGATAACTATCCTGACGGTCAGAAAATCTGCGGCGTGGAGCTGGTGTATGACAGCCCTGTGGATCCCGGCAGCGTGGCTTTGGATACATACTGTGTTAAAGACCGCAATATTACCGATGTTACCGTCCAGGAAAACAGCGTGATCATTTCCCTGAATATTCGCGACAGAAAGGCCGGCATTATTGCCGAGCCGCCCCCCTTTAAGCCGGGCAAAGGTCCCGGAGGCCCGGGTGGCCCCGGTGGTCCCGGAGGTCCTCCTCCCGGTGGCCCTCCCAAGCTGCCCACTGCAGTTCGTGAACCCCGAGAAGCTCGTGTTGCACAAGTGAAGGATATCTTGGCTGCAGATGGTACCCTGATTCATGGCAGTGAAGAAATGATGGCGACCGAATCTGCCGTAGAGCCCATCATCGAACAGTTCCAGCAGTTTGAATTTAAGGGCCTTGGCTACAATCTGTACATCCCCGAAATCTATGACGGAACCAATGCATTGCCGC
>JAZSHO010000135.1:0-17366 GCA_045533345.1 Faecousia sp. | reverse complement strand
CCGGCAACGGTGACAACCACATCGACCTTGCCAACCAGGTCGGTAGCGACCAGGGGCTGACGGACGATCAGCTTCAGGGTGTCCAGGCCGAAGTACTCATCGATATCGCGGCCGTTGATGATGATGGAACCGGTGCCGTTCTCGTAAACGCGAACACGGGCAACGGAGGACTTACGACGGCCGGTGCCGTAGTTGTATTTCTTCTTGCTCTCGTACATAGTTGTCTACCTCCAAATTAGTCCATGGTCCATGCTTCGGGCTTCTGGGCAGCGTGGGGATGCTCAGCGCCCTTGCACAGGTGCAGACGGCCCATAGCGTTGCGGCCCAGGCTGTTCTTGGGCATCATGCCCTTGACAGCCAGTTCCATGGCATAGTCGGAGCGGTTCTGCATCATGATACGAGCCTTGGTTTCCTTCAGACCGCCGATCCAGCCGGAAACGCGGTAGTACTTCTTCTGATCCAGCTTCTTGCCGGTCAGAACAGCCTTGTCAGTGTTGATGACGATGACCAAATCGCCGCAGTCAACGTTGGGGGTGAAGTCAGCCTTGTGCTTGCCGCGCAGCAGGTTAGCAGCGATGACAGCGGTACGGCCCAGGGGCTTGCCGGCAGCATCGATAACATACCACTTGCGCTCCAGGGTCTCCTTCTTCAGCAGAGTAGTGGACATTATGTTTTCCTCCAGTTTTGGATTAAAATATTTTGACATTTTTTGGCGCATGAAGTACAATGTCTTCAAAACGCTAGATACTTATACCACTAAAAAAATCAAATGTCAACACCTTTTTTGATAAAATTTATGAAAACCATAGTAAACTCGTAAATGCTCTCAAATGCTCTTAAATACTCTCGTTTTCTCGCATCCTATTTTTGAAAAAATCTGGAGGAATTCCAACTATGCAGAAACTTATGGGCCTGGTCCGCCGCTGCGTGGACGACTACAATATGATCGAAGCCGGTGACAGAATTGCCGTGGGCGTTTCCGGTGGAAAAGACAGTCTTGTACTGCTGGTACTGCTTGCAGGACTGAAGGAATATTTTAACAAACCCTTCCAGCTGGAAGCCATCACCATTGACATGGGGTTGGGTATGGACTATTCTGCCATTGAAAAATTGTGCGAGGAGCTGAATGTTCCCTACACCATTGTGAAGACGGAAATTGCCCCCATTATTTTTGACCATCGGAAAGAGAAGAACCCTTGCTCCATGTGTTCCAAAATGCGCCGGGGTGCTTTGAACCAGGCTATCCTGGACAGGGGCTTCAATAAGCTGGCCCTTGGCCACCACTATGACGATGCGGTGGAAACCTTTATGATGAATCTGCTGTTTGAGGGCCGCATCGGCTGCTTCCAGCCTGTGTCAAATCTGGACAGAACCGGTATCGTTCAGATTCGCCCCATGCTCTATATCCACGAGCGGACTGTGGATAATTTTGCTGTCCGCAGGGGCCTGCCTGTGGTGGAAAACCGCTGCCCCGGGGATAAGACCACCAAACGGACAGAGGTCAAGGAACTGATCTACACCATGAGTCAGACCTACCCCAATCTGAAAGACCGGATCTTCGGCGCCATGCAGCGTTACCCCCTGGGAGAGTGGGAACCTCACGGACGTTACAAGCGCCCCAAAGAACAGGAATAAACTTCCACAAACGGGGCATACTTCCTCCATAAGGAGGCGTTAAAACATGGTAAAAGGCATTTCCCGACAGGTGATCGTGGTCCAGTCTCCCGGCCCGGAACTGTTTGACCAGGCGATTTTTATCCTGAAAGACAACGCTGTTGGCGAGGGTATCACCGATGAAGCCCTTTTGAAAGAAGCCCAGCAGGTGATCCGTGGGGATAAACCGGAGAAAAAGCGCCATTTCTATCTCTATGGAGCCGTCTGGGCCACCGGCGGGGCATTGCTGACGGGCCTGGCGTGGCTGGCTACGGTTCTGTTTTCCCTTGCGTAAGCGGCAAAAATATGTTACAATCCCAGCAGGGCGGTGAATTTACCCCGCCCTGCATTTCTTTGGAGAAAAGAGAATCCCATGAAAATTGGTAATATAGAAGTAAATAACCCCGTATTTCTGGCCCCTATGGCCGGTGTCACGGACTGGGCATTCCGCACCGTCTGTGCCGAGTTGGGCGCCGGTGTTACGGTAACGGAAATGGTGTCCTCCCGGGCGCTGGTGTACAAGGACAAGAAAAGTGCCAAGCTGCTGCGGAAGGTCGTGGAACGTGTTTTCGTGGCCCAGATTTTCGGCAATGATCCTGCCATCATGGCTGAGGGTGCCCGGCTGGCCCTGGAAATCTCCGGCTGTGATTTTATTGACATCAATATGGGCTGCCCTATGCCCAAAATCGCCAATTCCGGTGATGGCTGCGGTCTGATGCGCACTCCCGAACTGGCCGGGGATATCGTAAAAGCGGTGAAAGCCGTGGTGGATGTACCTGTGACCATCAAGTGCCGCTTGGGCTGGGACAAGGGCAGCATCAACGTGCTGGACTTTACCAAACGGATGGAAGACTGCGGCGCGGACCTGGTGGCTGTCCATGGGCGAACCCGCAGTATGCTCTATACGGGCGTTGCCGATTGGGATACCATCCACAAGGTCAAGGAGCAGCTTTCTGTTCCTGTTATTGCCAACGGCGACATCACCGGCGGCGAAACGGCGGTAAAGTGCTTGAAACGTACCGGGGCAGACGGTATCATGATCGGCCGCAGCGTCTTTGGTGACCCCTGGATTTTTGAAGAGGTTTCCTATGCGCTGAGGGGAGAAGTATATCCCGGTCGGCCCATTTTGAAGGACCGCATCGCTGTGGCTGTGAAGCAGTTCCAGCTGTCGGAACAGGACCACGGGGAACATATCGCCTGCCTGGAGGCACGGAAGCATTTCGCCTGGTACTTACGGGGCGTGTCCCACAGCAGCTTCTATAAAAAGGAGATTTCCTCTTTGAATACCATGGAGGACATCTACCGGGTGGCCAAAGACGTTGTCCGGGATTTGAAATAATTAACATTGATAAAATAGTAACCGCTTCATACCCTAATCCAAGAGGTGAGGGAATGAAGCGGTTTCTGCTTTTTATCATAGTACTGCCACTGTTTGTGCTGCCTGCCTACGCGGATTATATCCGCTGGGTGGATTTTGACGTGCCTTATGAATCTATGCAATATGCTATGGACCAGGACATCGCGTCTTTTGAACAGGAAAAACATATAGACTGGATTGAAGCGTTGGCTCTGGCAGCCTGCCGCACCGGGGGAAAATGTGATTTGCCTGCTGTGAAAAAGGCAGTGTCAGATTTAAAAAAGGACAAATCTCCGGGGGAGATTTTAGGAGAAAATCGTAGATACTACAACTATTATCATGAAGCCTATTCCGCCGTTCTAGGCGGCCTGGTGGGCAGCTATGCCATCCAGAAGGACGACGAGTGGATATCCATCTATGGCCTAAAGGCTTTTTCTCCCATTGCGGAGGGGCATTATTACAGCCACTGCGATGACTTTGGCGCGGCCCGTTCCTTTGGGTTCAAGCGCAGACATCTGGGCAACGATTTGATTGGTTCTCTTGGAACGCCCATCGTAGCTGTGGAGGGCGGTGTGGTGGAAGCCATGGGCTGGAACCGCTATGGAGGCTGGCGCATTGGCATCCGTTCCTTTGACAGCAAGCGCTACTATTATTATGCCCACCTGCAAAGAGATACCCCATTCGCCTCAGGTCTTGCAGAAGGGAACATCGTCCAGCCGGGACAGCTGCTGGGTTTCATGGGCAGAACAGGCTACTCCGATACGGAAAACGTCAACAATATCGAAATAGTCCACCTCCACTTTGGCCTGCAGTTGATTTTCGACGAAAGCCAGAAGGAATGTGACAATGAAATTTGGGTAGATGTCTATGATATTGTAAAACTTCTCAGCAGCCACCGGGCAAGCTACGAGAAAACATCCGAAGGTTGGAATCGGTTGTATCCCTTCCGGGATCTGGACGAGCAGGAATTTACACCATAACAATAGGGGAGGGTCAATGACCCTCCCTAAAATCCGTAATCTGTAAGACCGGAATTCTCTGTGGAAATACTTTTCTGCCTGTCCTTCATGACAGAATCAGAAAGAATGGAGGCATAGGCAGACAGGGCATCGGCCATGAGTTGCTCCGTTGTTTGGTTAGCGATATTCTTTGCTGCGCTTTGGTAGAAACGGTATACGTATTCTGGAACTTGTATTGTTGCTGGGATATCCATTTTGCTGCCTCCTTTTCTGTATTAGTATAGCCCGAATACGGGCAATTGTCAAGAGAAAGGCAATGTTATAGGCTTAATACATAGGAAAGTGGGGATATGTATGATTGTCTATGACCGCCTTTGGATGACCATGAAAAGGAAAGGCATCTCTCAATATAGGCTGATCCGAGAGTTTGGCATCAGTTCCGGACAGCTGGACAGAATACGCAAAGGGGATAATATTAATATGTATACCCTTGACACGTTGTGCAGAATTCTGGATTGCGCCGTCGAAGATGTCATTGAATACAAACCGGATGAAGAAAGCGTGCTGTGAAAGCAGCACGCTTTTTACGCTTTATTGACTTCCACGACGGTCAAAATATCTTCCTTTACCGTAAACCGAATATCGAACCCGGCAAAGGTCAGCCCATAAATTCGATCCGGCTTCCTCTGGTAAGAAGGTCTGGGGTCGTGGGACAGGACACCGATGGCTGCCTCACGTTTTTCCTCCGGCAGGAGGGAAAGCAACTCATGCGGGAAGTCCACCTGCAGCAGGAATTCTCCGGCCTTGTCCGTAAAACCTCCGGTGGCATCGATATGGCAGTCCCCATAGGGGATGTAAGGCTTGATGTCGAAAATCGGTGTTCCGTCCATCAAATCTGCGCCGCCCACATGGAGGACGGTGCCGTATTTTTCCGTATGCTCCACACCCAGCAGCTTCACGCTGGAAAGACCCAGATTGTTGGGCCGGAAGGGGGACCGGGTGGCGAACACACCCATCCGGGTATTGCCGCCCAGTCGGGGAGGCCGCACCGTGGGTGACCAGCCCTGCCTAACCGCTTCGGAAAACTGCCAGATAATCCACAGGTGGGAAAAATCCTCAATGCCCCGCAGGGCATCGGGATTCCGGAACTCCGGCTCAAAGACGATGGTGGAGCGCAATTCTTCCACAAGGCCACTCTGACGGGGAATGCCGAATTTGGTGGCGAAGTCGCTGTGCATCCGGGCAATGACTTGAATATTTACGTCCATATCAAGCCCTCGCTTTCCGGAAACCGAAGGTGACGGCGAAAATCAGCGTCAGAATCAAGCTGATGGCCGCGCCGGCGGAGCATCCCAAATGATACGAAACAGTCAATCCACCAATGCCCGCAATCAAAGCAAACAGCACGGAAAAACCGTGATACTGCTTTAAATTCCGGGAGATGTTCCGGGCAGAAGCCGCAGGCAGCACCAGCAAGGAGTTTAGAATCAGCAGACCCACACTGGAAATGCTTAAGGTGACCACCACGGCAATGGCGGCAGTAAACAGAGTCTGGGACAGCCCAACAGGAATTCCCCGGGAGGAAGCCAGTTGCGGATGGATAGCCGTCAAGGTCAGTCGGTTGGAAAACAGTACCCAGAAAACCAGTACTGCAGCCAAAACCAATGCCAACATGCCAATTTCACCGGGGGTGACAGATAAAATGTCGCCGATCAGGTACTTATTATATTTGGTAAAGCTGCTGCCGCCCATGGTTGCAACGAAAATACCCAGGGCTACTGCGCTGCTGGAAAATACACCGATGAGGGTATCTGCAGCATGGTTGGAGCGGCTGCGGACCCAGGAAAACAGCAGCGCAAAGGCTGCGCTGAAAATCACAGCTGCCAGCGTCGGGGCTGCCAGTCCGCAGATGGCACCGATGGCAATGCCGGTGAAGGCGGAATGGCCCAAAGCATCGGAGAAGAAGCTCATGCGGCCAGTGACGATCATGGTGGACATAAGGCCAAACAGGGGCGCCATGAGAAGCAATGCCAGCAGAGCGTTCTTCATGAAATCCCATTGGAGCATTTCAAAGGGAAGGATTTCGCAGATCGTATACCAGACGCTCATGCTTTGCCTCCTTTCATATGGAAGGTACGGCTGAATTCCTCGGAATTCAGCACCTCTTCCGGAGTGCCCTGGATTTTTACCGCATGGTCAATAAGGACCACCTGGTCGGCGTATCGGGGCAGCATGGAAAAATCGTGGGTGGTCATAAGAATAGACAGGTCGTAGGTTTTCCGGATCTCGTCCAGCATGTCCATAAGGTTTTCCATACCCTCAATGTCCACACCGGACAGAGGCTCGTCCAGAATCAGAATGTTGGGCAGCGGCTCCAGAGCCAGGGCCAGCAGCACCCGCTGCAGTTCGCCGCCGGAAAGGGTACCAACCCGCTTGTCAATCAAGTCCTCACCGTGGACCCGCTCCAGACACTCCAGAACCATCTGCCGCATGGATTTCCCAAGGCCCAGAAAAGCGGGCCGCTTGCTCATGCAGCAGGCGAACAGGTCAGCAACGGACACAGGGTCACTGGGGTCAAAATTGGGGGACTGGGGAACATAGCCGATCCGAGGCTTTTTGCTTCGCTGACCCGGCTCGGAAAAGGCGATGACGCCTTCGTATTCCCGTTCTCCCAGAACCGCTTTCAAAAAGGTGGATTTGCCGGCACCGTTGGGGCCGATCAAGGCCACCATCTCGCCGCAATGGACGTGCAGGTTCACATCTTTCAGAATGCTGTCGCTGCCGATGCGGACGGATACATTCTCCACCCGAAGGCAGCAGGAATGGCCGCAGGGGCCGCCGTGAATATCAAATTTCATCCCAATGCCTCCTTTATGGTGTCAATATTTCGGTACATGGAATCAAAATAGCTGTCCCCGGACATGGCCATGTCCAGCGCAAAGCAGCCGGCTTCGGTTTCCCGGGAAATGATATCGGCTGCGGAAACGCTGCCGTTCTGTTCGGTAAAAATGGCGGGAAGATTGTGGTGTTCCACCTCTTCGATCAAATGAATCAATTCCTTGGCAGATGCCTCACTGCCGCTTTCTTCTTCCACAGCATCCAGAATGGTCAGATCAAAGGCCTGGGAGAAGTAGGAAAAGCCATCATGGAAGGTGATCAGTTCCCGACAGGAAAGACTTTGCAAGGTTTCCTCGCCGTAGGTCTGAAGATCATCCAGCTTTTCAACCAACTGGAACAGATTATTAGAAAAGGTATCGGCATACTGAGGATACTGAGTGGAAAGACCATCACATATGTTCCGGGCCATGATTTTTGCATTGACAGGGGAGAGCCAGGTATGGGGGTCATTTTCGTGATGGTGGCCCTGATGCTCTTCCTCGTGCGCATCATGACCGTGGTCATGTTCTTCCTCGGGACAGATCAACGCAATACCGTGAGAGGCATCGATAACATCCTTGCCATCCAGCAGATCTTCCAGAAATTCTTCCAGACCGGCACCGGACATGACAATGACCTCTGCCGCTTCCGCAGCCTTAACCTGCCGCACATTCAGCGAATAATCGTGCAGACAGGAGACCTCCTCCGTAACCAGCCGGGTGACGGTAAAGGGTGTGCCTTCGCAGAGCAAGGACGTGAATTCATAGACAGGCAGGGTGGTGGCAGCAATCTGCGCAGACTCCGAATGACTGCTGCATCCGGCCAAACTCAATATAATTAGGAAAAGGATCAGTATTCGTTTCATAAAAATCGCCTTTAAATATAAACTAACAACTAATATCATACCACAGTTGTCAAGAAAAAAGGAGCCTGCCAAAGCAGACTCCTTTTATATGTAGCCAATTACTCGTGGTTAGCCATCCATTCCTTAACCTTGGTCTTAGCCAGACGCAGGATATCCTCGTTGGGGTAGATGGAAGCTTCGCCGCCGCCGACGTGCAGGAAGTACAGACCCTCGGGAGTCTGGTACAGATCCTCCTCGTAACCTGCGGGATCGCCCAGCTGGCCGAAAGAATAAGCCTTAACCAGGGTAGCGGTCTCAGTGTCGTACTCCTTCTTGCAGATGATCTTCTTCACGATAGTTCCCTCCTTTCTTTTGAGAAACTCAACATAGATGCTATTATACACATTTTTGTACAGAAATCAAGTGTTATTTCCGAAAAACTGAAACTATTTCGAAAAGATTGGAGAAATTTAAGCGCCGAACGGCAAGCGAAACGGTTTTTATATGTGCAATTTACACAAAGAAACAGGACCTATTGTATACAATCCGGGGCTTGATGGAAGAGATTTGCCGTGGTATAATCGGGAAAAGAGGTGAGAAAAATGAAGGATTTTCCTTTGTTTCCAACGGAATACGGTATTGCCAGCCTGGTTTTGCGGGAGATTCCTTACCGTGGCGAAGCGTTTATCACCATTCAGGATACACAGCAGCCGGAGGAGCTTCTGCAGGAATGTGTGTCCTTTTGCCGTGTCTGCGGTGCTGAAAAGATCTACGCAAAAGGCCACGATATTTTGAAGACATATCCACTTCACTGTGTTGTATATGAGATGCGCGGAGTCAATCGGGTGGATGAATCCAAGGTTGAGAATCTTTGGCCGGTCACGGAAGAAACCATTGGCCAATGGCGGGCTTTCTTCAATGAAAAGATGCGGTCGGTGGACAACTCCGGCACCTTGGTCAAAAAGGGAGAACAGGAGATTCTGGACAGCGGCGGTGCTTACTTTGTCCATCATCAGGGGGAGCTGCTTGGTGCAGGCTGGGTGGTAGACAATGAGCTGCGTCTTGTGGCGTCGGCCAAAGCCGGTGCCGGAGAAAGGGTTTGTCATACGCTGTTTTCTCTGATTCCCCATGAGGAAGTGAGGTTGGATGTAGTGTCCACCAACAGCCGTGCTATCCATTTATATGAAAGACTGGGCTTTTTGGTGACACGGGAAGTATCCCGGTGGCATAAAGTAATTTAAAAATGTAAAGATATCCTGTCATTGCGAACCAGTGCGCACACTGGTGTGGCGATGCGTTTTCCTTTGCTTCACATTTAATTTATAGTTTGGAGGACATTTTATGGTCTTACCGATGTTTCTGCTTGTAATTGAGGCTGTGTTCATCACACAGCTGGTATTCTGCTTCTGTGCCCGCAGGCTGTGGATCAAGCTGCTGCCAGTGGGTCTTGCAGCTGCCGGAAGCCTTCTGTGCTGGGGGCTTTATTTCTTCGGAACCTTTTCCGAAGTCTACGGGGGCGACTTTGCCGCCTTCGCCTATGGCATCGTGCTTCTGATCGTAACCGGTATGGCGGGACTGGCCTGGGGTGTCTACGGCCTTGTAACGCTGGCAAAAAGAAAGTAAGAAACGGAGATCGGGACAATGGGCGTTTTTGTGGTGGTTCTGTATGGCCTGTGTATTGCCGCGGCTTTGCTGGCGGTGATATCCTGGCTGATAGAAGGCATTTTTCTGTCCAATATCTGCTGGCAGTCGAATCTGCATTCTCCGGTTTTGCCCTGGGTGCCCTTTTACCGGCATTATTTCTATGGTAAGACAGCAGGAAGTCCCGGCGGCGGAATACTGCTGATGTACACCTATCTGATGATGACCTGTTACGGGATTCTGCTTTATCTGCTGGGATCGGACCGGGTCATGTCGTGGCCTATGGCCGTGCTGCCGATGCTGGTGTTCCTGATGCGGCTGAGTCTTACCGATCAGCTGATCGCTGCTGCTTTGCCGGAGTAGCGGATAAGTCTTCTGATCTGGATGCTTCTCACAGCTGGATGGCTGCGGCCTGTGTTTCTGCTGGCCTACCGCCGGAAGCTTGCAGCGGCAGGAATATGGAATCTGCACAAATTCAAAGAAAATAATTTGGAATGTAAAGAAAAAATACTTGACATCCGATGGGGGCTATGCTATAATCCTCAAGGTTCAAGGAAAAAACCTTGACACGAGGAGGATTTGATGGACGCATTGCACATGGCGCTGCTGTTTGATACTTACGGCGGCATGCTGACGGACAAGCAAAGAGAATGCTTTGATATGCGTTACAATCAGGATCTGTCCCTGGGCGAGATCGGTGAGATGTTGGGTGTCAGTCGCCAGGCGGTGAATGACAACCTGACCAGAACCGAGGCCCTCCTTCGTCGGATGGAAGAGAATATCGGAAGTGTCAAACGGGATATGTTGATTCGCAAGGTGGTTCAGGAACTTCTGGACGCTGCGTCCGTACTTGACGCCTCTTCCGATCCGACCGTACAGGCTACCAAACAGCGAATCATCGCTGCTGCACATATATTAGAGGAGTAACTCATGGCATTTGAAGGCTTAACCGAAAAAATTAATGCCACCTTCAAACGGCTGCGCGGCAAAGGCCGCATCAAAGAGAGCGACGTGAAGGAGGCTATGCGTGAGATCCGCATGGCGCTGCTGGAAGCGGACGTCAGCTACAAGGTCTGCAAGGATTTCACCAAGCAGGTCACCGAGCGCTGCGTCGGCTCCGATGTTTTGGAATCTCTGACTCCTGCCCAGATGATCGTCAAGATCGTCCACGAAGAGCTGACCAAGCTCATGGGAAGCAATACAATGCACGTCACCATCGTCCCCAACGACCCCACGGTCGTTATGCTTGTGGGTCTGCAGGGCGCTGGTAAGACCACCAACGGCTCCAAGCTGGCCGGTCTTATGAAACGCCAGGGCAGAAATCCTCTGCTGGTTGCTTGTGATATTTATCGTCCCGCTGCTATCACGCAGCTGAAGGTTTGCGGCGAAAAACTGGGTATTCCCGTCTTTGAGAAGGGTACCCAGGACCCCGTTCAGACCGCCAAGGAAGCGGTTCTCTATGCCCGCCAGCGGGGCCATGACATGGTCTTCCTGGATACTGCAGGCCGTCTGCATGTGGACGAGGCTCTGATGAACGAGCTGAAGAACATTAAGGAAACCGTCAAGCCCAGCGAAATCATGCTGGTGGTTGATGCCATGACCGGCCAGGACGCCGTCAACGCAGCTCAGAGCTTCAATGAATGGCTGGACATTGACTCCGTTATGCTTTCCAAGCTGGACGGCGACGCCCGAGGCGGTGCAGCCCTGTCTGTCCGGGCCATCACCGGTAAGCCCATCAAATTCTCCGGTATCGGCGAAAAGCTGGAAGACATTGAACCCTTCCATCCGGACCGCATGGCAAACCGGATTCTGGGCATGGGCGATATGCTGACCCTCATCGAAAAGGCTGAAAAGGCTTTCGATGCGGAAAAGGCTGCCAAGCTGGAACAGAGTCTGAAATCCAACAAATTCACCCTGCAGGATTTCTATGACCAGCTGGTCCAGATGAAGTCCATGGGTTCCATGGAAGAACTGCTGGCCCAGATGCCCGGCGGCATGAAGGGTGTGAAGGTGGATGAAAAGCATCTGGCCCACACCGAAGCCATTATCCTTTCCATGACACCCAAGGAGCGGGAAAAGCCCGAAATCATCGCTGCCAGCCGCAAGAAGCGTATCGCAGCCGGTGCAGGTGTTAAGGTTGAGGATGTGAACAGACTGCTGAAATCCTTTGAGCAGATGCGAAAGCTCATGAAGCAGTTCTCCGGTCCCGGCGCTGCCAAGAAGATGAAGAGCATGAGCCGCAGCATGGGCGGCTTTGGAGGCTTCCGGGGCTTCTAAAATGGTTCGCTGAAAGCAAATTGCTTTGCGATATATAAGATGAAAAACTTTTAGATTATTTTTGGAGGTGAAACTCTCATGGTTAAAATCAGACTGAGAAGAATGGGCGCCAAGAAGGCTCCTTTCTACCGTATTGTTGTTGCTGACTCCCGTTCCCCCCGCGATGGCCGCTGCATCGAGGAGATCGGTACCTACAACCCCCTGACCGAGCCCGCTACCATCACCATCGATGCTGAGAAGGCTCAGAACTGGATCAAGAACGGTGCTCAGCCCACCGACACTGTCCGTGGTCTGCTGAAGAACGCTGGCGTGCTGTAAGATTGCCCCCTAAAGGAGAAGGCCACAATGAAAGAACTTTTGCTGTATATGGCAAAGAATCTGGTGGACGATCCTGAGGCAGTCACCGTCACCGAGACCTCTGACGAGGACGGAAAGGTGCTGGAGCTCCGTGTTGCGGAAGGCGACATGGGCAAGGTGATCGGCCGCCAGGGACGGATCGCAAAAGAGATCCGGACCATTATTAAGACTGTTGCCCAGCGCACCGGCGAGAAGGTCACGGTCGAGATCGTGGATTAAACGAGGATGCGTGGCGAAAGCCACGCATTTTTCTTGCCGGTAGGACCGGCAGCCAATGCGATACGAACACTTGTGGTTTCGTTGCATCCTTAGGGCCCCTCGACCATAGCTGCCAACTATTTTTAATTCGAAAATAATCAATGCTTAATTAGCTTGTTTAGGAGGATATATTATGAAACTCCAATATATTGAAGCCGGTGAGATCGTCACCACCCACGGTGTCCGTGGTGAAGTGAAGGTCCTGTGCTGGCTGGATGATCCCGAAATGCTCTGCGAGTTTGATCGCTGCCGCATTGACGGCAAGGAATACACCATGGACCAGGTCCGGGTCCAGAAGACCTGCAACTTGGTGAAGCTCTCTGGCATCGACACCATGGAAGCCGCCCAGCTGATGCGGGGCAAGACCATCGAACTGTACCGGGAAGACATTGACGACGAAGTGATCTTTGCCGCAGAACTGATCGGTATGGAGGTCTATACCGAGGGCAAATGCATCGGCAAGATCAAAGACGTGCTGGATTACCCCGGCAATTCTGTGTATGTGGTCAAGGGCGAATACGAATATATGATTCCTGCGGTGAACCAGTTCATCCTGTCTACCGACATGGAAGCCAACCGCATGGAAGTCAAGTTGATCCAGGGGATGCGCAGCGATGAGGATTGATATTCTGACTCTGTTCCCCGAAACCCTCGGAGATGTGCTGTCCGAGAGTATTCTGGGCCGTGCCCAGGAGCGGGGCTTCATTCGCATCAACACCCACCAGATCCGGGACTATACCGCTAACAAGCAGAACCAGGTGGACGATTACCCTTACGGCGGCGGCCGGGGTGCTGTGATGACCGCAGACCCTTTGTACCGCTGCTGGGAAGCCGTCTGCGATGAGGCCGGCGGCCCTGTCCATACCATCTATATGTCCCCCTGCGGCCACACCTTCAAGCAGGCAGATGCCATCCGCTTAAGTAAACTGGAGAATATCGTCATTGTCTGCGGCCACTACGAGGGCATTGATCAGCGGTTCATCGACGAGTGCGTCGATGAAGAAATTTCTTTAGGTGACTTCGTCCTTACCGGCGGTGAGATTGCTGCTATGGCAGTAACCGATGCAGTCTGCCGCATGGTTCCCGGTGTTTTGGCTGACCCGGAATGTTTTGAGGACGAAAGCCACTTCAACGGCCTGCTGGAATACCCCCAGTATACCCGCCCCGCCGTATGGCACGGTCGGGAGATTCCTCAGATTCTCACCTCCGGGAACCATGAAAAGGTACGTCAGTGGCGCCGTAAGCAGGCTCTGCGCCGTACCCGTGAGCGCAGACCGGATATGTACGCCAAGCTGGATCTCAGCTCCAAGCAGGACAAAAAGCTGCTGAAGGAAATGGAAGCCGAGGATGCGGAATAAACTTTTACACCCACCGATAAACGGTGGGTGTTGCTTTTTTCAGGAAACGTAAGTAAAATAAAAGAAAGGGAGGCGAGCCTATGGAAAATTTGGAGAAATTGAAGCAATGGATCGCGGAAAGTAACCGCATCGTCTTTTTCGGCGGTGCCGGTG
Organism: Faecousia sp.; assembly: GCA_045533345.1. Taxonomy (GTDB): domain Bacteria; phylum Bacillota; class Clostridia; order Oscillospirales; family Oscillospiraceae; genus Faecousia. Next base: position 3,632 of record JAZSHO010000135.1, on the reverse strand, counting down.
TCAGCACGGAATCGGGAATCCCGGATTTTCGTAGTGTGGATGGCTTGTATAACCAAAAATTCGAGTATCCGCCGGAAACCATCATCAGCCACAGCTTTTATGAACGGGATCCGGAATATTTCTTTCGTTTCTATCGGGAGAAAATGCTCCCGCTGGGCTTTGAACCAAATATCACCCATAAGGTGCTGGCCAGATGGGAAACGGAGGGGAAGTTATCTGCGGTGGTGACCCAGAATATTGACGGACTTCACCAGAAAGCAGGAAGCAAAAAGGTTTACGAACTGCACGGCAGCGTTCTGCGGAATTATTGCACCCGCTGCCGCAAATTCCACAGCGCCGAATTTGTCAAGGAATCCATAGGTGTTCCCCGCTGTGCCTGCGGCGGCATCGTTAAGCCGGATGTGGTGCTCTATGAGGAAGGTCTGGACCAGGATACCATTGAGAACAGCGTCATGGCAATCCGCAGTGCAGATCTTATGATCGTGGCAGGCACCAGTCTAACGGTGTACCCGGCTGCCGGCCTGGTTAATTACTATCGGGGCAACCGTCTTGTTTTGATCAACCGGGATGCAACGCCTTACGACCATTACGCGGACCTGGTATTCCATGAAAGCCTGGGAACGATTTTTACCCAACTATAAGAAAAACGGGGAAAACCAAAGTGTTTTCCCCGTCTGTTTATTTTTTAACCTTAAAATCAGAATACATGCGGAAAGCGGTGGAACCCAGCAGGATACCCACAGCCAAAATTCCGGCAATGGCGGTGGTGTGCAGCCCCTGGGAGGCAAACAACTCCATTTCCCCCCGAACGGCGTAATTCATGGTGTAGTAAGCACCGGCACCGGGAATCAGCGGGAAAATAGAAACGACCAGATAGGAGATGGCAGGATATTTACGGATCCGGGCCATGATTTCTGAATACAGGGAAGCAAAGAGGGCAGACCAGAAGTAAGCGGCGATATCGCCCTGTCCGGCCTTCAATACCACCAGATATACTACCCAGGACAGCACACCGCCCAGGGCACAGAGCAATCCGCCGGGGCCATGGATGTTAAACAGGATGGCAAAACCCAAACATCCCATCAGACTGAAAGCGGCATGGGCCGGAATAGAATATTGGATGGCAGCTGCCGAGGACGGAATTCCCCAAATTCCGTCAATCATACGCCAGGCAACGGCTGTACCAACGGCGATGGCAATGGCAGTTAAAAAAACCTGCACAATGCGGTTGACACCGGAATTGATATCGCCGTAAATGATATCCCGCATGGCGTTGGTGAACAGCAACCCGGGAACAAGAATCATCAGAGCGCCGATGGTCACCGCATCCGGATTGGGAGCAAGACCAATCACACCAAAGACATACGCCAGCAGTGCCATGAGGAAGGAAGTGGCAATGGTACGGAAAAAGGGATTTGCCTTGCACTTTTCCAGAAATTTGCTGACAAAACCAACCAGTATACCGCAAATACCTGCGCAGATTCCGTCCACCCAGTTACCGCCAAAGAGGAAGCCAAAACCGGCAGCACCGAGAAAATCTCCCAGATATTCTACGGGTGCGGAATACTGGACCAGCTGGGAACGAACCCGGTCCAGCCACTGGATTCCGTCCTTTGGATCCGGGGTACGGTTGCAATAGGCACGGCTGAGACCGCTGAATTTCTCCACAGCATCCAGATCGTTGCCGTGCTGGCCGATTCTGCGCATGCGGGTAACGGGCGTACCGTCCTCTGTGAGGATGCTGACGATTAAGTAATTCGGAATGGCAAAGACTTCGGATTTTACGCCATAGGCAGAAAGAACCCGGCTGATGCTTTCCTCTACCCGGAAGGTTTCCGCACCGCTCATGGCCAGCTCATAACCCAAATCCGTCGCCATATCCAATAGCATGTTGTGATCCATAGGGGTACCTCAATCCATAAGATGCAATAAGTATAGCATATCCCACCGAAAACACAAGAAAAATCGCCGGAGAATCTCCGGCGATTTCTGATTACTTTCTCACAAACAGCACGCCCAGAGTGCCGGGTCCGCAATGGCAGGAAACCGTGCAGCCTGCGGTGGTTTCATAAACATTTCGGAAAGAACCGTAAGTATTCACCGCTTCTTTGACTGCGGCGTAAGCTTCCTCAGAAACAACAGTCTGGGTAATGAAGATGATACCCTTATCTAAATTCTCCCGACCATCCAGCCGGTCCTTCACATAATTGGCCAGGCACTTGGTGTAATTGCCCCGGTACTTCTTCACTACGGTCATCTTGCCGTCCTTGACTTCAATGCAGGGCTTCAGATTCAACAGATTTGCGCCCAGGGCCGCGGCGGAAGAGCAGCGGCCACCCTTAACCAGATAGTCAAGCTTATCCACCAGGAAACTGGCCTCCACATGGGTGGAAAACTCTCTCAGCGCGTCGGCCAGTTCGTCCAGAGAATCGGCGTTTTTTGCCAGTTCGCAGGCCTTCAGAACCACCAGACCCTGGCCGGTGGAAAGATTCTGAGAGTCGATGATGCGCACATTGTCAAATTCCTCTGCAGCCAGACAGGCGTTCTGATAGCTGGAAGAGAAGCCGGAACCGATGTTAATGTGAATAATACCGTCGTATTCCCCGGCGTATTTGGCAAATTCGTCTATGTAAGTGCCAACACTCCGGGCCGCGGTGGAACAGAGGCTGCCGCCGGCTGCCACATGAGCAAAAATCTCTGCAGGGGTAATGGTGACACCGTCCAGGAATTCTTCCTCATTTTTCATGACGATCAAAGGAACGGTAGCAATATCATGCTTTTGCAGCAGATCAGCGGAAAGATCGCAGGTGCTGTCGGAAATAATCTTAATTTTCATAGTATTCTCCTAAAATCAATGTGCATTGTGGAAAGGATCGGAAGCCATCATAAAGCAGCAGGGCTCCTGGTTTTTTCCACGCAGATAGGTTGCACCCCAGTCCCGCATGGCCATAAGAATGGGCATTAGGCTGCGGCCGGTTTCGGTCAGAGAGTATTCCACTTTCGGGGGAACCACGGGAAACACTTCCCGGTGGATCAGCTTATGACCTTCCAGCTCCCGCAGCTGCTGGGTCAGCATTTTCGGGGTGGCGCTTTTGATTACCTTGCGCAGTTCAGAAAACCGCAGCTTTTTTTCGGACAGATGCCACAGGATCAGCGCTTTGTATTTGCCGCCAATCATTTCCAGGGTGGCCTCCACCGGACAATTGTCACGTTCTTCCATACATACCTCCTAATAGTATCCAAAAGGGTAGTATGGCACAAAATAGTGCATACTTGCGTTTTTGTGATTGCATGGTAGAATAATACCATAAGGAAAAGAACGTGTCAACAAAATGTTGCTGCTATGTTAAAGGAGGAATCCTTATGAAATTGAAGTTTGCTGTCACAGGCATGACCTGTGCCGCCTGTTCTGCCCGTGTGGAGAAAGTCACCGCTGCTGTTTCCGGTGTGGAGAAAGCAGAAGTGAATCTGCTGGCCGGAACCATGCAGGTGGAAGCTGCTGAAGATGTATCCGCAGCAATCATTTCCGCCGTCACCAAAGCCGGTTATGGCGCTTCTGTTCCCGGCGAACAGAAAATGGTAAAGAAAGAAGAAAAAAATCCCCAGGATGATGCGCTGAAGGAAATGAAGAA
>JAZSHO010000081.1:0-33508 GCA_045533345.1 Faecousia sp. | reverse complement strand
GGCAACAATCTGAATCAGATTACCACCAAGATCAATGTGGGAGCATTCAAATCCTACAATTTCAGCGAAGTAATCCAGTGGCAGGCCCAGCTTTATGAGGAGCTTGTCCGCATCGGAGGTAAGGGTTGGCAACTGTAACCTATATTAAGGAAACCAAGCAGCACGTCAGTGCTATGAAGGCGGTGATGCGCTACTGTCAGCGGGAGGACAAGACCACCGACCCAAAAACAGGCAGACAATATGTGACTGGACTGAACTGCAACGGAGCCAATTCTTTCACAGAATTTCTTGCCACCAAGACCGCCTATAACAAGCTGGATGGGATCAATTTCTACCAGTACGTTCAGTCCTTTTCGCCCAAGGAACAGGTTACTTATGAGCAGGCACATGAGATTGGCTTGGAGTTTGCAGCCAAGGCCTGGCCGGGGCATGAAGTGCAGGTGACTACACACTGCGATGCCCAGCACGTGCATACCCACTTTGTAATCAACTCCGTCAGCTTCGAAACCGGGATGAAGCTGCGCCAGACCCCCACCACCCTGCGGCAGCTCCGGCAGGTTAGCGACGAGATTTGTATGACCCACAACCTCTCCGTTCTGCCCACCTATAAGCGGGGCGGGCGAAAGATGAGCAACCGGGAATACCGGGCAGCCCGGAAGGGACAAAGCTGGAAATTCCGGCTCATGTATAACATTGGAGAAGCCATGAAAACCAGTATAAACCGGGAGGATTTTATCCGCCAGATGAAGCGGCGGGGCTACGAAGTCTGGTGGAGCGATGAGCGAAAATACATCACCTACACCTGTCCCAATGGGATGAAGTGCCGGTGCAATAAACTACATGATGATAAATACTTAAAGGAGCGATTGGAAGATGAATTTGAAAGACGAAAGCAGATCCTCGAATCCCATGTCCTTAGAGGATCTGGTGAAAATGAATGGGGACGCGATGGCGGTACTGGGCGAGGTTCCCTACCAGCCGATCGTCTACGCGGTGCCCAAGGAATGGGTGGAGAGAGGAAAGCAGATGCTGGAACTGGCGGTAGCATTCCAGCCCACCCTCTACGAGAAAATCACCCCGCTGGCAACTCAGGAGGGACTGCAGCATCAGGAGGTGCAGTTGAAGGCCGATCTGGAAGTAATGAAGCGGGAGATGCTGAAAAGCTTAGAGGATTTGAAGAAACAGGATGGGAATCTGAAAGAGAAATTTTCATCCACACTGTCAGCACAGCACTCCGCCGCACTCAAGGAGATTCAGGACGAGTACAGCAAACAGCAGAAAGAAAACCTGCGATTCATGCTGATCACGGTAGCATCCTCGGCGGTGCTGTCGGGGCTGGCATCCGGGCTGTGTCTGCTCTTGGGCGGCTGACGGAGGACGGCGATTCTGACGATCCTGAAGAACAGAAACGAAAGTACGAAGCAACCCAGGCTGGCTCCAATGTGGGGGCTATTATCGGCCTGACCATAGGCGCAATCGAAGCATTTACACAAAACAATAAATCCCTTGCTCGAGCACAGGATGAAGAACACCAGATCGAGGAGGAAGGAGAATTCAACGAGTTCCTCGCCCGTATGGATGAGGAATATGGATACGAAGAACAGGAAATTACCATGTAAAATCAGCACAATTTTATAAAGATTGGAGAGATAGATATGCCTGATACATAGATGGTCCCAATTAAGAGGAGTAAGATATGAAACATGAAGTTCCCATTTGGGAGAAAAGTAATCTGACACTGGAAGAAGCGGCAGCCTATTCCGGCATTGGCATCAACAAGCTGCGGAAAATCTCTGATAGCGAATCCTGCCCGTTTGTACTGTGGATCGGAACGAAACGGCTCATCAAACGAAAGCTGCTTGATGAATACATCGCGCGTATGTATTCAATTTGATGTACTCTTTTTTGTTGGATTCGTCCACTAGATTTAGGGCCAGTGTTCCAGTATAATCCTGCTTGAGCACTGGCCCTTTCCGCCAAATGAAAGGAGCAGATATTTATGGCGAGAAAAGGTCAGACTAAAAGAAAAGATAAGGATAGAATCGTTCTCAAAAAGGGTGAATGTCAAAGAGCAAATGGCACATATCACTACTGCTGGACGGACGGAAGCGGCAAACGCCACTTCATTTATGCGCCGACATTAGAGGAACTTCGGGAAAAGGAAGCGGCGATTGAGAAGGATAATCTGGACGGTATTAAGGCAGAAGCTCGGTACGTTACGATCAACGAGCTTTTTGATCTGTGGTGTCAGCTGAAGCGTGGCTTAAAGAACAATACATTCGAAAACTACAAGTATATGTATAATACCTTCGTCAGACCAAACTTCGGAAAACTGAGAGTATCCACCCTGAAAAAGTCAGATGTAAAGCGTTTCTATAATCACCTGGCTGATGAAAGAGGACTGCAGGCGTCGACCATTGACAGCGTCCATACAGTGCTTCATCAGGTGCTGAACATGGCCGTGGATGACAATTATATCCGCAATAATCCCTCCGAAAATGTTCTGAAGGAATTGAAACAGTCCCATGTGTTCAAGACGGAAAAGCGGCGGGGCTTGACCAAGCCGGAGCAGGATCTGCTGCTGGAATTTCTCAGGAATCACCGCATCTATAATCACTGGTATCCGATTTTTGCGGTGATGGTTGGTACAGGCTTGCGAGTTGGTGAAGTTACCGGACTCAGGTGGTGTGATATCGATCTGGATGAAGGCATCATCGATATCAATCACACGCTGGTTTACTATGACCACCGTGAGGATTATGCGAAGAAAGGCTGCTACTTCAATGTCAATACACCCAAGACGGAAGCGGGAAAGCGGCAGGTTCCGATGCTTGATTTTGTCAAAGAGGCCTTCATCATGGAACGGGACTACCAGCAGGCTTTGGGTATCAAGTGTGAGGTGACGGTGGATGGTTATTCCGATTTTATCTTCGTCAACCGCTACGGAGCGACCCAGCATCAGGGAACTCTGAATAAAACCATTCGCAGGATCATTCGGGATTGCAACGATGCCGTACTCCTGAAAGGCGAGGAGAATCCTGTGCTTCTTCCCCACTTTAGCTGCCACTCCCTCAGGCATACCTTTACCACAAGAATGTGTGAAGCTGGAGTAAACATCAAGGTTATGCAGGATACCTTGGGCCATGCGGATATTTCCACCACTCTGAACATTTATGCGGATGTGACCAAAGAACTGAAAAAAGAAGAATTTGCAGGACTGGATTCCTACTTTAAGGGAACGGTTACATCGAATGCTACATCGAAGAAAACGGAGAAGGGTAAGAAAAAGAGCCGTAAGCGTACTGCGTAATTCAGGGTGAATGATGCTGTAAAAATGGCCCCTGATAGCCAGCTTTCACAGCACAACAATACCATCCTCTCGATGCGAAAATATCCGGGATGATATTCACGAAAGGTTGGACGGAAAACAGTGAAAATGGATTGCGGGTACATCGCTTACATCACGGATTACATCAATCAAAACAGGTTAAGCAAATAGATATGTAGGGTTATGTGATTTGAAAGTTCTGAACATACCAGAAAAGTAGGGATATATCGAACTTTGTGGGGTTATAAATCTGGGACAGTTGAAATCCCCACAATGAAGCCCATGGATAACTAACATTCTGTCCCCGATTCGCAAGGATCGGGGACATTTTGTTTTTGACTATCATTCTTCGGTGCATTATGCTATAATGACAATATTGTTATGCGAAAGTGAGGGACAGCCAATGACGGAACTGGAAAAAGCCATGGCTGGATATTTATTTATGTCCGGCAATCCCAACTTGCGGGAGCAGCGGGAGCGGGCCCAGGATCTTTGCCATGAATTAAACCTGTGCAGACCCTCTGACCGGGAAAAACGCAACGCCATCCTGCGCAGTCTGATTGGTAACATCAAAGGAAATTTCACCATTAATTCCCCCTTTTACTGCGATTATGGCCGTTTTATTACCATTGGCGATAACTTTTTCGCCAATTACGACTGCAAGATCATCGACGGCGGAACCGTAACCTTCGGGGACAATGTGCGCATCGGTCCCAACTGTTGTTTCGCCACCCCCAACCATGCCTTCGACCCCCAGATGCGGCAGGAAGGTTATCAGATTTATCAGTCCATCACCGTGGGCAACAACGTATGGTTCGGTGCCGGTGTGACCGTTCTGCCCGGTGTTACCATCGGGGATGACTGCATCATCGGCGCAGGCAGCGTAGTGACCCGGGATATTCCGTCCGGGGTCCTGGCTGCAGGCAATCCCTGCAAGGTCATCCGGCCTTTCCGGGAAAACGATCGGGAAAAATTCCCCATTTGGCAGGAGTGATGTCAATGAAGCAATACAAAGCGGTTCTATTTGATCTGGACGGAACCCTCGTCAATACCCTGGACATGAATCTGTTTCCGCTGATCCGGATCATTGAGGAGGAATTGGGAGAAACCTGGACGCTTCAGCAGGTACTTCCTTTCTTTGCTCAGCCGGGGCTGAAGACCATGGATGATCTGGGTATCCGGGACAAGGAAACAACCTACGCCCGGTGGGTGCGCTACGTCAACGAATATGAGCCGGGAGCCATTCCTTTCGAGGGAATCCGGAATGTTCTGCAGGCTTTTCAAGACGCCGGAATCCGGATGGCAGCGGTGTCCTCCAAAATGTATGGACAGTACCAAATCGATGTGGTAGGCAACGGTTTGGACAGCTTCCTGGAAACTGCTGTACTGGCGGAGGACACCCAGCAACATAAGCCCCACCCGGAGCCGATCTTTCTGTGCCTTGAAAGAATGGACCTCTCCACTGCTGATGCGCTTTACGTGGGCGATACCCTCCCGGATTTGCAGGCCGCAAAAAATGCCGGGGTGGACTTCGGTTTCGCCGCCTGGGGTGCCGTTACGGAAGCTGGTATGGAAGCTGCCCGGTATCGTTTTCGCCATCCGGAAGACCTCTTGACGCTTTTGCGTATTAGATAATTTACACACTGCAACCCCCGATTTTCTAAAATCGGGGGATTTTTTCTTGACATTTTCGATTTTTATAAGTATGATTAGTATAACTAGTCATACCATAAGGAGGAGCATCTATGGAATGTCCCAATGGAAAATTTGCCTGGATGGTAAAAATCGGCGAGAAGGGCCAGTTTGTAATTCCCAAAGAGGCCCGGGATATGTTCGACCTGCAGCCCGGCAGCACCATTCTGGTACTGGGAGATGTGGAGCGGGGACTGGCAGTTCTGCCCCGGGAGAAGCAAAGCGAATTCATCGCCCGTATTTTTGACCACATGGAGGAATGACCCATGGCAAAAATCGTCTTTTTCTGTATCCCGGCCCACGGCCACACCAACCCCACTCTGGGTGTTGTCCGGGAGCTGACTTTCCGGGGCCACGAAGTACTGTACTACTCCTACGAAGCCTTCCGGGAGAAAATCGAAGCCGTTGGAGCCAAATTTGTTGCCTGTGATGCCTATGATACAGAACTGCGGCTGACTCCGGAGGAGGCTGTCCGTCTTGGCAAAGATCTGGCTCTTTCCACCCGGGTGCTGGTGGATACCACCCTTTCCCTGGATGATATGGTCTGCCGGGAGATGGCGGCGCTGCAGCCGGACTGTATTGTAGCCGATTCCATGGCCGTTTGGGGCAAGGCTGTGGCATGGAAATTGGGAATCCCCTTTGTATCCTCCACCACCACCTTCGCTTTTAACCAGCACTCCGCCAAAATCATGAAGCAAAGCCTTTCCCAGCTATTCGGTATGCTACTGTCCATGCCGAAGATCAGCAGGCACATCAAGCGGCTGCAAGCAAAGGGCTATCCTGTGAAGAGCGTTCTGGATTTGATCCAAAACGACGAGAATATCCATACCATCGTCTACACTTCTCCGGAGTATCAGCCCTGCAGTGAGACGTTTTCGGACAAATTCGCCTTTGTAGGCCCCTCTATCCGACCTTCTGCTTCCGATTTTGAGAAAACCCGAGAGAAGTTGGTATACATCTCCATGGGTACCGTGGATAACCAGATGCTGTCCCTCTATCAAAACTGTATCCGGGCCTTGGGCGGCATGGAGTACCAGGTGGTCCTGTCTGTGGGCGATAAGGTGGACATCGCTTCCCTGGGGCCGCTGCCGGAGAATGTATCCGTTTATCCCTATGTGGACCAGATCGGGGTGCTGGAAAAGGCAGACGCTTTTCTGACCCACTGCGGCATGAACAGTGCCAGTGAGGCTCTGTATTACGGGGTACCCCTCATTATGTATCCCCAAACTTCGGAGCAGGGTGCCGTTGCCACCCGTACAGAGCAGCTGGGTGCGGGCTTCCGCCTGGTCAAGTCTTCTCCCGATGCTATTCGTGAAGCTGTCGAAGCCGTCCTGCTGGACCCCGCTTACCGGGAAAATGCCGAGAAAATCGCCGAGGGATTCCGTTGCTGCACCGGCGCCAGGGGTGCGGCAAATAAGATCCTGGATGTATGCAATCCGATATAACCGTTCAACCGGGTGGATTTTGTATCCCCCCGGTTTTCTTTCGTGGACTTTTTCCGGGAATTGTGCTATGCTATGAAAAAGGGGGTGGCCTATGAAAAAGCGTTACTGGTTTTATCTGCTGTTGGCAGCAATCATCGCCTGGGGCTTTTACGAAAACACCACTCCGGAAATCAACTGTTACCCTGTTTCCAGCCCGAACCTCCCCGAAAACTTCAACGGATTTCAGATTGCCCATATTTCTGACCTGCACAATGCCCGGTTCGGGCAGAACAATGAAACACTTTTGGCTCTGCTGAAGGATTGCCAGCCGGATATTATCGCCATCACGGGAGATTTGATCGATTCCCGGAATACAAAAATCGACGTTGCCGTCCACTTTGCCGCGGAAGCAGCTAAAATCGCCCCCTGTTATTATGTTACCGGCAACCATGAGGCGCGGATTTCGGAATATCCCCTGCTGGAGCAGCAGCTTGCGGATGCCGGAGTCACGGTACTGCGCAATCAATCGGTTCCTCTGGAGCTGGGCGGAGAAACCATTGCCGTTGCCGGAGTGGAGGACCCCTCCTTCATCGGCAGTGCAGGATTTACCGCTGCCCTTTCTCAGCTTGCTTCTGAGAATTTCACCATTTTCCTGTCCCATCGGCCGGAATTTTTTGATCTGTACTGCCGCAATGGCTTTGATCTGGTACTTTCCGGCCATGCCCACGGCGGCCAGTTCCGCGTTCCCTTTCTGGGCGGCCTCATTGCCCCGGGACAGGGTTTTTTCCCGGAATATGATTCCGGGCTTTACATCAGAGAAAACACCGTTATGGCAGTCAGCCGGGGTTTGGGCAACAGTCTTATGCCTTTCCGGCTGAATAACCCACCGGAAATTCTTTTGATTACGTTAGTAAACCAATAAAGGAGTCAATACACATGAAAATCGCAGTCACTTACGAAAACGGCAACGTCTATCAGCACTTTGGTCACACCTCCGCCTTTAAAGTCTACGAGGCAGAAAACGGCAAGGTCATTGCTTCCCGGGTTGTAGATACCAACGGCAGCGGTCACGGTGCGCTGGCGCTGCTGCTGGCTCAGCAGGGTGTGGATGTTTTGATTTGCGGCGGCATCGGCGGCGGCGCCCGGTTCGCACTGATGGATGCAGGCATCGCTATTTACGGCGGCGTATCCGGCGACGCAGACGAGGCAGTGGAACTGTTCCTCAGCAACGCGCTGAACTACGATCCCAACGCCCGTTGCAGCCACCACGATCACCATCATGGAGAAGGTCATGCCTGCGGCTCCCACGGCTGCGGAAGCCACAGCTGTCACTAAGACGCAAAAAAGCGCACCCAAAGGGTGCGCTTTTCCATTTCAAGCAGTTATGCCTGCTGTTCTTCTGCCATATTCCGGCGGATCTGCTTGCGGGTCTTTCCGAAACGGAACGCAATCACCGAGAACAGCATGCCCAGAGTCCAGGATGCCAACAGAGAGACAGACAGGGCAAAGGGATGGCCATGAGGGAATTCCGCGGAGCGGGTGTAGTAGGCCAGGATGTAGGCAATGGGGATTCGCAGAGCCACGGTGGACAAAATGGAGATCCACATGGGGGTCACCGTATTGCCGCAGCCGCGCATAACGCCGCCCAGGACCTGGGTGATGGACACGGCGATGTAACCAATGGCCATGATCCGCATCATCTGACCTGCCAGGTCGATCAGTGCCACCGTATCCGTAAAGAAGCCGAACAGGTACTTATTCAAGAACAGCAGAATAATCACAATAACCAGAGAGAAGGTCTGGGCAATGAGGCTGCCCTGGCGGACACCCTGCTGCACCCGCTTCCACTTGCCTGCACCCACGTTCTGGCCGGTGTAAACGGACATAGCCTGGCCGAAGGAGAAGTTGGGCATCATAGCAAAGCCGTCCACGCGCATAATGATGACGTTGGCAGCAATGACCATTTCGCCCATGGAATTGGTCAAGGACTGGACCACCATCATGGACATAGACATGATAGCCTGGGTGATGCCGGAGGGAATGCCGATGCCGATGATCCGCTTCGCCATGGCCTTTTCCAGCTTCACAGCGGACTTGTTCAAAGAGAAATGTTCCCGCATCCGCATCAGCTTGAGGAAGCAGAACACCGCAGAAATCGCTTGGGAAATGACGGTGGCCAGAGAAACGCCGGGAACGCCCATGCCAAACTTGGCCACAAACACCAGATCCAGAATCACGTTCAGCGCCGCTGCCAGCAGCAAAAATCCCAGAGCAGACACGCTGTCGCCCAGGCCCCGAAGGATACCGGAGAGCATATTGTAGAAGAAGAAACCAACGATACCCCAGAAATAAATCTTCAGATAGGATTCACACCAACCGATGATGGATGCCGGAGTATCCAGCAGATTCAGCATGGGACGGGTGATGATGGGACCCACGATCATAATAAAAAGCGATGCCACAAAAGTCAGACTGATACAGTTGCCGATGGCCTTGCTTAATCCTTCCCGGTCCCGGGCGCCGAAGCTCTGGGAAACCACGATGCCTGCACCGGTAGAAATACCCACGAACAATGCCAGCAGCAGATTCAGAATGGGGCTGGCACTGCCAACGGCTGCCAGGGCATTGTCGCCCACGTAGTGGCCAACGATCACCGAGTCGGCGGTGTTGTACAGCTGCTGTGCAATGTTACCCAGCAGCATGGGGATGGAAAACTCCATAATCCGCTTCCAGGGAGATCCCTGGGTCATATCCTTGGCAGAGAACATGCTCTTCAAGCTCAAGAAACTCACTCCTTACCATATTTCTTCATTTTCTATTTTAACGGATAATATTTCAAATTGCAACGTTTAATTACTACGGATATGGTCCCGGTCTACCGGCCAGCCAAAGGCTCGCATTGTCAGCGGCGACTCGCCGCCCCGCAAAAAAGCGGATGCCGAAGCATCCGCTTTTTCTTATTTCAGTTCCGCCAGCGCCGCTTGGATCTGAGGGTCCTCAGCAGGCTCCAGCCAGCCGTAATAGATAGCCAGGTAAGTTTCCTCGTCCACAGATACTTCCACGTCCGGGGTGATGCCTACGCCCTCCAGGCTCACACCGCTGGGGGTATAATACTTACCCACAGACAGACCCACCGCGGAGCCGTCCTGGAGGTTGATAGTAGTCTGGAAATACCCTTTTCCGCTGGTCTTTTCACCGATGATTACCGCCGCGTCATATTCCTGCAGCGCCACCGCGAAAAATTCTGCAGCAGAATAGGAATCCGCATTGACCAGAACCGCCATGGGGATCTTCAGGCAATGTCTGTCGGAATCGCTGATTTCCTCCTGGCCGGTGTAGTATTCCATATGGAACAGCTTTCCTTCCGGCAGCAGGTAGTCCAGCACCTTGATCAGTTCATCGGCATAACCGCCGGGATTGTTGCGCACGTCAAAAATCAACTTTTCCGCACCCTGGTCCAGCATAGTTTCGATGGCTGCGATGGTTTCTTCCGCGCAGCGGGAATCGAAATTGACAATGGTCACCAGACCGATATTGTCCTCCAGCATCCGGCAGGTAGCAACCGGTACCTTCACTTCCCGCCGGGTGACGGACAGGGTCAGCGCTTCTCCATTCCGGTCAATGGTCAGTTCCACCTGCGTATTCGGTTCGCCCCGAACCAGGTCCCGGGCTTCTGTGGTGGTCATTTCCCGGCAGGAACGGCCTTCCACGGCAACGATCACGTCGCCGATCATCAGACCCGCTTCCTCCGCAGGGCTGCCCTCGTTGACAATCATGACCTCCATACCCGCCTCCTGGGCGGTGATGGTAATGCCAATGCCCACGTAGGCATTGTTCATGCCTTCCATATAGGCCGCGTATTCGCTGGCGGGAATATAATAGCTCCATCGGTCTCCCAGTGCGCCCACCATGGCATGAGCAGCCGCATCCTCAATGGCGGTGTTGTCCACCTCTCCAATGAAGCGTTCCTCGATCAGATCCTCCAGCTGTTCCAGCTTGGTGTAGGAGTCGGGCAAGGGTCTTTGCCAGGTCATATTCAGCGTGATGGCCGTGGCCAACGCAGCCACGGTGATATGAGAAAGGATCAGCGTAATTCTATTTTTCACAAAAGCACCTTCTATTGCAAAGTTCCCACAGTCCGAAGCCGGACTGTGGGATTGGATTTTTCTTAAGCTAAGTTTACGTAGGCGCAGGGATTCACATACGCGCCGTTATAAGAAATGCCAAAATGCAGGTGGTAGCCGCTGGCCACACCGGTCTTGCCAACATAACCGATCACCTGGCCCTGGGAAACGGTCTGGCCGGGAGACACGGTGTAGTACTCCATATGCATGTAAATGGAGGAGAAGCCGTCGCCGTGGTTGATCCGGACGTAGTAACCGGCCGCGCTGCCATAGGTAGCGCCGGTAACGGTGCCGCCCCGGCTGGCGTAAATGGGCGTACCCTGGGGAGCCGACAGGTCAACACCCTGGTGGTATGTAGAAGCGCCGGCGATGCCGGTGTCACGATTACCGAAGGGAGAGGTCAGCATGGTGTAGGCACAGGGACGGATCCAGCCGGAGCCGGTGTTCACCGTTCCGCCGCCGTTTCCGGTGCTGCCGGTATTTCCGGAGTTGCCTGTGTTTCCGGTATTTCCCGCATTGCCGGTGCTGTCACCGCCGGTGGTGCCGTCGGTAGCGGGAGGTGCTGTGGTTGCGGTGGCCATCATTTCCAGGTATTCCTGATATTTGGCTGCGGTGTATTCCTTTTCCAGCTGGGCGATCTCATTGAGCATGGCGTTTTCCGCCTCTTCCAGCTCATCCTGCATGGCTTCCAGTTCTTCGGCCTTGTCCAGCAGTTCCTTGATGACGGCATCCGCCTCTTCCCGCTTGGCATCCAGCTCCAGCTGGGTGGCATCCAGCTCGGATTTGGTCACTTCCAGCTCTTCCTTTTCCACTTCCAGTTCTACCCGGGCTTCCTCCACGTTGTCCGCGGCATCGCTCAGTTCCTGGAGGCGGCGCTGGTCGGAGGCTGCGATCTCCTCCACCATGTTCAGCCGGTCCAGCAGATCCGAAAAGCTGTTGGCTTTGAACAGAACCTCCCAGTAGGAAAGGCTTCCGTCCTCTTCCATGGCCCGGATTCGGTCTTTGTTCTGTTCATTCAGTTCCAAATACCGGTCCTCGGCATTGTCCAGCTCATCCTGCTTATCGGCAATCAGCACATTGAAGGCAGAAATCTGCTCATTGATGTTGATGATCTCCGCATGGAGCAAACCGATCTCCTGGTCAATGACGTTTTTCCGGGCAATAATGTCTGCAATTTCGTCCTCATTGACCTCATATTCTTCCTTGATCTTGGTGATCTGGTTCTTAATGTCCTTGCGCTGGGACTGCAGATCATTGATCTGGGCCCGAATCTCGCTGGAAACCGAGGCGTGGGCATAGGTGGGCAGCAGCCCTATCAGCAAGCTGATCAGCATCACAGCCGCCATAACGCCGGCCAGGATGGATATCAGACGTTTGCGATTCTTCATAAAATCTCCTTAACATAGGGGCGGCATATCAAATATATGCCAGAGGGTTCACGTAAGTACCGGCATAGGAAATACCGAAATGCAGGTGGGGACCGGTGGAAATACCGGTGCTGCCCACATAGCCGATCAGCTGGCCCTGGGTGACCTTCTGTCCGGCAGAAACCACATAGTGGGTCATGTGCATGTAGATGGAAGCAAAGCCGTCACCATGGTTGATGGAAACGTAGTTGCCTGCGCCGCCAGCCTGGTAGGAAGCGGTGGTAACGGTACCGGCACGGGTGGCGTAAATGGGAGTTCCCTGGGGGCAGGCCATGTCCACGCCGTTGTGCATACGGGCATAGCCCAGGACAGGATGCACACGCATGCCGAAGGGGCTGGTGAGGGTGTAGCCGGATACGGGCTTGATCCAACCGGCGCTGGAGGGAGGATTCTGACCCTGGAGAGCCAGCTTTGCCAGGTTTTCTTCGTACTTGGCCTTGGAGTATTCCTTCTCCTTGGCGGCGATATCCAGCATCAACGCATCCTGGGCTGCCTCGGATTCGTCCAGCAGAGCCTGAAATTCATCCTGCTTCTTCACCAGTTCCCGAAGCACATCATCGGATTCGGTACGCTTTACCTCCAGGTAAGCCTGGGTTTCGTCCAGTTCCGCGCGGGTCTGCTCCAGTTCGGTCTTGCCGGTCTCCAGGGAATCCTGGTTGGCGGTGACCTCCGCGGCGATGTCCCGCATTTCCTGCAGGCGGCGCTGGTCAGCGGCGGCAATTTCCTCCATCATATTGATGCGGTCCAGGAGGTCCGTGAAGCTGTTGGCTTCGAAAATGACCTCCCAGTAGGAAACGCTGCCCTCTTCCTCCATAGCCTGGATCCGTTCCTTGTTCTTCTGACTCAGCTCCGTCAGACGAATCTCCGCGTCATCCAGCTCCAGCTGGGTGTCGGCGATGAGCTGACCATAGGCAGCGATCTGGGCATTGATGTTGATGATCTGGGTATTCAGAAGACCGATTTCCTGGTCAATGGCGGATTTTTTGTCCACCAGGTCCTTGATCTCGCTGGCGTTGGCATCATACTTGCTCTGAATGGCGTTGATCTCTTTTTGGATCTCCGCGTTCTGGCTTTCCAGCTCTTTCAGTTCTTTCTTGATTTCCTCGGAACTGGCAGCGGAAGCAGACAGGGGCATCATTGACAATACCAGAATTCCTGCGAGAAAAAGGGAGAAAATGGTCTTAACGAGGTTGCGATTTTTCATATCTATCTCCAAATGGTTGCGGGGGGGTTTTGGGGGGATCTGCAAATATTATACGTTCATGAACTTGCGGATGGAGGTCCAGCTGCCCACGATGCCGACAAACAGACCGGCAGCGCCGAAGACTGCCAGCATGGGGTACAGCAGTTCCTGGAAGGGCACGAAGGTGAACAGCTGCAGAGAGTCCACTGCGCCGATCTTCAGTACCATCTGGTCGTAAATGACCCACTCCAGACCGAAGGCCAGGGCGGCACCGACCATGCCCAGGGTGAATCCTTCCACCACGAAGGGCAAACGGATGAAGCCGTTGGTGGCGCCCACCATCTTCATGATGGCGATTTCGTCCTTACGGTCGTACATAGCCAGCTTAACGGTGTTGGAAATGATCAGCAGACTAACCACCAGCAGCACAGCAATGACCGCGTAGGATACCATGTGCAGCACCTGCTGGATGGTGGTGAAGCCCTCTGCCAGCTCATAGGCAGCGTTGGTCTTGGCAACACCGGGAATATCCTGCAGCTGGGCATCGGTCTGCTCCATCAAAGCGTTGCTTTCCAGAGTAACGATGAACCGGTGGCGCAGGTCAGAGGCCTGGACGCCGCTGAAGGCGCTGTCGCCGTCATGGTCTTCGATGAAGTCCTTCAGGGCTTCCTCCCGGGAAACAAAGGTGGCCTGGAGCACATTGTCCAGCATATTGATTTTGGTGCCGATGCTCTTGGCTTCGGCGTCGGACAGCTCGCTGTCTACGTACACAAGAATTTCACTGGTCTGGTTCAGTTCTTCCACCATGATATCCAGGTTGTAAGCCAGGATGGAGAAACTGCCCACGATCAGCAGACAGGCAACCGTAACACAGACTGCCGCAAAGGACATGAATCCATGGAGGAAAATGCCCTTGAAACCTTCCTTCAGAAGGTAACCGATATTATTCAGTCTCATGGCTTATTCCTCCTCCAGTCCGTCGCTTACCACAACGCCCTCATCAATGGCGATGACACGCTTCTGGAACAGTTCCACAAGGTTCTGGGCGTGGGTGACCACCAGAACGGTGGTACCGAGATTGTTGATTTCCTGCAGCAGGGCCATGATTTCGAAGGCGCCCTCCGGGTCCAGGTTACCGGTGGGCACGCCGGCGATGATCATGGAAGGATTGTTCACCAGGGCACGGGCGATAGCCAGTCTCTGCTGCTCACCGCCGGACATTTCGCCGGGGTGACGGTTCATCTTGGTTTCCAGACCGACCAGTTCCAGAACGTAAGGCACACGCTCCTTGATTTCCTTCTCCTTGGCGCCGACCACACGCATGGCGAAGGCCACGTTTTCATAGACGGTCATGTTGGAGATCAGACGGAAGTCCTGGAACACGACACCGACGGTACGGCGCAGGTAAGGAATTTCCCGCTTGCGGATCCGCTCCAGAGAGTAGCCGTTGACATGAACGGTACCGGAGGTAGGCTTCAGCTCGCCGGTGATCAGCTTAATGATGGTGGACTTACCGGAACCGGAGGGGCCCACCAGAAAAACAAATTCGCCATCCTCGATCTGCATGGTAACGCCGTTAAGGGCTTTGTTACCCTGTTCGTAGGATTTTACGACATCGATAAATTCAATCATACGCAATATCTCCTGATAGTTTGGGCAGCTTCGGGAAAGGCCAATTCTGCCCGCAGTGTAACCAAATTGTAACACATTGTAAAAACAAAGTCAATGACCAGAGGTCAAAAATAGGATAAAATCGACGAATTCACAAAAAATACACAGAATTTTCTTAAATAAAATTCAGAATTCCCAGTTATTGTGGTATATTCTGACCCCAGACCCTATATATAGTACGTTTCAATCCGTAAAAAGACTAAAAAATAACTGTCATTCCGAGCCAGTGCGCACACTGGCGTGGGAATCCCCCGGATTTTCCGGCTGTCTGATCGCCTTGGGGGATTGCCACACCAGTCTAAGGACTGGTTCGCAATGACAGTATTTCGGGGCCGCTTTCGCGGCCCCGTTACCATATGCATTTATCAGCGGGTCTCCCGACTGGTCAGATACTTGCGGACCATCAGTGCAACCTTGAACACGATGGCGTGGTCGAACTGGCGCAGGTCCAGACCGGTGAGCTTCTTGATCTTCTCCAGACGGTAAACCAGAGTGTTACGGTGGACGAACAGCTTCCGGGAAGTTTCGGAAACGTTCAGATTGTTCTCAAAGAACTTGTTGATGGTGAACAGGGTCTCCTGGTCCAGAGAATCGATGGAGTTCTTCTTGAAGACCTCAGACAGGAAAATCTCACACAGAGTGGTGGGCAGCTGGTAGATCAGACGGCCGATGCCCAGATTCTCATAGTGCATGATGCTCTTCTCGGTGTCAAAAACCTTGCCCACTTCGATGGCAGTCTGGGCTTCCTTGTAGGAGTCAGCCAGTTCCCGCAGGTGGTCGGCGATGGTGCCGATGCCGATAACGGTCTTGATCCGCAGTTCGTTCTTGAGGGTATCCTCAATGGAAGCCGCCATTTTCTCCAGCTCCTCGCTGGTGGTGGCACCGCTGATCTGCTTGACAACGGCGATGTCCATCTCGTTGATGGACAGGACGAAGTCCTGCAGCTTGTCGGGGAACATACCGCCCAGCACGTCCACGGTAGCCACGTCGCTGTGACCTACCTGGCGGATCAGAAATACCGCACGGGGTGCATCGGTGGCGAAGTGCAGTTCCTTGTCACGGATGTAAATATCACCGGGCAGGATGTTGTCCATGATGATATTCTTGACGAAGGTGCCCCGGTCGTGCTTCTCTTCATAGAAGGTCTTGGCATCGTTCAGTGCGATGTAAGCCATCTGGCAGAAGCCCTTGGCGGTGTCGTCGTCGCCGGTGCAGAAAATGGCGTACTCGAAGTAATTGGAATTGCCCACGATGGCCTTGAAGCACTTCTGGGAGAAAGTGACCACATTCTCGGAAGCGTTGCCCACCTTCAGTGCGGCATCCGGCCAACGCTCGCCCAGCAGGGAAACGTCGGTGCAGGAAACGACGCAACCTTCGGTATCAATGACACCGAAAGTACGGTCGGTAATTTCTTTCAGCTGTACGATCACGCCTTGAAAAACACTGTTGGACATTTTGCTGTCCCTCCTTAGTATCTTGCATAAATGCGCATTTCACAAAATTGCATTGTTATTATACACAGCTTTTGCGCACATTGCAAGTACCTTTTGACATTTTATTGCAAAAAGTATGCTCTTTTTTAGGTAATATTCCAAGGTGCATGGCCTATAGGACTAAATTGCGACAAGATTTTTCCAGCATTTTGACTGTAAGGAGGATTTTGGTTTTGTGAATTTGGTCATCCTTCCAGCTGGCGAATTTCTTCCTCCGTCAGTTCCCGCACCAGGCCCCGGGGCAGGATGCCCAGGGGCAGCGCTCCCTCCTGTCGCCGCTCCAGATACAAAACCGTCATGCCCCGGGAGGCCATCATTCGGCGGACCTGGTGATATTTTCCTTCGCAGACAGTAACCAGGCTCTCTCCCGCTCCCAGAGGCTCCAGCTTCGCAGGCAGACACACGGTGCCATCCCGGAGGGTCAGACCATCGGCGAAAGCCTGCACATCTTCCTGCTTCGCTTCCCCCTCATGGTGGGCGTAATAGATTTTCGGCACTTCCTTTTTGGGAGAGATCAGCCGATGGAGCAAATCGCCGTCGTTGGTAAACAGCAGCAGACCCTCGGTGGCCTTGTCCAGCCGTCCCACCGGCTTCAAATCCAGATGCTTCATTTCCGGGGGCAGCAGTTCCATGACGGTTTTCTCCACCGGGTCTTCTGTAGCAGTAACGAAGCCCGCAGGCTTGTTGAGCATCACCACGATACGGCGCTTACCGCTTAAGCTTTCTCCATCCAGGCAGACAACTTGGGTCTGAGGGTCGATTTTCCGGCTGCTGTCCTTTTCCGGCTTGCCGTCCACGGTGACCCGGCCGGATTTTAAGATAGCTTTTACCTGGCTGCGGGTACCGACGCCGCTGTCGCACAGGAATTTGTCCAAACGTTCCATGGTTCCTCCGTTCTATCCCTCCGGCCGGCGTCATAGGCTGTACCACCGATTCAAAATTAGGAGGGATCATCTATGATGGTGATGACCGCAAAGGTCGATAAGAAGAAAATTTTGCTGGTTCTGGTTGCTGTGGCCGCCTTGATTTTTTCCGGGATCCTGCTTCTGGGGGGCGAGGAAGAAACCGCCGCCACCGGTGCCCCCAGCGTATCCAACAACGATCAACGGGTGCAGTTTCTCAAGGATTTCGGCTGGGATGTGACCACCTCTCCGGCGGAAACCAGCCAGGTAAAAATTCCGGAAGAAGGCAGCGATGTATTCAGCCGCTACAACAATCTGCAGAAAAGCCAGGGCTATGATCTGACGGAATATTCCGGGAAAAAGGTCATGCGCTATGTCTATAAAGTCAATAACTACCCCGGCGCCACGGAGCCGGTTTACGCTACGCTGCTGGTCTATAAGAATAAAATCATCGGCGGGGATGTGACGGATACTGCCGCCAATGGACAGATCCGCTGCTTCAAAATGCCGGAAGGGGCTGCCACGATGCCCACCACGGTTCCCACGACGCCGACTACCGCCCCGATGGATGTGACGCAGTAATTACTTTTTTATGTGCGTAAAAAGAGGTGTTGTCATCCCGAGTGATCATAGCGAATCGAGGGATCTTGGCACCAATTGTACTGCAAACGTGAACGAAATGCGTAGATTCCCCGACGCGGCTTCGCCTTGCTCGGAATGACATATCTTTTACTTCTTTGCATATAAACTATAATTTATCCTACCACATTTCTTCTTTCTTGACAAGGCTGGCATATCATGGTATGCTTTCCATACAACTTCACAGTATCTTCAGGGCGGGGTGAAAGTCCCCACCGGCGGTATAGTCCGCGAGCGCATATGCGTTGATTCGGTGCAACTCCGAAACCGACAGTGAAGGCAAGCGAAGAAAATAGATTGTTACCGGACAGCAAGAGATTTTGACACAAATCAAGTTTTGAAAGTCGAAGGAATACTGGATGTATTTCAAGGCTTTCAAAATGCAGAGTTGGGGCAAAAGATCTGCTGAGACGGTGGCAGGATATTTTCCGAGATTGCCACAAGTCTGGATGGAAGAAGGTACGCATTCGTGCGTTTATTTTCGCGCCCTGGGTGTATTCCCGGGGCGTATTTTGTTTTTATGAGGTGGATGTTATGGAGCTTTGGGTTCAGTTTTCCGAGAACATGAAATTTGTGGGAATGTGTGTGATCATCGTTGGTGTATTGGGCATGCTGGCCAAATACGCGGAACGGTTTTTACCGGACATCCGGAAGGTCAGCACTGCGAGAAAGGTCAGCATTATCGGCATCTGCGCCGCCATCGCCACGGTGCTGCATATGCTGGATTTCCCCCTGCTGTTCCTGGCGCCCGGCTTTTACAAGCTGGACTTCTCCGAGCTGCCGGTGCTGCTGTGCGGCTTTTACCTGGGACCTGCCGCCACGGTTGCCTGTGAGGGCATCAAGATCCTGCTGAAGCTGCTGCTGAAGGGCACCTCCACCGCCTTCGTGGGGGATTTTGCCAACTTCGTGGTAGGCTGCAGCTTTGTGCTGCCGGCCACCATCTGGTACCATGCCCACAAGAGCAAGCACAGCGCCATCATCGGTCTTGTTTTGGGAACCCTCTCCATGTCCGTGCTGGGCAGCGCCTTCAATGCGGTCTATCTGCTGCCGAAGTTCTCCCAGCTGTTTGAGCTGCCTCTGGATGCCATTATCAGCATGGGTGCGGAAATCAACGGCAACATCCACAATGTGACCACCTTCGTGTTCTTCTGCGTGGCTCCGCTGAATGTGGTGAAGGGTACCGTGGTTTCTGTTTTGACCATGCTCCTTTACAAACGGGTGGCCCGGCCCCTTTTCGGAATTCATAAATAAGCTGACAGGACGCCAACCGGCGTCCTGTTTTTTGTTGTTTTTCTCAACTTTTCTTTGGTGACCGGGTCAACATCCTTGACACGCTTTCCCGGAAATAATATACTATTCTTGTATTACATACAAAGGAGAGATTCCCTATGGATACCAAATATGATTCCCTGTTTACCCCATGGAACGTGGGTAATGTAGAAATCAAGAACCGCATCGTCATGTGTCCCATGGGCGGTACTTCCCTGTTCGGCTGGTTCGAGCTGGGCGGCTGCCATTTCGACAAGGAAGCAGCCAAGCTGTTCCTGGAACGGGCCAACAACAACGTAGGCCTGATCATCCCCGGCATCGCTCCCCTGCGGGATACCTTCTGGGGCAAGTGGCTGTGGCAGAATCCCAAGATGTTCGAAGAACTGAAGGAATTCATGGACGAGATCCACAAAACCGGTGCCAAGCTCTTCGTCCAGCTCACCGCCGGTATGGGCCGCAGCTGGGCTATCACCGAGCTGGTGGGACCCCTGCACAAGAACAAGGTCACCCGGGCCATTTTGAAGCCTATTCTGGACACCAGCCATGAACTGGCATCCCCTTCCGCACAGCCTGCCCGCTGGGCCCCCGATATCATCTGCCCCGAGATGACCAAGGAGCAGATTCATGAGATCATCGAGGCCTTCGCCAAGACCGCAAAGCTGTGTAAGGATGCAGGCGTTGACGGTGTGGAAGTCCATGCTGTCCACGAAGGCTATCTGCTGGACCAGTTCGCCATCGAATTCTTCAACAAGCGTACCGACGAGTACGGCGGCAGCTTTGAAAATCGTTACCGTTTTGCCGTGGAAGTGGTGAAGGCCATCAAGGAAAGCTGCGGCGAGGATTTCCCCGTTTCCCTGCGCTACTCCGTGGAATCCAAGCTGAAGGGCTTCGCCCAGGGCATCGTCCCCGGTGAGGACGCCAAGGAAATGGGCCGTGATATGGCGGAATCCGAGAAGGCCGCCAAGTACCTGCAGGATGCGGGCTATGATATGCTGAATGCCGACAACGGCACCTACGACAGCTGGTACTGGGCCCATCCGCCTATGTACATGCCCCAGAACTGCAACCTGGAGGATGTGGCTCACATCAAGCAGTTCGTGGACATCCCCGTGGTCTGCGCCGGCCGTATGGAGCCGGAGGATGCTGCCAAGGCCATTGCCGAGGGCAAAATCGACGCCATGGGCGTTGCCCGGCAGTTCCTGGCTGACCCCGAATGGGTCACCAAGCTGATCGAGGACCGGTTGGAAGACATCCGTCCCTGCATCTGCTGCCACTCCGGCTGCTTCAACTTCTCCTCCTCCAAGGGTCACTACAACACCCAGGACCTGACGGACACCATGGGTCTGGCCCGGTGCGCTCTGAACGCAGAAACCATGCAGAGCAAGAAGCACTACATCAAGCCCGCCAAGAAGATCAAGAACATCGCCGTCATCGGCGGCGGCATCGGCGGTATGGAAGCCGCTCTGGTGCTGGCTAAGCGGGGCCACAAGGTCACCCTGTACGAAAAGTCCGGGGAACTGGGCGGTGTGTTCATTGCCGCTGCCGCTCCTTCCTTCAAGGAAAAGGACAAGGCCCTGATCACCTGGTACAAGCGGGAGCTGACCAAGTACCCCAACATCGAAGTGAAGCTCAACAGCGAGGTGAAGGACCTCAGCCAGTGCCAGGCCGACGAGATCATCATCGCCACCGGCTCTACCCCCAACCGGATCCCCGTGCCCGGCATCGATAAGGGCATCCAGGCCATCGATTTCCTGCTGGGCAAGGCCGAAGTGGGCGAAAATGTCACCATCATCGGCGGCGGCCTCACCGGCTGTGAAATCGCCTACGAGCTGTACCTCCAGGGAAAGCACCCCACCATCGTGGAAATGATGGACGATCTGGTGGTGACCCCCGGTATCTGCCTGGCTAACACGTCCTTCCTGCGGGACTTCTTCAATGCCAACAAGGTTCCCGTCCATCTGGAAACCAAGCTGGCTGAGATCCACGACGACGGCGTTACCGTTGTGGACAAGAACGGCATGCAGTTCAAGATCGCCGCGGACAACGTGATCCTGTCCACCGGCTACCGTCCCGCCCCCCTGGCCCAGAAGGACAAGCATGTGCACATCATCGGCGATGCCAATAAGGTGGGCAACCTGCGCAGCGTCATCTGGGGTGCCTGGGACGTGTGCATGAAGCTTTAAGCTTCACGCACAATTGAAAATTGATAATTGACAGTTGAAAATTATGGTATATCCTTCGGATATGGATTTTGATCATCGCGAAGCGATACCTTTATTTTCAATTTTCCACTTTCCATTTTCAATTCGCTTTTCTGAGATTAAATTAAGGAGAAACGCTTATGTATCTTACCTCTGAACAGCAGGCCATCCTGAACGGTTCCCAGGGCGAAACCATGGCCAAGGTCATGAAGACTCTGGTCATGTACGGCGAAACCTTCGGTGCCGACAAGCTGGTACCTGTGACTTCCGAATACAACCACCTGGTCACCTCCTTCGGCCTCAAGATGATGAAGCCCGTCTTTGATCTGATGCAGCAGCTCATCGATGCCGGTGCCATTTCCAAGCAGCAGTTCTCCGTGGACCCCCGTCCCCTGGATAAGAACGTGCCTGCCAACTTCCTGCAGAACTTCGTTTTCAATAAGTTCATGTATTCCACCCAGGAAAGCTATGAAAAGCAGTTGCAAGAGTTGGGCCTCATGAACGAGGACGCTTTCTCCTGCGCCTGCTACTTAGACCAGATGGGCAACAAGCCCAAGCAAGGCGATATCCTCAGCTGGGCAGAGTCCTCCGCCGTTGTTTACGCCAACTCCGTGCTGGGCGCCCGGTGCAACCGGAACTCCGGCATCATGGACATCATGGGTTCCATCGCTGGTTACGTCCCCTCCTTCGGTCTGCTGACCGACGAGGGCCGCAAAGCCACCTGGATCGTCAAGGTGGAATGCGCGCACAAACCCGAAGCACAGCTGCTGGGCTCCGCCATCGGTATGAAGGTCATGGAGGATGTTCCCTATATCACCGGCATGAACAAGTGGCTGGGTACCGAGCTGAATGATGACAACTGCGCTTATCTGAAGGATTTCGGCGCAGCCACTGCTTCCAACGGTGCTGTGGGTCTGTACCACATTGAAAATCTGACCCCCGAAGCCAAGGAACAGGGTGCCAGCCTCATCGCCGAGGGTGCCAAGGTTTACGTCATTGACGATGCCGAGCTGGAGCGGGTAAAGAACAACTACCCCGTCATGTGGAAGAACCTGGACGCCGCTCCCAAGCTGTGCTTCATCGGCTGCCCCCACATGTCCATGCAGCAGTTAAAAGACTGGACCGTCCGTGTGGAAGAGGGTCTGAAGGCCAGCGGCACTAAGAAGGTCACTGTTCCCACTGTCTTCACCACCGCTCCCGCTGTGAAGAAGGAGTTCGAAAAGACCGAGTACGCTGCACGGCTGAAAGCCACCGGCGTGGTGCTGAGCTACATCTGTCCTCTGATGTACATGAACAATCCCTTGTGCAAGTCCATGCCCGTCATCACCTGCTCCAACAAGCTGCGCACCTACACCACCGCCCGGTTCTACACCGAAGAGGAGATCCTGGGCATGATCACCAAGGGAGGGAAATGATATGAAAGAATTTAAGGGCCGTATCGTAGCCCCCGGCACCGTTACCGCGGAAGCCGTAGTTTCCCACGAGGGCTTTAACACCCTGGCATCCCTCCAGAGCGCATTGCAGTTTGGCGACAAGAAGGCCACCTGCGGTGACCAGAACAACAAAGACCTGCATGGTAAGGTTTTGGCCGGCAAGGCTCTGTGCCTGCCCATGACCATCGGTTCCACCACCGGCGGTCTGGTGCTGTACTGCGCCTGCGCCATGGAGCGCCAGCCTGCCTGTATGCTGTTTAGTAAGCCCATCGACTCTCTGGCTGCTGCCGGTTCCATTCTGGCATCCGTGTGGCTGGAAGGCGTCAGCATGCCCGTTGTGGACTGCTTGGGCGACGAGTTCCTGGATTTCGTCAAGGACGGCATGACCATCACCATCAAGGACGACGGCATCGTCTGCGTTGACTGATTTGTAATAGCGAGGCCGCAGCCATTGGCTGCGGCCTTTTTTCGTAGGATGGAAAATTATTGTTTAGCAGTCCAGCCACCAACAATACTGTTATCCTGAGCGAGCCGCAGGAGAGTCGAAGGATCTTGGCATTTCGTTCAGTACCTACGTATAATGCGTGCGTAGATCCCTCGACGCGCTTCGCTTGCTCGGGATGAGAAAATTCTTTGTTTTCTCGCATAAACGACTATTTACCATCGCACTAATGGTCGAGCGCAATCAAGATGCGTTTGTTTCCTGCCTGGGTTCGTAACGACTTGGCCGCCGGGCCACCCCAGTAAACTACAATTTCTCTTTCCGTATCCTCATTTTCTCTTTACTTTATTTTGCTAAAGTGCTATAATGAAGCAAATTGTTTCCTGTCTGGAGGGATTGTATGCGTATCGTTGTGAAAATCGGCACTTCCACCCTGGCCCATGCCACTGGGCATCTGAACATCCGCCGGGTGGAAGAGCTGTGTAAAATCATGTCCGACATCAAAAACGCCGGGCATGAGGTGATTTTGGTGTCCTCCGGTGCCATCGGCATGGGCGTAGGCAAGCTGGGCCTTCGGGAACGGCCAAAGGATATCCCCTCCAAGCAGGCCGCTGCCGCTGTGGGCCAGTGCGAACTGATGTACATTTACGACAAGCTGTTCAGCGAATACCACCATACCGTTGCCCAGCTGCTGATTACCGGAGAGGACATCCAGAGTGCCAAGCGGCACCAGAATTTCAGTAACACATTGAACCGGCTGCTGCAGCTGGGCGCTTTACCCATCATCAACGAGAACGACACCGTGGCCACCGATGAAATTGTCATTGGCGACAACGACACCCTGGCCGCCATTGTGGCCAAGAGCATCCACGCGGAGCTGCTGATTCTTCTGTCCGACATCGACGGTCTGTACACCGCTGACCCCCACACCCATCCCGACGCTGTGCTGCTGCACAAAGTCACCAAAGTGGACGATGCCATCAAGGAACTGGCTGGTGTCAGCAGTTCCAAGCAAGGTACCGGCGGCATGGTCACCAAGCTGCAGGCTGCGGAGATTTGCCTGGGCTGCGGCTGCGATATGGTCATCGCCAATGGTCGGGAGCCTGCCAACCTCTACGCCATCCTGGAGGGCCAGGATGTGGGAACCCGGTTTACATCGTAAATGTCATCGCGAACCAGCGCGCACGCTGGTGTGACGATCCCCTAGACACTCCTGGAAACCTTAGGGGATTGCCACGTCGGGCCATTGCGATGGCCCTCCTCGCAATGACAGCAATTTTCTGGATTGAGGGAGGATTATCTATGAAAACCATGCTGGAAGCTGCAAAGGCAGCAAAATTTGAAATCACCCGGCTGACCACCGAACAGAAAAATGCCGCGCTGAATGCCATGGCTGATGCTTTGCTCGCCAACGAAGGAGCCATTCTGGAAGCCAACGCCGCGGACCTGGAAGCTGCCAAGGGTACCGTATCCGACGTGATGCTGGATCGGCTGCTGCTGACCCCTGCCCGCATCGCCGGTATGGCCCAGGGCATCCAGGAAGTGGCTGCCCTGCCGGATCCTGTTGGCCCGGTGCTGGAAGAACACACCCGTGCCGACGGTTTGCACATTCAGAAAGTGGCCGTTCCCATGGGCGTAATTGCCATCATTTACGAAAGCCGACCCAACGTCACCAGTGACGCGGCGGCTTTGGCCCTCAAGAGCGGCAATGTCTGCGTCCTTCGGGGCGGCAAGGAGGCTTTTCGCAGCGCCAACGCCATCGTCAACGCCCTCCGGGCAGGCCTTGCTTCTCTGGGTATCACGGAAAACGCCGTGAATCTGGTCCAGGATACCAGCCGCAGCAGCGCCACAGCGCTGATGACCGCCAACGGCTATATCGACCTGCTGATCCCCCGGGGCGGCGCAGGCCTTATCAATGCCTGTGTCCGTACCGCCACGGTGCCCTGCATCGCCACCGGCACCGGCATCTGCCATGTGTATGTGGAGAAAACCGCAGACCTTTCCATGGCTCTGAACATCATCGAAAACGCCAAAACCAGCCGCCCCAGCGTCTGCAATGCGGAGGAAGTGCTGCTGGTGGACGAAGCCATCGCCAAAACCTTCCTGCCCATGGTCCATGCGCGCATCGGCGGCAAGGTGGAGCTGCGGCTGGATGAAAAAGCGTCCGCCATCATTCCCGGCACCCCCGCAGGGGAAATGGACTTCGATACGGAATTTTTGGACTACATCCTGGCTGTAAAATGCGTCAAGGATGTCAACGAGGCAGTTGCCCACATTGCTGCCCACTCCACCGGACATTCGGAAGCCATCGTCACCGCCAGTGCCGAAGCGGAAGCCATCTTCACCTCCGGTGTGGACAGCGCTGCGGTCTATGTCAATGCCTCCACCCGGTTTACCGATGGCGGCGAATTCGGCTTGGGCTGTGAAATGGGCATCTCCACCCAGAAGCTCCACGCCCGGGGTCCCATGGGACTGAAAGAACTAACCACTTACAAGTATGTGGTCCGCGGAAACGGACATGTGAGGTAACGCTATGAAATACGGATTTATCGGCTGCGGCAACATGGGCGGTGCCATTGCCAGGGCCTTAAGCAAGAACACCAAAGACATTGCCGTGGCAGACCGCTCCGGTAAAGCAATGGGTCTGGCTGCAGAACTGGGTATTCAATATTCTGACAATGCCGCCATTGCCGCAAATTGCGACCGGATTTTCCTTGGTGTCAAGCCCCACATGATGAAAGACATGTTATCCCCTCTGGCCCAAACCCTGGCTCAGCGGAAGCCCCTGCTGATTACCATGGCCGCGGGTCTGGAAATACAGCAGATTGAGGGCTTTGTGGGCGCGAAGCTGCCCATCATTCGCATCATGCCCAACACCCCCACCGCCATCGGCAAGGGTGTCATCCAGTATTGCTGCAACGACCTGGTCACGGAGGCTATGCTGGCCGATTGGCTGGCAGATATGTCCGAGTGCGGTCTTCTGGATGCGCTGGAAGAACGGCTCATCGATGCCGCCAGCGCTTTAAGCGGCAGTGGTCCTGCCTACATGTACATTTTCCTGGAGGCCCTAGCAGACGGTGCCGTGGCCTGCGGCATCCCCCGGGCCAAGGCCATGGAGTACGCCGCCATGACCATGGTGGGTGCGGCAGAAATGTTCTTGACCACCAAGCAGCATCCCGGTGCCCTGAAGGATGCGGTCTGCTCCCCCGGCGGCAGCACCATTCAGGGAGTGAAAGCCCTGGAAAGCCGCAGTTTCCGGGCCGCAGCCATGGAATGCGTGGCTGCCACCTATCAGAAGAATAAGGAATTGGGAAAATAAGCAGCAGGGCCGGCTTTTGTCGGCCTTGTTTTTTTCTTTCCGCTGCGATATAATGGTGAAAAAGAACAAATCAGGAGGAATTTTCCATGGAATACAGAATCTTAGGCAAAACCGGTCTGAAGATCTCCCGTCTGGGCTTCGGCGGCATTCCCATCCAGCGTATTGATGCAGCCGGCACCAAAAAGCTCATGCATCAGCTGAAGGATGCGGGCATCAACTACATCGACACCGCCCGGGCTTACACCGTCAGCGAAGAATATCTGGGCGAGGCCCTGGAGGGCATCCGGGAGCATTTCATCATCGCCACCAAGAGCATGGCCCGGACCAAGGAAGCCATGGCCAAGGATATCGATCTGAGCCTGCAGAAGCTGCGCACCAACTACATTGACATTTACCAGGTCCACAACGCCACCCCCGAGCAGATTGACCAGGTTTGCGCTCCCGGCGGCGCTCTGGAAGCTCTGCTGGAGGCCAAAGCAGCAGGCAAGATCGGTCACATCGGTCTGACTGCCCATTCTCTGGAATCCTTCAAGAAGGCCATTGACCTCCCTTGGGTGGAAACCTTTATGTTCCCCTACAACATTGTGGAGACCCAGGGCGAAAAGCTGATCAAGGCCTGTGCAGAGCGTAACATCGGTTTCATTGTCATGAAGCCCCTGGCCGGCGGTGCCATTGAGGATGCCACCCTGGCCCTGCGTTACATCTATGCCAACCCAGATGTCACCGTTGCCATCCCCGGCATGGCCGACCCCAGGGAGCTGGAGCAGAACATTGCCGCTGCCTGCGATACCTCCCCCCTGTCCGTGGAAGAAAAAAGCAAGATTCTGGAGATCCGCAACGCTCTGGGCACCCAGTTCTGCCGCCGGTGTAATTACTGCCAGCCCTGTGCCGCCGGCATCGGTATTTCCAGCGTGTTCCTGTTTGAGGGCTATCTGGACCGGTACGGTCTTGCCGATTGGGCCCGGCAGCGGTACGCCGGTCTCAGCGTCAAGGCTTCCGCCTGCATCGGCTGCGGTGCCTGTGAGGCCCGCTGCCCCTACAACCTGCCCATCCGGGATATGCTGAAGCGGGCCGCCGTGAAGTTTGGAGAATAAAACCAACTCCATGTGGTTTTTCCTTTGACACAGGATCCTATTATGAAAAAACAGATATTTTCCACCACCTCGCTGTGTCTGATTCCCATATCCGCCCTGGCTCTAACCCTGTATTGTCTGGAAACTTACAATCAGGTTGTTCACAACGAGTCCGGTCTGCTGGTGTGTGCCTATGGTCTGCTGTCCCTTCTGATCTGCACACGCATTTGGTTGTGGGCACGAAAAGAGAATCGGTATATGACCCTCTTTTTCCTGCTTGCCGCAGCTGTTTTGGTCTTTGTGGTTTATGTAGGCACCAAAATCCCCTTTTGCGTAGTTTGTGATAGGGTAACGGCCGAGGAGCTGGGTTTTCTCATCCATTGGATTCAGCCGGAAGTTCCTCCCCAGTAAACTATTTTTTCATAACACCCAATAAATAAGGAGCGTATCGGAAAGATACGCTCCTTTTGTTTACTTAATCACCCGCACTCGCAGAACACCTTCGATTTCCTTCAGGTGTTCCACCACGGCGGCAGAGGGATGCTGGTCCAGGTCCAGCATGGTGTAGGCGTACTCGCCACGGCTCTTGTTCATCAAACCGTCGATGTTCACGTTTTCTCCGGCGATGGCAGCGGTAAAGCGGCCCAGAGAACCGGGAATATTCCGGTGGAGAATGGTGATCCGGCCTGCGGTGGGGCAGATACCCATATCGCAGTTGGGGAAATTCACAGAATTGACGATGTTGCCGTTTTCCAGATAGTCCATCATCTGCTTGACCGCCATTTCCGCGCAGTTGTCCTCGGATTCCTCGGTGGAAGCGCCCAGGTGAGGAATGGCAATACAGCCGGGCATATTGGCGGTCTTCTCGTTGGGGAAGTCGGTGACGTAGCGATGGACCTTGCCGGTGCGCAGGGCCTCTGCCATGGCATCGTCATCCACCAGCTTATCCCGGGCAAAGTTCAGAATGATCACGCCATCCTTCATTTTGGCAATGGCCTCGGCATTGATCATCTTTTCCGTATCCTTCACCAGAGGTACATGGACGGTAATCACGTCACAGTTGGCGTAAATCTCCTCCCGGGTGTTCACCCGCTGCACATGGCGGTCCAGGTGCCAGGCACCCTCCACGCTGATGTGGGGGTCGCAGCCGTAAACATCCATGCCCAGCTTCCGGGCCCGGTTGGCCAGAGGTCCGCCGATGGCGCCCAGACCGATGATGCCCAGCTTCTTTCCGAAAATCTCATGGCCCGCAAACTGGGACTTGCCCTTTTCCACCAGGCGACCAATCTCAGAACTGCCCTTGATGGACTGGACCCAGTTGACACCGCCGATGATGTCCCGGCTGGCCAGAAGCACGCCGCACAGGGTCAGCCCCATAACGCTGCGGGCATTGGCACCGGGGGTGTTGAAAACCACGATGCCCTGTTCGGCGCAGGAGGTCAGAGGGATATTGTTGACACCGGCACCTGCCCGGGCTACTGCCAGCAGGTTATCCGGCAAATGCATATCGTGCATCACCGCGGAGCGGACCAGAATGCCATCGGCCCGATTGATATCTTCCGCAGTATGATAATTCTCCGACCAAAGGGCGGTGCCTTTGGGGGATATCTTATTCAGGTAATGGATATTGAACATAAGGTTTTCCTCTTTTCCATGTTGGTAACTATGCGGCAACGCCGTTACCCTTCCCCCGAGGGGAAGGTGGCCGAGCAAAGCGAGGTCGGAAGAGGAATTGCGAAATTTTACCTGCCGGAAAAAGTCCGCACAGATGCAAAACCGTTAAATTTCTGCCCGCATTCCTCATCAGTCACCAAAAACGGTTGCGAAGAGCCGTTTTGGTGACAGCTTGCCGCCGGGGGAAGCCATGGCGTCCTTCGGACGCAGATTACCGATTCTCTTTCTCGTATTTTTCCATGAACTGCACCAGCTTTTCCACGCCCTCGATGGGCATGGCGTTATAGATGCTGGCACGCATACCGCCGACGCTGCGGTGGCCCTTCAGATTCACAAAGCCCGCGGCATCTGCTGCCTTGACGAATTTGGCGTCCTGATCGGGGTCGCCGGTAATAAAAGGAACGTTCATCAGCGAACGGTCTTTCTTGACTACGGTGCCGTGGAACAGGTCGCTGCTGTCCAGGAAATCATAGAGGATGGCAGCCTTCTTCTCGTTGTGCTTCTTCATTTCTTCCAGACCGCCCATGGTCTGCAGCCACTTGAAGACCTTGCCGCAGATGTAGATGCCGTAGGCGGGAGGGGTATTGTACATAGATCCGTTGTCGGCGTGGGTCTTGTAGCGCAGCATGGTGGGAGTGCCGGGCAGCACATCCTCCCGAATCAAATCATCACGGATGACGGCAATGACCACACCGGCGGGGCCGATGTTCTTCTGGACACCACCATAGAGCATGCCGTACTTGCTCACGTCCACAGGCTCCGAAAGGAAGCAGCTGGACACGTCGGACACCAGGTCTTTTCCCTTGGTGTTGGGCAGTTCGTGGAACTTGGTTCCGTAGATGGTGTTGTTTTCGCAGATGTAAACATAGTCCGCGTTGTCGCTAATGGGAAGGTCGGAGCAGTCAGGAATGTAGGAGAAGGTCTTGTCGGCAGAGGATGCGATGGCATTGGCAGTGCCGTACATCTTTGCCTCCTGCCAGGCCTTCTTGGCCCAGACACCGGTGATGATGTAGTCCGCTACGCCGTTCTTCATCAGATTCATAGGCACCGCCGCAAACTGCTGGCTGGCACCGCCCTGCATGAACAGCACCTTGTAGTTGTCGGGAATTCCCATGAGAGAGCGCAGGTCGGCCTCCGCCGCGTCGATGATGGCCTGGTAGGCTTTGGTCCGGTGGCTCATTTCCATGACGGACATACCGGTACCACGGTAATCCATCATTTCCGCCGCGGCTTCCTGTAACACACACTCCGGCAGGACAGCGGGTCCTGCGGAGAAATTATAAACTCTGGACATAGGGTTACCTCCAATTTTCTCAATAGGGCAAATGATTGTTTGCGGCACTAATTAAGCCGCATGTCATCGCGAACCAGTCCTCAGACTGGTGTGGCGATCCCCTATGGTTTCCAGGAGTGTCCGGGGGATTGCCACGCCAGTGTGCGCACTGGCTCGCAATGACATATTTCTATTTTACTGCTAAAATAATCTACAATTTACCTGCTAAGCAGCTTCTCCAGCAGCTTGCAGCCCTGGGGCTCAAAAATGCCGGTGGCCGCAGCTTCCTTTTCGCTGTAACGAGCGATTTTCCGCTGCTGCCGGGTGCTGTCGTACAGCACATAGGGTACCGGGTCGGCGCTGTGGGTGCGGATCCGCAGGGGCGTGGGATGGTCGGGAAGCACCAGCATCCGGAAGTCCTCCCCCGCTGCTTCCATGGCGGCCTTGATGGGGCCGATGATGCGGCTGTCCAGGTCCTCAATGGATTGAATCTTCTCCTCCAGCAGGCCCTGGTGCCCCATTTCATCGGGGGCCTCCACATGGATATAGGCGAAGTCGCAGCCGCCCTTCAATAGGGAATCGATGGCCGCCTGGGCCTTGCCCTCGTAATTGGTATCGATGGAGCCGGTGGCACCTTCCACCTGGCAGATCTTCATGCCGGCACCGGTGGCGATTCCCTTGAGAAGATCCACAGCGGAGATCATGGCGCCCTGGATACCGGTCTTCTCCGCGAAATTCTGCAGGTCCGGTTTGGTGCCGGGACCCCAGTACCAGAGGGAATTGGCCTTCCGCTTTCCGGCGGCAGCCCGGGCAAGATTCACGGGGTGATTATTCAGAATATCGAAGCTGCGCTCCATGAAACTGCGAAGGACGGTATCTTCCGGAAGCCAGGGACCCGCAGCCTTGGTCAGATGGTCGTGGGGGGGCTCCAGATGGGAAATGCGGCCTTTCTTCCAGATCATGATGTGGCGGTAGCTGGTGCCGGTATAGAACCGGAAGGTTTCGTCGTTGAAGGCCTCCCGGATGGCATCCATCAGTTGGTCCGCTTCCAGGGTGGAAATCTCTCCGGAGCTGTGATCCACAATGATTTTCTCCTCGTAGGGTTCTTCCTCGCTGAGGGTCACCACGTTGCAGCGGAAAACGATGTCATCGGGCTCCATCTCCACGCCGATGCTCAGGGCTTCCAGGGGAGATCGGCCGGTGAAGTCCACCAGAGGGTCATAGCCCATAACAGACAGGTTCGCCACCTCACTGCCGGGGGACATTCCCGCGGGGACATTCTGTACCATGCCCAGTTCGCCCTTACTGGCCAGTTCGTCCATCACCGGGGTCCTGGCTGCTTCCAGGGGGGTCTTACCGCTTAAGCGCACAATGGGTTCGTCGGACATACCGTCACCTAAAATCACAATGTATTTCATAACCGCTCTCCTTCCCGCGTCCGTCTTCTGCGGACAAATGTATATAATAACCACTATACTACCACTTTTGGCACCAGAATACAATATGGAAATTGTCTGAAAATGTGCTGAAAATTTCCTTTGGGCTGGGCAAGTTGAGCAGAATCCCCGAAGACTCGCTCCGTCAAATCCAACAAATTTCACCGTTCGCAATTATTTCATAAAAAAATTATTGAAAAATGGACATAATTGCGGTATAACTATTTTGTTATTCTATGATTCTATCCGGCCCAAACCGCCGGCAAAGTGAGGTTATCATTATGGAAAGAAAAGTCGGAACCATTTCCAGAGGCATTCGCTGCCCCATCATCCGTGAGGGCGATGACCTGGCCAAGATCGTTGTTGACAGCGTTCTGGAAGCAGCCGCAAGCGAAGGCTATGAGATGCGTGACCGCGACGTCGTCGCCATCACCGAGTCTGTCGTAGCCCGTGCCCAGGGCAACTACGCCTCTGTGGACGCCATCGCCAAGGACGTTAAGACCAAGCTGGGCGGTGAGACAATTGGTGTCATCTTCCCCATCCTCTCCCGTAACCGTTTCTCCATCTGCCTGCGGGGCATCGCCCGGGGCTGCAAGAAGGTCGTTCTGATGCTGAGCTATCCTTCTGACGAAGTGGGCAACGAGCTGGTTTCTCTGGATAAGCTGGATGAAGCCAAGATCAATCCCTACTCCGATGTTCTGACCCTGGAAAAGTACCGTATGCTTTTCGGTGAGAACCGCCATCCCTTCACCCTGGTTGACTATGTCCAGTACTACTCCGACCTGGTCAAGGAAGAGGGTGCTGAGGTTGAGGTCGTTCTGGCCAACGACCCCCGCGTGATTCTGAATTACACCAAGAATGTGCTGAACTGTGACATCCATACCCGCGCCAGAACCAAGCGTCTGCTGGTCGGTGCCGGCGCAGAGAAGGTCTACGGCATGGACGATATTCCCACCGCTCCTGTTGACGGCAGCGGCTGCAACGAAAAGTACGGCCTGCTGGGCTCCAACAAGGCTACCGAAACCACCGTCAAGCTGTTCCCCCGGGAATGCGATGACCTGGTCAAGAGTATCCAGAACCTGTTCATGGAGCGCTGCGGCAAGCTGGTGGAAGTCATGGTCTACGGCGACGGCGCCTTCAAGGATCCCGTTGGCAAGATCTGGGAGCTGGCTGACCCCGTGGTCTCCCCCGCCTACACCCCCGGTCTGGAGGGTACTCCCAACGAGCTGAAGCTGAAGTATCTGGCTGACAATGAGTTCGCAAGCCTGTCCGGCGAAGCACTGAAAGCCGCTATTGAAAGCGCCATCCGTGCCAAGGGCGATCTGGCCGGTTCCATGGCCTCCCAGGGCACCACCCCCCGCCGTCTGACCGATCTGATCGGCTCTCTGTGCGACCTGACCTCCGGCTCCGGTGACAAGGGCACCCCCATCATCCACATTCAGGGCTACTTCGACAACTACACCAACTAAAAACCGTTCCAAGCGGCGTGGGATTTCCCACGCCGC
>JAZSHO010000190.1:0-18047 GCA_045533345.1 Faecousia sp. | reverse complement strand
TCTGCGGGTGTAGTTCAATGGTAGAACACCAGCCTTCCAAGCTGGATACGCGGGTCCGATTCCCGTCACCCGCTCCATAGAAATGCGCCAGTAGCTCAGCTGGATAGAGCAACTGCCTTCTAAGCAGTAGGTCGGGGGTTCGAGTCCCTCCTGGCGTGCCATTCAGCTTATAAAGAGAATATGGTGGATATGGCCTAGTTGGCTAAGGCGTCAGATTGTGGCTCTGAAGATCGTGGGTTCGAGTCCCATTATCCACCCCAGAAAAGGTACCTGCTTGGATACAATTTCCAGGCAGGTACTTCTTTTTTATGTTGGAATGATGCCCGGAATAGGGGTTTACTCCAACTTTTTTGTTATATTGATTCTTGCGTTTGTATGGGGCAATAGCGAATTTGTATTAGGACATATCTTCTGCACTTTTCTGTTTTTTCTTCAGTATGTCATTGAGTCTTGCAGTTCTCCTTTTGATAATGGAATAAATGACCACCCAGATCATCAAATAGCCAAGAACAAAAATTCCGGTAAACACCCAAATTGGAGTTATACCCCATTCCAGCCAGCCATTGAGCAGATAAGTGCCTAGATAGCTGATGTATAGCATGCCGCCATGAATCAATATTGCCACCATTAAGGGCAGCCGTTCGATTTGATAGACAGCATTCATACCGCCTGCAATAAAAGCAAGCGCAGACAAAGAAAATATACCAACACAAACCTCATTGACCATCAAGGATTCTATGGCTCCGTTGTGCTGCAAGATCAGATAAAGAATAGCCAACACAATGGGACCCAGGCCACAGGCAGCAGTGCCCCGTCGGAGAAATTCTTTCGCTTGTTTTTTCATACTCCTTCATACCTCCTTCTGATTTCCGCAAAGCAACGTCTGGAAACATATTCCCGATAGCCGCATTGAAATATGGCGTCCACACCGCCGCTGAACGCTGCATCAAATCGAAGAATACGATGCTCATTGGCAAGGGTAGATTTGTTTATGCGGATAAAGTAAGAGGGCAGAAAGCCTTCCAAATCACGAAGCCGATCCTGGATACGATAGTGGTTGCCGCCGATATCAATGGCAACCACCTTTCTGTCAAGAATGGTAATACATTCGATTTCCCCAAATGCCAGTTTTCGCATCTCATCATCCCTGTATCCCATGATGCACTCTACACCGGAATAACTGCAGATAAGGTCTTCAATCTGCTGTGTCAGGGAAGAAGGGGCATGAACGACTGCTATGATTTCTTCGTCTGCATTTTTATCGATAATGAGTTTGTATTTCATCGCCTCAAATCCTTACTGTCTTTTCATTTGCCCGAGGAAACAGAACACCGCCGCCACTGTTGCAAATACACTGTACAGAAGCACTGGCAGAATGTGGGATGCAGCAAGCTCAAAATTCCCGGCGAATAATGCTTTTTCCAATTCCGCTGCGTGCATAAACGGGAGTGCATTGGCGATTTTCTCGAAAAAGCCTCCCACAAGTTCCAGATCAAACCATACACCGGAAAGCCATGCGGAGAGATTGGTAAGCAATGCACCACAGATGCCGCCAACCTGTTTCACACCGAAAACACTACCGCATAAAAGTCCCAAAGCGATATTGAAAACAGCCATGGGAATCATCCCAATGAAAGCATACACAATGTTTATGCTGATCGTCAAGCCCAAAGGCATCGCAAACAGATAGCAGATCAGGGTCTGACCCAGTGCGATGGGGAGAAGGGGAAGCATATACCCCAGAATAAAGTCAAAGCCTGTCAGAGGTGTGGTGTACAATCTCTGCAAAAGGGCGCTTTCCCGGTCTTTGGCAATCAGGGTTGCTGAAAACAGGGTCATAAACGACAATCCAAATACGGTAATTCCGGGAGTCAGTGTGTCGATTTCAAACAGGCTCACCGGAATGTTTGCCTGTAGGCTGCTCAGAAGCACCAGTAAAACCAAAGGAAATCCCAGACCGAAACCAAGATTGATGGGATCACGCAGTATCTCCTTTGTGCATCTTTTTGCAAAAGTCATCATTTTCATACTGTAGCCTCCTTTACAATAGAAACGAAAGCTGATTCGAAATCGGTTGTTCCTGCTTTTTGCGTCAATTCTTCTGCCGTTCCTACCGCAAGAAGGAGTCCGCTTTTCATAATGCCGATGCGGTCAGAAAGCGCCTCTGCTTCCTCCATATAATGTGTGGTCAGAATAATCGTGATCTTGCCTTTCAATGAGCGAATCACGTCCCAGAGGTCGTGCCTTGCAATCACATCCAGACCAAGGGTCGGTTCATCCAGAAACAGAATTTGAGGTTCGCTGATCAGTGCCATGGCAATGCTGACACGGCGCTGCCAACCTCCGGACAACTTACCTGCCTTCCTGTTCAGAACGGAGTCCAACGTAAATTGATTGGAAAGCTCTTGTATCTTTGCTCTTGTTTTTTCTTTGGAAAATTCGTGAATGCCGCAGATCAGTTCCAGGTTTTCCTTCACAGAAAGGTTCGGCGCAACAGCAGTCTCCTGAGGAGATACACCAATCAGCCGTTTTGCTTGGTCTGCATCTTTGCTAATGCTGTATCCACCCACAATGGCATCTCCGCTAGTCGGTTTTGTCAGGCAGGAAAGCATTTTGATAGCTGTGGTCTTTCCTGCGCCATTCACGCCCAACAAAGAAAACAATTCTCCCTGTTGAATTTCCAAATGGAGCTTATCCACGGCCGTCAGATTCTTATACTGCTTGACGAGCCCTGTTGATTTGATTGCCTGCATATGATTTTTCCTCCATTTCGCATTTATTTTCCAACCCATCATAGCAGAGAAAAAAGGAGGAATGTGGATTTTTGCCTGTTCGGTCGTTTTTGGTGTCTCATCGGTTAAAGGAAGTGTAAATGTTAATGTCCTTTCTGTCTCTATTGTCCCGGGGTTAGAATGTGAAAGCAAATGGTGCATCCTATCACAGGGCGGTGCATTGTATTCACTTGTGGTAGCTTTGCCAGAAAAACACCAGACCGGATTCCCTCCGGTCTGGTGTTTCTTTTATTGGTTGATCACCAACGTGTAAAAATGCGCCACTGTTTCGGGGGAAAGTACCATGTTCTGAGCCACCCACCATTTGACGGTTTCTGCATAGCTGCCTGCCAGGTGGTGGATCAGGAAATCCTCCGGTACATCCTGGGGAAACAGCATCGTATACCGGGAGAACAGCTGAGCCAGGAATTGCTTGAAATAGGCCATGAACAGGCCGTCACCATCGGTGGCAATGATGCCGCAGATATTTACCCGGTTTTCCTTCAGGTGATAGAGAATGTGGCCCAGCTTCAGCTCCAAATTTCTGCAATCCAGAGTATCTTCCTCCTGGGGAAGCAGATCCGTGAACACATGGTAGAAGATTTCACTGCACAGACTGCGCAGCAATTCGTCTTTGGTCTCAAAATGGGCATAGAAGGTGCTGCGGCCGATATTGGCTTCGTCAATGATCTCCTGCACGGTAATGGCGCTGTAAGGTTTGCGTTCCAGCAATGTCTGCAAAGCCTTGAAGATAGCCGCTCTTGTTTTCTTCTGGCGTCGGTCCAGCATAATTCCTCCTGAACAAATCCATGGAATTGTTCGGTATCGCACAGACTAGTCAAATTGATTATTGCCTTTTCTTTCCAAGCCGCTACAATAGATACCGAACACTTTGTTTTTTAACGTATGTACAGTACTGCAATTTTTCAGGAAAGTCAAGGAGGAACCATGAAGACCAAACATACCGCAACGCTGTTTGCCATCCTGGCGGCGGCCCTTTATGCCATCAATATCCCCCTGTCCAAAATTCTGCTCTTACGCGTAGAGCCCACCATGATGGCGGCCTTCCTGTATCTGGGAGCTGGTCTGGGTCTGTTTCTTTATGGTCTGATCAGCGGTGAAAAGGAAAAGGGTGATCCCCTGACCCGGGCGGAGCTTCCCTGTACCATCGGCATGATCGTCCTGGACATTGCCGCACCCATCCTGCTGATGCTGGGTCTGGAGAAGACAAATTCCGCCAACGCATCTCTGCTGAACAATTTTGAGATCGTGGCAACCTCCATGATTGCCTTCTTCGTCTTCCGGGAAGCCCTGTCCAAACGGCTCACCCTGGCAATCGTTCTGGTCACCGCTGCCAGTATTGCACTGAGCTTTGAGGGTGAGGGCAGCTTCCGGTTCAACATGGGTTCCCTGCTGGTGCTGGGTGCCGCCTGCTGCTGGGGCCTGGAAAACAACTGCACCCGG
This sequence comes from Faecousia sp., assembly GCA_045533345.1. Classification (GTDB taxonomy): domain Bacteria; phylum Bacillota; class Clostridia; order Oscillospirales; family Oscillospiraceae; genus Faecousia. The sequence continues at coordinate 13,812 of JAZSHO010000190.1, read as the reverse complement.
ATGCTCAGTTCCAAGTCCTCCGTCCAGATCACCACCATCAAGGGTACCTTCTCTGGCCTCGGCAGCCTTGTGATCGCCCTGGTAATCGGAGAGAAGATCCCCGGTATTCTCTGGATGGTTGCTGTGCTGTTGCTGGGCTTCGTGGCTTATGGCCTCAGCATCAATTTTTACATCAAGGCCCAGAAAGACCTGGGCGCAGCCAAGACAAGTGCCTATTACTCCATCGCACCCTTCCTGGGTGTGGCTTTCGGTATCCTGCTGCTGAACGAGCGTCCCGGCATTCAGTTTTATGTGGGACTCATCATTATGATCGTTGCAACCGTTCTGATGGTGAAAGACACCATTGGTCTGCAGCACACCCACGAGCATTCCCATGTTCACACCCACGAACACCGGCACGGCAGTCTGGTGCACACCCATACCCATGCGCATTGCCACACCCATACCCACATCCACGGTGAGGAGGAATCCACCCACGATCATCTTTATGAAGAGGATAACCGTGAGGAACATACCCACGAGCATAGCTAACCATATATTTACCGTCCCGTAGATATCTTGCGGATTTCCGGGACGGTTCTTTATTATAGCTTTCTTACCTTCCTGTGATCAACTGAATTTTCTACACAATAGTACCGTTATGTCATACAACAGGATTCTTCTTTAAACATAATTATGCAAACTAATTATGTAAATTCATTTGATTTTGAATTTGTGTTTTACGGAAAAATTTGATAAATTATTTATGAATTATGTAAACTTGTCGGAAAATAGCGAAAAAAGCAAGACGAAAAATTGGGCTTTCTGATGTTGCGGAATTGACATTTTTGTAACTGATTGTATAATTGTGTCATAGGATTCTATAAATTCAGATATGGAGGTGCAACATGGAAAAAACCCGCATCGATTCTTTCTTCGAAAAATTCCGCCAATTAATGTTGCCACTTAAAAATCGAACGTTCAAAGTATTATCCACAAAAACCGGAATGATCGGAGCTGCTGCGATCCTTGTTCTGGTCCTGATCCTGGTTCTTACCACATGCAGCCGCAACGAACCGGCAGTGGAGCCTACGGATGCAGCCGCAGACACCCAGGTCCAGGATATGGAACCCACAACAGACGCTGCTCCCATTGAAACGCAGCCTGTCGGTATCCCCGCTACCATGGGTACGATTATCAGCGATCAGCTGGAGATTTGCAAAGATGCCGGCATTGTCATTGATATTGAAGAGTATTATGCCATAGGTGACCGTGTTGAGATCCAGGAACAGACGGATGTTAACGGTGTAACCTGGGGCTATACCGGCAAGGGCTGGGTCAACATGCGCTACGTCAGAATGGATGATGTTCCGCCAAGCAGTGATCATTCCACCAATTCCGATGGAGTTGAGATCGTATCCAACGGCAGCTATGCCGTGCTGGGTTATGGTGTCGTGGATCTGGGAACCTTGAATGTTCGCGTCGGTCCCGGTACGGATTACACGAAGGTCAAGGAAATTTCCCAGGGAACGCGCTACGCTTACTATGAAGTAGCCGATGAATGGGTACGGATTGGAGACGGCTGGGTCAGCACGACCTACTTCTATGTGGAAGGCACCACTGCGGAAGATGCTACCACCGGTACGGTTACCGCAGATGAACTGAATGTCCGTACCGGTCCCGATACCACCTTTCAGCGTGTCGGCAATTATGTGGAGAACGATTCCGTTGAGATCCTTGCGCTCGTCAATGAATGGGCTTACACCGAAAAGGGCTGGATCAGCATGATCTATGTGAAGCTGCCGGATCCTGTGTATGCCACCGGAAGTGCCACCGTCACAATCGGTCTGAATATTCGCGAAGAACCCGATGCGTCCTCGGAAAGGGTGGATGTCTACCAGGAAGGCGATCGTGTCACCATCCTTGAAGTAAAAGATGGTTGGGGCAAAACCGATAAAGGCTGGATCAATCTGGATTATGTAAAATACGACTAATGATAGAAAAGCGGGCCAAACCGAAGGGTGTGGCCCGCTTTCAATTTACCCGATCAGCCGTTTGACCTGCTCCGGATTGTCCCCGTAGTGCAGGGCGGTTTCCAGGCAGATTCTTCCCTCCCGGTACAGCTGCGCCAGAGCCTGGTCCATGGAGACCATCCCCTCCCGGCTGCCGGAAGCGATCACATTGTCGATCTGATGGTTCCGGTTGTCCCTTACCATGCTGCGCACCGCCCCGTTCATCTGCAGGATCTCGCAGGCCGGGATCATACCGCCGTTCACATCCGGAACCAGCTGCTGGGATACCACCGTCCGCAGCACCGTGGACAGCTGCAGCCGGATCTGGGCCTGCTGGGTGCTGGGGAAGGCGTCGATAATCCGGTCGATGGCATTCACCGCGCCCTTGGTGTGGAGGGTGGCGATGACCAGATGGCCGGTTTCCGCTGCGGTCATGGCTGTGTGCATGGTTTCCGGGTCCCGCATTTCTCCCAGCAGGATCACATCCGGCGCCTGCCGCACGCAGGCCCGAAGGGCAGACAGGTAATCCTCGGTATCAATGGCGATCTCCCGCTGACTGACGATGCTTTTTCCGTGCCGGTGCAAAAATTCAATGGGGTCTTCCAGGGTCACGATGTGGCAGTCCCGGGTTTTGTTGATCCGGTCGATGATGCAGGCCTGGGTGGTGGTCTTGCCGCTGCCTGCCGTTCCCGTGACCAGCACCATGCCGGAGGTCAGCTGGGCCAGGTCCATCACCGCTTCCGGGATGTGCAGGGCCTTCCAGTCGGGAATGTCAAAGGATACCAGCCGGATCACCGCCGCCATGGAACCCCGCTGGCGGTAGGTGTTCACCCGGAACCGGGCCAGACCGGGAATGGCAAAGGAGAAATCGTCATCTCCCGTGCGCAGAAAATGCTCCATGCTCCGCTCCGCCGCATCGTAAATCTCATGGAGCATCAGCTCCATATGGGCGGGGAGCAGTTTTTCGTCGGACAGAGGGCGGATATGCCCCTCCAGCTTTTCGCAGGCAGGTTTTCCTGCCACGAAGAACACATCCGATGCCTGGTGCTGTGCAGCAGTCTGCAGATAATCCATCCAAGTCGCCATGTTATGATTCTCCTTCCGGTTGCGTTCCCTCCTGCCACACCGGCAGGAGGGTATTCCCATCCTCCGGATGGGCCACAGTCTGCCAGGAAAGAATTTCCCAGCAGCCGTCATTTTCTTTTAAGGTCACTTCCAGGGTCTGATGGTGGGAAATGGCCACTGTGTAGCGGTATTCTCCTCCAGCATGCTCCACGTCTTCGGGAATCTCTCCCCGGCGCAGACGGGAGAAAATCTCCTGGGCCCGGAGGTCCGCTTCATACCAGTCTTGAACCGACCGGGCCGCGGCCTGGCTGAGCCGCCGTTCTGCCAGCACCGTGTGCAGAGAAAGCAGGGAAAACACCGTTAGGCACAGCACACCGAAAATCACCAGCAGCATACTGCCCCCAAGGGCAGGCCGCCCCATTTCTTTGCGCTTGTTCATGGCAGCACCTCCTGCCATCCGGTCTCCAGGGAAAACAGCGGCGCTCCCTCAAAGAAAACCTGGATCTCTGCCTGGGCAAGGCCCGGCATCTTGGGATTTGTTTCCGTGATGCGCAGGCAGTAGCCATCCTGCCCCAGGGATTCGGCTAATTCCGCATCGCCGCCGGTGGCCTTCAGCAGCTCTGCCGCATTCTGGGCCAGGGTCACCGCCCGGTCCAGACGTTCAGTCTCCCGGGAAATGGTTTTCGCCTGGGCAAAGGCCTGCAAACACAGGGCCGCCGCCAGGGCAAAGACCAGGATCATCACCAGCTGCTCCATCAGCAGCAGGGAAGTTTTGCTTTTCATGGGCCCACCTCCGATCCGGTCGGCAGCCAGAGGTACAGGGTATCGCTGCCCAGGGTCAGCATCAGCAGCCGGTCTTCCCGGGTGACGGAAAGGCTTTCCGCCTCCAGAAGGCGTTCGCCGTCCCCGGGGGATACCTGAGCCTCGGGAACCGCGTACAGCTCCCGCAGCCATCCATCGAAGCAGTAGACCCGGGTGATCGCCCCGGCCTCCTCCCGGAGGATCAGCACATCGCAGCCCTCAAAGGTCCCGACCTCCGCCGTTTCCGCCTGTCGGATGCGGGTGGTCAGATATTGCAGCGCCGTGCGGCGCAGATACCCTTCATCTCCCTCCTCCACCAGGCTCCGGTACAGGTTTGTACCGGTCAGCAGCACCAGCAGGACGCACAGGGCAAAGGTTGTCAGCACCAGCAGCGCCGCCAGATCTAAAATTGTACGCCGTTTTTCTTTCATGGGGATCTCTCCAAAACCGTAATATCCGGCAGCCAGTTGGACGCTATCCACTGATAATGAACAATGTAAAGGTCCTCGTTATATTCCAGACCGTAATGCTCCTGCATATAGGTAAGGCTCGGGGGGTAGAACCCTTCGGCGGCATAGCAGCTGACCGCTGTGCGGCGAAGAAGGGTTTCCAGCTGCTGTTGTCCCTCCCGGCGGCGGTTTTCCTCCAGACGGTTCACCGCGCCCAGAAAGCAAGCAAGGACAGCCAGCGCAACCAGCAGCTTTCCCAGTTTCATACCATCACCCCAGTACCGAAAGAATATCTGCCAGCGGCAGCATAACACTCAGCAAAATCAGACCCACCAACCCCGAGGATACCAGCACCAGGGCCGGCTCCACGGCGGAAATGGCGGAATCCAGGGCGCTCCAGGCCTCCGCCATGAGATTTTCGGCCATTTTTCCCAGGACCCGGTCTGCGTTTCCGCTTTTGAGGCCCACGCTCAGCAGCCGACGCTGGGCAGGAGGCAGCAGATCCGCTTTTTCCACAGCATCGCTGAAGGAAATTCCCTCTTCCAGGGCCCGGGCGCAAAGATCGCACCGCTCTGCAGCCCCGGGGATACTGTGCAGCAGGTCCTTTGCCAACGCCAGGCATTTGTCCAGGGGCAACCCGGCGGACAGACCCATGGCCAGGGCCTGGGCAAAGTGGGCATTGTTGAATTTTCGGCCAATGCCCCGGTCTGCGTATCGCCGCTGCCAGAAAGCTACCAGCCTCCTTCGGCATTTCGGGCAGAAGTACAGCACCGCAGCACCAACCGCCAGCAGTACCAGCACCAAAAACAGCACCGGCAGCAGGGATTCCAGAATTTTACCCGTATGCAAAAGTCCCGCTGCTGCCCCGGTGAGGGAACGGCCCAGGGAGGCATAGACCCTTTCAAAAATCGGCAGCACCTTTACCAGCAGTACCCCAAGGACCACAAGCATCAGCACAAGCACCATGGCAGGATAGGCCACCGCCCGGCGCAGCTGCTGTTTAAGGGAGCTGCGGATCTCGTAGTAATCTGCCAGGCTTTCCAGAACCTCTTCCATATGTCCGGTGGCTTCTCCCACCCGTACCAGGGCCCAGGCATGCTCCGGGAAAGCGCCGCTTTCCTCCATTGCATCGGAAAGGGGCGATCCCTTGTCCAGGGCAGTTCCCAGACAGCTCAGCAGTTCTGCCGGGGGACCCTGCTCTTCCCGGGCCAGCAGGAAGGCACCGTCTGCCAGTCCCACGCCGCTGTGCAGCAGCATGGCAAAGCCCCGGCAGATCCGGGTCAGCTCCGGATAGGCAAGCGTCATAAGGGTCCCTCCTTTTTAATAACAATATTTTTCGATATAACTTCCGTTTTCAATGAAGTCCAGGATGGCCTCCTGGGTTTCCGCAGAGGATACAAAGGTGGGATCCATCCGCTTCCAGACCTGACCGTCGAACTGAATGATCCCGTGGATCCAGCCCACTTCCTCCACCCATACGCTGATCCAGGCATGATAGGCACTTCCGGCATAGCCTACCACCAGCTTGCAGGGGATCCCCTGAGACCGGAGCATGGAGGTCATCACCGCCGCGTAGTCGAAGCAGATGCCCTTTCCGCTGGCCAGGATCTCATCCGGAACCGGCAGGTAGCCGGTCTGGACTGTGGCTGCTTTTTCGTCGTCATAGGTCAAATTTTCCACAACATAGTCAAAAACGGCGGCTACCTTGTCCAGAGAACTTTCCAGTCCGTGGCAAAGCTGGGCCCCCAGGGCCACCGTATCGGGAGCGTCCTGGTAATTCACAAACTGATTGGGCCGCAGGAAGGGACCGAAGGGATCCTCCATGGTCACGGAAAAATTCGCCGTCATGACCAGGGCATATTTGTTGCCGTAGGTATTGCGGTATACCCCCGCCTGGTAGCTGCCATCCCCGTTGGACAGGGGGAACACCGCCCATTGCCCCTGGGGAAGGTCATACTTATAGGTGGTGGTGGGGCCGGTCAGCAGCACCTTCAGCCGGCTGTCCGATTCCCCGAAGTGGTTGACCATGATATAGCCGTCGTCGGCGTTGGAATAGTCCACCACTGCCACATCGCAGCGGGTCTCCTGCTCTCCCGGCGCCTCCGGCTCCAGGACCACACCGGTGGGGATCTGGGTTTCCTCCACCGTTTCTTCCGTGGTTGCTTCTGTCGTTTCTTCTGTTGCCGCTTCCGTGGTTTCTTCCGGCAGCTGGACCGGAACGGTTACCTCCACAGGCTGTTCCGGCGGTGCTTCCGAAGGGCCGCCGCAGCCTGCCAGCAGGAAAAGCAGAAGCAGTAAAATTGTCCGTTTTTTCATGTTTCTTTCCCTCCCGGCAGGCAAGGTACCTTCTTGCAGGATTCAAAAACCTATGGTATACTGGCTTCATACGATTCCGGAAAGCGGGTATCCTTATGAAACCAATCAAAATCTGTATGCTGGGCGAATTCACCCTCCAGGCGGGCGATACAATCCTCCGGGAAACCGGCAACCGTTCCCGCCGGATCTTCAGCCTGCTGTCTTTTCTCATCTGTCACCGGGAGCAGCCCATCTCCCAGTATAAGCTCATTGAACTTTTGTGGGGCGGCGATGCCGACATTGCCAATCCGGAAAACACCCTGCGGATCCTGCTCCACCGGACCCGGGCCCAGCTGGATCAGCTTTATGAGGGTGCCGGCCGGGAATGCATTCTGCGCCGGGACGGCAGCTACTGCTGGAACCCGGAGGTGACCATCGATGTGGATTATGAGCGGTTTGAAGCCCTGTGCCAGCGCAAACAGGACGAAAGCCAACGGCTGGACAGCCTGCTGGAAGCACTGTCGCTGTACCAGGGGGAGTTTCTGACCCGGCAATCCTCTGATACCTGGGTGATTCCCGTGGCCACCCATTTTCAGAATCTGTTTTTGATGGCTTCCCAGGAAGCGGCGGACCTGCTTTCGGGTCAGCAGCGCTATGAGGAGGCTGTGCAGATTTGCCGCCGGTGCCTGGCCGCGGAGCCTTATTTCGAACCCATTTGCCAGAAGCTGATGCAGGTTCTGGCTGCCAAGGGGGATCCCCAGGGGGCTGCGGAGGTCTATGAGGCCTTGAGCCGCCGGCTCTTTGACGATTTCGGCATCCGTCCCAGCGAGGAGACCCGTGCCGTTTACCGTGCCGCCGCCCATACCCCGGAGGACCGGACCATTTCCATGGACGAGGTGCTGGAGCATCTGCAGGAGCCGGAAGCGGAACCCGGCGCCCTGGAGTGCGATTACGATTATTTCAAAATGCTGTGCTACGCGGAGCGCCGTGCCATTGAGCGCAGCGGCTCTGCCACCCATGTGGCCTTGCTCAGCATCACCGCTCCGGCGGAGAAGCCTCTGAGCAAGCGGAGCATGAGCCGCATCGTCCAGCAGCTGGGCCAGGTCCTGCGGACCAATCTGCGCCGGGGAGATATCATCTCCCGCTGCAGCACTTCCCAGTACATCATCCTGCTGCCCAAAGCCAACTATGAAAACAGCTGCATGGTCTGCCGCCGGTGTCTGGCTGCCTTCCAGCGCTGCCATCCCCATGTGACGGCTAAAATCCATTTCCTGGTGCAGCCGCTGACGCCAAATTATTATCTTCCTTAATCTAGTATCCGGGCCACCCCAGAGTATCTTCTGTGGTGGCCCTTTTATTGTAGCGTTTATTTGTTTCAGTTATTGTTTCAGTTCTCCGTAAAAACCGGAAAAAGAAATTTATTTTTCCCGCAGATCCTCTGCATCCGGCAAACTGCGTCCCGAAATCAGGATTTCCGGCTTTCCGTTCCACTGGATTCTGGCGGCCTCCAGCAGCAGATTTTTCCGAAGACCGTGGTTTTGCAGACAGGAATAGTTGGTCCGTCCCTCCAGCTTGCCGATGGGACAATTCTGGCAGGGGGTTTCCCGCTTTTCCAGAACCCGGTAGCAGAGGCAACCGGGGGTGATCTGGGCTCCTGTTTCCCGGATCCGGGAATTGATGTACAGCAGCTGGTGGGTATCCGGATCCACCACATAGCTCCAGGCATTCTGGTTGTCCAGAATGTACTGCATTTCCTCCGCCTGCCGCTTTACCTTCTCCTGGCGGCGCTGCCGCAGCAGGAAGACAGACAGGGATTCAGAGAAGAACAGCAGCAGTTCGATCTGCTCCTTGGTCCACAGACGGGGCTGCGTGCAGTCATCAAAGCCGATATAGCCCCGGAACACCCCGTTTTCCCGGATGGCGCAGTGGAGCATGGCCTTGATGCCCTGGGGTGCCACGATGTCATAAACATTTTGCGGCAGCAAGGTCACATCCGGGCAGTAGAAAATGCCCTGTTCATCAAAATTGTCCGCATAGCCGGGGATATCCGTTTCGTAGCTGATGTTCTGCAGGTTCCGGATCTCCGACGGGATCCCTTCGTTGCACCATTCGTAGGTATTGTGGCAGAACCGGTTGTCGTCGCTGTTTTCAAAGACATACACCCGGCTGACGTTGGTTTTTTCTCCGATGAAGCCCAGCAGCTCGTTGATGGATGCTTGAATGTCATGACTGGAATACAGCTTCTGGAAGGCGTAGCGCACCATGTTGTCATTGGCCAGAGAGGGCTCCTGGTCCGAATCGATGGGATTGTTCACCAGAGCAGTGCGGCCCCGGTTCCAGCTTTGGGCATCCTCGGGACTGTAGATGGCATAGCCGTTCTTGCCCATGGCCTTGGCCCGGTAAAGGGCCTGGTCCGCATGGAGGAACAGCTCATAATAGGACTGTCCGTGCATGGGTGCCAGAGCAATGCCGATGGAACAGGTCAGCGACAGCTGATAGCTTCGGAAGGCGTTGCTGAACATCTGGACCAGCTGCTGGCAGCGCTGTTCCAGCAGCCCTTCGTCGGTGATGCTGCGCATGACCACCATAAATTCGTCGCCGCCGATCCGGGCCACGATGTCCTGGCTCCGGAAGAGCTTTTTGATCTCCTGGGCCACCTTCACCAGCACGGTGTCGCCGAACAGGTGACCCTTCTGGTCATTGATCAGCTTGAAATCATCCAGGTCGATGATCAGCAGCGCGCCGCCGGTGGCGGAAGCATACCGTGCGAAGTATTCCTCCGCCTGCTTCCGGGCTGCGTCCTTATTCAAAAGCTTGGTCAGAGAATCCTGCTCCGCCCGGCTTTGCAGAGCCTGCTCTGCCTGCTTCTCCGCGTCGATGTTGATGATGATGCCGGAGATCTTCTGCAGATTGCCCCGGGCATCCCGGATGGAGGTACCCCGGAAACGGCACCAGAGATACCGGCCCTGGGCGGTGACCATCCGCACCTCGATCATTTCATAGGGGGATCCGCTCTGCAGACGGCCCAGGCAGTCGGCCAGCAGGGGCATATCGTCCGGGTGCAGGCAGGACATCCAGTGCTGACTCCACTGGTGATCCTCCTGCCGGGGCCGGTAGCCGAAGATCTTTTCCCATGTATCGGAGAAACTGATGGAGTCCCGGATCACATCCCACTCAAACAGCACATTTTCCGTCTGGGCCAGGATCATTTCGTAGCGCTGCAGCTTCTCCTGGAGGGCTGTGTCCTCCCGGTGCAGGTTCTGGATATCCACAAGGAAGCTGCAGATGATCTCCTGGCCGGCGGAGTCTGTGATCAGACGACTGCTGTTATAAACCCAGCGGATTTCTCCGCTTTTCCGAACGATCCGGTGCTCCAGCTTCACATCCGTGCCGATTCGCAGCTGTTCGGTGAACTGCCGGCGAACCATTTCCCGGTCCTCGGGATGGACCAGCTCCAGCAGCCGGTTGTCAAAGCGGCTTTTCAGCTCCTCCGCTCCGTAGCCGCCCAGTTCGCGGGTGGCGCTGCCCAGCTTCAGCAGGGTGAAATGCTGATCGTTTTTGCAGCTGAAGGTACCCTCCAGAGGCACGGAGATCTCCCGGCCCGTTTCCGGGACCCGCCAGTCTGCCTGCAATTTTTTTGCCAAGACGGCCATAGTCCGGTGGCTGTTGTCCAGGGGATTCACCCGCAGCAGAGTCAGCTCAAAGACCGTGCCATCGGCAGCGGCGTTGCGGAACCGGAACCGGTAGCTGGCCCGGCGGAGGCCCTGCTCCAAAAACTGATGGATGTCCCGGCTGAGGAACTGCTCCATTTTCTCCCGGTCCTGGGGATGCACGAACCGGTTCAGCAGCAGATCCCCGATTTCCACCAGAGAATTGATCTCCTGGATGGAGGCCAGCTCCGGATAGGGATTGTAAATCAGATGGAATACCTGCCGGTCCATATCCAGTTCCATCAAAAATCCGTTGATGTAGTGCAGCAACGCGTAGTATTTTCCCCGGAGCCGTTCCATGGCATCTTCCGTTTCCCACATCTCCGGCAGAGCCTGAATGGTCCGGGAGGACCGGTTCTCCGGTACCTTTCCGTCGGCATACTCTTCAGCCAGATGGGCAAACCGGTGGGCCACATGCTTGAAGCAGTCCAGCAGCTTGGGAGAAAAGATGCCGCACTCTCCCTGGAAGATCATATTCACCGCTCTGGAATAGGAGTAGGCCTTTTTGTATACCCGGTCAGAGGTCAAGGCATCGTAAACATCCGCAAGGCCCACCACCTGGGCGCAGATGGGGATGGCATCCCCCCGCAGACCCTCGGGATAACCGCCGCCGTCCCACCGTTCGTGGTGGTAGTGGCAGATATTATGGGCATAGCTGCGGTATGTCTCATTGGCGATGGATTCCATGGATTCCAGGATCCGGCAGCCGGTGACCGTGTGGCTTTTCATGATCTCCCGCTCTTTTTCCGTCAAGGGGCCCGGCTTCGTTAAAATATTGTCGGGAATGGCGATCTTGCCCACGTCATGGAGGGCCGAGGCGCTGCAGATGATGTCGATGGTCTCCTCGGTCAGCTGGTACTCCGGGCAGCATTTGGCCACCTCTTCCAACAGGATCCGGGTAAACTGACGGATCCGGAGAATGTGCTGGCCGGTTTCCGCGCTGCGGTATTCGATGAGGGAGGACAAAGCATCCACCATGGTATCGGAGGTCTGCTGCAGCAGGCTCTTCTGCTCCTCCACCAGGGTCTCCAGATGCCGTTTGTGCAGATTCAGATCGATGATGTTCTCCACCCGGTGGAGCATGCCGTAAGGGTCGTAGGTCACGGGCATCACATCCGCAGCACCCTTGCCGAAGGACTGATTCAAAACATCCGGCACATCCGCGGCCACCAGAACGATCACCGGCACCTGGCCCATGAGGGCATGGTTCTCCTCCCGGTTGATCCACTGCCGGTCCTCCCGGTCCATTTCGCTGATATCCAGCAGCACCGCGGCAATGCAGTCCAGATTCTGCCTCAGCAGCAGCATCAGCTGTTTGGGATCACCGGATTCCAGAAGATGGTAAGCATCCGAAAACACGCGCCGCAGCTCCTGCCGGTTTTCCCGGGATGCGCTGCAGAGCAAAAGCGTATCATGCTTTGTCATGGCGTTTTTCTCCTGATCGTAAAGTTTCTGATTTCATTATATCTTGCGGAAAATCCCTTGTCGAGAATTTTTTCCGGAAAGTGGAAAGTGAAATGAAATGTGAAACAACCCCGCAGTATACTGACATCAGCAACAGGACAGGAGGTGAATTCCCTGATACAGAATTTATGGATCCCGGACAGCCGCAGAACCACCCTGTACATCGATTCCTATCGGGACGGTGTGTTCCGGGGCTGGGTTTCCGGCATGGGCCAGAGAGCCCTCCCCTTTCACAGTCTCAGCCAGTTTCTTGTGCTGATGGAGGAACTGCTGGAAGAAAACCGGGCCCCCCAGTCCTACACCACCCATCGCAGCTTCTTTTCCTCATTGCCCCAGAGCGCCGGCTGCGAGTCCATGGGCCGCCGCACCAGAGGAATTCTGGCCACCTTTGAGTTGAAGATCCTGTTCCGCCAGCATTCCAGCTGGCAGGGAACCATCTGCTGGCAGGAGAAACAACAGGAACAATCCTTCCGCAGTGTTCTGGAGCTGATCCTGCTGCTGGACAGCGCCCTGCGGCAGCAGGAGGGGAAGGAGGCCGTCTGAAAAAATTTCAATTATTTTCCGATAAACGGAAACTGAAACGCAAAGTGAAATAACCCAATGTTATACTGACCCTGTAATGAAGAAATACCTGTAAACGGCAAACCGCCCGAAAGGGTGGGACGCAAAGCCAGGGGCCTAAAACCGGAAACGGTCACGGCAGCCCAGCCGCCAGTATTTCGATCCCCATAATGAATTAAAGGAGATTGAAATTATGGCTAAGAAGATCAACAAGAAGAATTACGCAAAGCATCTGCCCAAGGCAGGCAGCACCTTTGCCGTCGCTATGGCCATGACCGTGGCTCTGTCCACCCAGGTAAACGCTGCCGAAATCGATGACGCTCTGCTGCAGGGCCTGGATATGCCCCCTGTGGAGCCCATCGCCGAATCCGGTACCGACCTGGATCTGTCCCTGATCACCGCCCCCGAGTACAACGAGAAGGTGGGCGAGGCCAACGGCGAAACCCTCGAAAAGAACAGCGATACCGCCGAAAACAACCAGCAGGTGGAGCAGAACAACAACACTGCCGCCGAGAACAATGAGGCCGACACCGACGGCGCTCTGGTCAATCCCGAACTGATCCTGCCCGAGGCTCCCGAGACCCCCGAGACGGAAGGCCTGGGCGAACTGGGCTACAACGAGGCTGTGGGCGGCTACAACGAAGCCGTGGACGGCTACAATGAGGCTGTGGACGGCTACAACGAAGCGGTGGATGGCTACAACCAGGCTGCCGATGCTTACGACAAGCAGAACCAGGAAAAGTACGAAGAGGACCTGAAGAACTACGAGGACAACAAGGCACAGCACGAAGAGGCTGTGAAAGAATACGAAGAGAACAAGGCTCAGCACGATGCCGATACCAAGGCATATGAAGACTATCTGAAGGCCGTTGAGGAATTCAACGCCGCCCAGGCCAAGTATGAAGAAGATCTGGCCAAGTTCAACGCTGACTCCGCCCAGCATGCCGTTGACACCCAGGCTTACCAGGACTACCTGGTGGCTATGGATGCCTACCGCGTTGCCCTGGCCCAGTACGAAGCCGACCTGGCCGAGTACAATGCCGATGTGGCCCAGTTCCAGACTGACACCCAGGCTTACCAGGATTACCTGGCTGCTCTGGAAGCATACAACGCTGCCCAGGCCAAGTACGAAGCAGACCTTGCCAAGTACAACGAAGACTCCGCTCAGCACGCTGCTGATACCCAGGCCTACGAAGCTTATCTGAAGGCCGTTGAGGAATTCAACGCCGCCCAGGCCAAGTACGAAGAAGATCTTGCCAAGTTCAACGCCGACTCCGCCCAGCATGCCGTTGACACCCAGGCTTACCAGGACAAGTCGGAGGCCAAGCGGTCTTAGGAAGACAAGCAAGTTGTTCAACTCCTTGGCTCACAGAACGACATGGCTACGATCCGACTTAGGCCAAGTACGAAGAAGATCTTGCCAAGTCCAACGCCGACTCCGCCCAGCATGCCGTTGACACCCAGGCTTACCAGGAC
>JAZSHO010000051.1:0-6528 GCA_045533345.1 Faecousia sp. | reverse complement strand
TTATGCCCAGCAGGTGCTGCATCAGGTCAGACAGGTTGTGGTCGGAAAGGATCAGGTTCTGCTTCGGGTGCTTGCGGCAATTTTGTCGGGAGGACACATTCTGCTGGAAGACGTTCCCGGCGTGGGAAAAACCACCATGGCCCTGGCCTTTTCCCGGGTCCTGGGCCTGGATTATAACCGTATTCAGTTTACGCCGGATGTGCTTCCTTCCGATGTGACGGGCTATTCCGTCCTGAATCAGGCCTCCGGCGAGTTGGAGTTCAAGCCCGGCGCGGTGATGTGCAATCTGCTGCTGGCAGATGAGCTGAACCGTGCCACCTCCCGGACCCAGTCCGCTTTGCTGGAGGCCATGGAGGAGGGCCAGGTCACCGTGGACGGTGTCAGCTATCCGCTGCCCAATCCCTTCATCGTCATGGCTACCCAGAACCCCGCCGGCGCGGCGGGTACCCAGCTTCTGCCGGACAGCCAGATGGACCGGTTCAGCGTGCGTATCAGCATGGGCTATCCTGCTCCCAAGGACGAGGTGCTTATGGTGATGCAGCGCCAGGGGAAGGACCCCCTGCGGGCGCTGGAGCCGGTGGTGAGCGCCGAGGAGCTGACCGAAATGCAGCAGATCGTCGCCCAGACCCATGTGTCAGAGGAGATCGCCCGGTATGTGGTGGGTCTGGTGGAGGCGACCCGGTGCTGTGACCAGCTGACCCGTGGCGCAAGCCCCCGTGCCACCCTGGCTGTGGTGGCCATGGCTAAGGCGGTGGCCCGGCTTCGGGGACGGGATTACCTGGTGCCAAAGGATGTGCAGGAGGTGTTTGTCACCACGGTGGCCCACCGGCTGCACCTTGCGCCCCATGTGGACGGACAGGTGGAATCCCCCAGAGAGGTTTTGCGGACTTTGATAAGCAAGGTCCAGCCGCCCAAGCTGCGCTGATATGTGGGGGCGATGGCTCGGATACCTGGCGATTTTGTTCGGGAGCCTGGTGTTCTTCGGATTTTATCAGGAATGGTTTTCCGGCATTCTGCTGGCGCTGGTGAGCGTTCTGCCCTGGATCTCCCTGCTGCTCAGCCTGCCGGGGATGCTGAAGGTGAAGGCATCCCTGCGTTGCCCGCCCCGGGCGCGGCAGGGGATGCCGGTGCGCCCGATGCTGAAGCTGAGCGGCTTTTTCCTCATGCCTCCTGTGCGCTGCACCATCCGGGTGGTGAATCACCTCACCGGGGAGCGCTATCTGGGAAAGCCGGGGGAGATGCTTCCCACGGAGCATTGCGGCATGTTTACCATTTCTTACCCGACATTATATGTATATGATTTTCTCGGCCTGTTTCGGCGGCAGCTGAAGCGGGAGGAGACTTGCACCCTTTATCTGGAACCAAAGCCTGTACCCAGCCGTCGGCTGCCCCGGCCCAACAAAAAGGGCGACGGCATCCTGCGGCCCAAGCCCGGCGGCGGTTTTTCCGAGATCCACGACCTGCGGCTGTACCGCCCCGGGGACAATCTGCGGCAGATCCACTGGAAAATGTCGGCCAAAACCGGCAAGCTGATCTACCGGGAGCCTATGGAGCCGGTGCGCAGAGGCTATACCCTGACCCTGACCCTGTCCGGCACCCCCAATGTGCTGGATGTGAAGCTGGGGCAGCTTCTGTGGACAAGCCAGCGGCTGCTGGAAAAACAGATCGAGCATGAGGTCCGCTGCCAGACAGGCACCGGCGTGCTTCGTTTCCAGGTCACCGACGAGGCCACCCTGGAAACCGGCCTGCACATGATCCTGGCGGCTGCGCCTGCCGGAGGCAGCGCGGTTCCGGATACCGGGGATGCGGCCTGGAATTACCATGTGGGAGGTGGCGACGATGAAGCTTGAAAAAGCCATGTCCGGCCTCTGGGGATTCCTGCTGTCGTTTACCATCGGCTTTGCCGCTGTGAGCTGCCTGGCCACAGCCATGTATATGGCGGTGGACCTGAAGGTGCTGGCTGGGGTGTGCTTTGTGGCGGCGGTGTTTTTCAGCGCCTGCTACAGTCTGCCTCTTGGGGCTGTGCCGCCGGCGGCGGTGGGCATCGTGGGCGGTGCGCTGCTGTTCCGGGGCGATCTGCTTCAGGGACTGGAATCTTTGCTCTACCGCGTTTCCCGGCAGTATGACCGGGGCTACGGCTGGGGCGTGATCCGCTGGTCCGTCCGCAGTGCCGACGAGATGGAAGCCACTTTGGAGCTGGGCATGTGCGCCCTGGCGGTGGTGATCGTGCTGCTGGTTGCCTGGACGGTGTGCCGGAAGAAGCCCACGGTGGTGGCGCTGATTCCCAGCACTGTTCCCCTTGCCCTGTGCCTGGTGGTCACCGATACGGTGCCGGATCTGGTCTGGCTGTTCCTGTTTTTGGCGGCGGCACTGTTGCTGCTTCTGAGCCAGACGGTGCGCCGGCAGGACCCGGAGCAGGGAAACCGGCTGTGTACCGTGCTGGTGCTGCCCATTACCATTGTGCTTCTCATCCTGTTCGCGGCCATCCCGAAAGACGGCTACACCGGGCAGAAACAGGCCCAGGCCATGGTGGACGCGGTGCTGGAAAATCCGGTGATGGACCGGCTGTTCGGCCGCTTCTTTGAAAAGGGCATTACCGGCTCCAGCGTGGATGCGGGGATCGTCCGGCTGGACTCCGTGGGCATCCGGGTGGCGTCCCGGGCGGAGATCCTGCGGATGTCTGCCAACTTTGACGGCGTGGTGTACCTCCGGGGCAGAGCCCTGGATGCCTACGACGGCAAGACCTGGAAGGAGAGCGGCACCGATGTGAAGGAACTCTACTGGCCCAATGAAGCGCTGATGGAGAATCGGGGCGAGGTGGTCATCACCACCCGTTACGCCCACAGGATGCTGTATCTGCCCAATTATACCCGAAGCTCCCTTTTGCTGGATGTGTCCAGAAGTCTGGAAAACGAAAACAAGCTGACCATGTACTCGTTTGCCTGTGCGGATGTTTCCATGGCCGCTTACACGGCGCTTTATCCCGCCATGACGGATAAGCCCTACTGGCGGATCAATCAGGATAAATATATCCACCTCACCGATGAGGTGAAGGCCTGGGCAGAACCCCTGGCCCAGCGGATCATCGGGGACATTCAGAACCCCTATTATCAGGCCCGGGCCATTGCCGATTATGTGCAAAACAGCGCCACCTATGACCTGCGGACCAGGCGGATGCCTTCGGCCTCCAAGGACTTTGCCCAATGGTTCCTGGAGACCAGCGAGACCGGCTACTGCGTCCACTATGCCACCGCCGCAACGGTGCTTCTGCAGGCGGCGGGAATTCCGGCCCGGTATGTCACCGGCTATGTGGCGGAGTCTGAGAACGGCCATATCACCGTGGTCCGCTCCAGCGATGCCCACGCCTGGGTGGAATACTGGCTGCCATATTTCGGTTGGGCGGTGCTGGAGGTAACGCCTCCGCTGGTGGCCCTGCAAACGGAGGGGACAGACCCCATCGAAACCACCCAGCCCACCGAAACCACTGTGTCCACCCAACCGGATGCCACCCAGGATCCGGACACCACCGAGCCTGACCGGCCCCAGACCGAAAAACCCACCACCCCCGACAGCGCCGGGAAGAAAGAACCCTTCAAGATCCCGGAGGAAGTGTGGAAATGGCTGGGGATTCTGGCGATCGTTACCGGCGTGGTGGGCGCGGTGATCGGACAGCGGTGTCTGCGGCTGTACCTGCGCAGACGGCGGCAGGCACGGTGCGGCGAAAACGACCGGACGATCGCCTACTGGCAGGAGCTGTCCCGGCTGTACCGGGCTTTGGGGCAGTCCCCGGAGGAAGCCCTGGTAGAGTTGGTGGAGAAGGCCAAATACAGCCAGCACACCATCACGGCGGAGGAACTGACCCGGCTGGAGAACGGGATCCTCATCGCCCGGGAAAAGCTGCGTCAGCGCTCGATCTTCCATCAATTCTGGTATCGGCTGGTCCTGGTGCTGTATTAAATGCACAATCCACAAAAAACGCACCGTTCCGGCTGGGAAAATTTTATAGTTCTTTACAGAATTTTTTCTTGCGTAGTGAAAAGAATGTCTGTATAATGATGCTATCTTTTAATTATGAATAACGGAGGGAAACAATATGGATACAAATGTTCGTCCCGAATCCATGCAGCGGATCACCACCAAGGCCCTGGCCGATGCCTTCATCGCGGAGCAAGTGGCGGCTGTCCGGGCCCAGGTGGGCGATAAGAAGGCCCTTCTGGCGCTCAGCGGCGGCGTGGATTCTTCTGTGGTGGCTGCGCTGCTCATTAAGGCTATCGGCAAGCAGCTGGTCTGCGTGCATGTGAACCACGGCCTGATGCGGAAAAACGAGTCTGAGGATGTCATCCGGATGTTCAAAGACGGCATGGATGCTAACCTGATCTATGTGGATGCCACCGACCATTTCCTGGGTTTGCTGGCGGGTGTTTCCGACCCGGAGCGCAAGCGCAAGATCATCGGCAAGGAGTTCATCACCGTGTTTGCCGACGAGGCCCGGAAGCTGGAGGGTATTTCCTTCCTGGCGCAGGGTACCATCTACCCCGATATTCTGGAGTCCATCAAGGCTGCCGAGGGCAAGAAGGCGATCAAGTCCCACCACAATGTGGGCGGTCTGCCTGAGGACCTGCAGTTTGAGCTGGTAGAGCCGCTGAAGCTGCTGTTTAAGGACGAGGTCCGTGTGGTCGGCGAGGCCCTGGGCCTGCCCCACGCCATGGTTTACCGGCAGCCCTTCCCCGGCCCCGGCCTGGGTGTGCGCTGCCTGGGTGCCATCACCCGTGACCGCCTGGAGGCTCTGCGGGAGGCCGATGCCATCCTGCGGGAGGAGTTCGACAAGTGCGGCCTGGCGGAAAAGGTGTGGCAGTACTTTATCGCTGTGCCGGATATCAAGAGCGTTGGCGTGCGGGACGAGAGCCGCTATGAGGGCTGGCCCGCCATCATCCGCGCGGTGAACACCAAGGACGCTATGACCGCCACCATCGAGGAGATCCCCTACCCGGTGCTGCACAAGATCGTGGCCCGGATCACCTCCGAGGTGGAGGGCATCAACCGGGTCCTCCTGGACCTGACCCCCAAGCCCACCGGCACCATCGAGTGGGAATAATTGCATATTGATTTTTAGTGGTCTGAAATCGCTTGATTTCAGACCACTTTTCGTTGGTTAAAGAAAACCGCCAGATGAAGTTGTAAGATAAAGGTAGACACATGGAAAACCACCATGTTGTCTACCTTTTCTTTATGCTAAAATACAGGTGGAGGTGGTAATAGTGAGGAAAGGGCAAACAAAGCGAGTATGGACACCGGAGCAGAAGTCAGAGATTGTACATAAACATCTAGATGACCATGTTTCAGTGCGAACACTGGAAAGAGAATACACCGCGGATAGGAGTATGATCTGTAGGTGGGTGAAGGAATACATTGCAGAGGGAGAATCTGCATTTATTCCCAAAGGGCATCCCGGAAATCCATTCGCAGCACTGCATACCAGCAAGAAACTTTCTGAGTTAGAAAGACTACGGCTTATAGTTGCCAAACTAGAAATTGAAAATGAACGGTTAAAAAAAGGATACTGGGTGGAAGGAGTTGGTGCAAACAAGGTGTTCGTTACCGGATCCGACAAGAGTACGAAATTATCGAAACACTAAGAGAAAAATATCCTGTTGTATTTCTGTGTGAATTCATGGGTGTCAGTAAATCCGGCTACTATCGTTGGAGAGGACGGCAAGGGAAACCAAATCGTTATGAGCAGGACAGGCAGCTGCTTACAAAGCTACTAACGGAGCAGCACAAGAAACACCCCTCACATGGCTACCACATGCTTGCAAAAGCAGTATTTGAGGCTACCGGATGGGTATTTTCTCACAATCTGGCACACAAATGCTGCAAGCAGGCCGGTATCCGATCTAAGGCAAGGAAATACACCTACAAGAAACCGGGAGAAGAACATGTAGAGTTTCCGAATGAAGTGAAGGGAAATTGGAATGCAACCCATCCAATTGAAATCGTTGTATCCGACATGACGATATTTAAGAACAACGGGCGAAATTGGGAATGGACACTTCTTGTCGATACATTCAACAATGAGATCCTTGCGCACCAAGCAACGCCGATCCAGGGTAGCACAAAACCGTATTACCATTGTCTGGAGCAGCTTAAACTGCTTGCAGGCAAGAAAAATGAGGAGCAGACACCCCAGGTAGTCTTGCACACCGACCAGGGTTCCGTCTACTCCTCACAAGCCTTCCGACAGGCTCATGAACATTATAACATACTTCGTTCAATGTCGAAAGTAGGAACTCCAACAGATAATGCAATAATTGAAGCAATTAACGGCTGGATAAAGGAAGAATTGTTACTTGACTTCGGTTTGGCGACTGCTAAGGATGTTCCTAAGCTTCTTGACGAGTATGTTCATTACTATAATTACGAGCGGCCTGCGGCCGCTCTGGGCTATAAAAGCCCAGTTCAGTACAAGACCGAACTGGGCTTCTAAAACGATGGTGTTTTTTAGCGTCTACTTTTCCTTGACAGATGCAC
>JAZSHO010000011.1:0-41387 GCA_045533345.1 Faecousia sp. | reverse complement strand
GAGGCTGTCGCTCCCGGCTGCCACTTCGAAGGCAACATCGCTTACTGGACTTGCGCTAAGTGTGAGCAGGTTTGGGCTGACGAGGCTCTGACTCAGCTGACCAACATCAAGAACGTTGTTCTGCCCGCTGTCGGCGGCGATGTGGTCCATGTTGAAGCTAAGGAATCCGGCTGCTTCGAAGGCGAAGAGGGTAACATCGAGTACTGGTACTGTGAGGAATGTGAAAAGGTATGGCAGGATGAGGCTCTGACTCCGCTGACCAACCGCAAGAACGTTCTGACTCCCGCAGGCCATGACATCATCAACATGGAAGCTGTTGCTCCCGGCTGCCACGACAATGGTAACATCGAGCACTGGTTCTGCGCTAAGTGTGAGACCGTCTGGCAGGATGAGGCTCTGACTCAGCTGACCAACCGCAAGAACGTGATCATCCCCGCTACCGAGGATGGCAACATTGTTCACATGGATGCCGTTGCACCCGGCTGCCACTACGACGGCAACGTCGAGTACTGGGTCTGCTATGACTGCGAGAGAGTCTGGACCGACGAGGCTCTGACTCAGCTGACCAACATCAAGAACATTGTTGTTCCCTCTGTTGGCGGCGAAGTGGTTCACGTTAAGGCTGTTGCTGCTACTTGCCAGGAAGAGGGTAACATCGAGCACTGGTACTGCGAGGAGTGCCAGCAGGTTTGGCAGAATGAGGCTCTGACCCAGCTGACCAACTTCAAGAACGTTATCACTCCTGTTGACGAAAATGCTCACGAGTGGGGCGAGTGGGAGACCGTGAAGGCTGCTACCTGTACCGCTAAGGGTAAGAACGTCCGCGAGTGCGAACTGTGTGATGCAGAGGAAACCAAGGAACTGGCTGTTCTGGACCATGTCGACAAGGACAAGGACGAAGAGTGCGATGTCTGTAAGGCTGACCTGGACAATGCCAAGACCGGCGATATGATCATGATTGCTGTTGCTGTCATGCTGCTGGCTGCTGCCGCTATCGTGGTTCTGCTGACCAAGAAGCGCCGCGCTGCATAAGTTTCTTTGAGACTTACTGAAACTCCATAAGCATATGCCCCGGGATCTACGGATCCCGGGGCATTTTTTCTGTTTCTTTACTGTACACAACTGTGTTCCAGTGATAAATAATTATTGACGAAAATACAAAGATATGATACTATAAATTGGATAATGAGGTTAATATTGCCGGGGTATGTGCTTTGGCTGAAAAACCGATATTCAGGAGGATACGATGAAGAAATTTAAGAAGATGCTCTCGCTGCTATTGGCTGTTGTCATGGTTCTGTCCATGGCTGCCTGCGGCGGCAATGAAGCTGCCCCCGAAACCGAGGCTGCGTCCGCAGAAACCGGTTCTTACAGTGTCAGCGTGAAGACTGCCGGCGGTATGCCTATGGCCGGTGTGGATATTTACATTTATTCCGACAGTACCCTGTCTGACCTGAAGCAGTACGGCGAAACCAATGACGAGGGCATCGCTTCCTTCACCATGGAAAAGAGCGACAGCTATGCCATCGTGGTTTCCGGTGCCCCCAAGGGCTATGCTGTGGATGCTTCCTATGCGTTCTCCGGCAATACCGCAAACATCACCCTGACTTCTTCTGTCATCAAGGGTGAGAACCTGGCCGGTGCTACCCTGGGCCTGGGCGATATCATGTATGATTTCAGCGTGGTTACTCCTGCCGGTGAGACTGTTACCCTGTCCCAGATGCTGGAAGAGAAGGAAATGGTCCTGATCAACTTCTGGTACACCACCTGCACCTGGTGCGTCAAGGAATTCCCCTATATGCAGCAGGCTTACGAGCAGTACAGCGACAAGATCGGCATCGTTGCCCTGAACCCCTTCGAGGAAGATCCTGCCATTGAGTCCTTCCAGGCTCAGTACGGTCTGACCTTCCCCATGGCAAAGTGCCCCTCCTCCTGGTCTGCTACCTTCAACATCTCCGGCTATCCCACCTCCGTCATTGTGGACCGGTACGGTATGATCAGCCTGATCGAAGCCGGCGGCATCACCAGCATCCGTCCCTTCATCAATATGTTTGAGCATTTCTCTGCTGAGAATTATGAGCAGAAGCTCTTCATCGCTCTGAGCGAGCTGGTCACCAATGTGAAGCCCACCTATGAGATGGATACGCCTGAGAATGTGGCCGCTGTTCTGAATGGTGCTGAGATCCCTGTGACCTACCGTGCCGAGGAAGGCGAGGACGCAGAGTACTGCTGGCCCTTCATCCAGACCGAGAAGAACGGTGAAGTTTGCTTCAAGGCTTCCAACCAGGAGATTGACGATTCCTTCGCTATCCTGTATATGGATGTGGAGCTGAAGGCCGGTCAGGCTGTTGGCTTCGATTACTTGGCATCCTCTGAGCGTTCCGTGGACGTGATGCACGTCATCGTCAACGACGAACCTATCTATGCCATCTCCGGCGTGGAGGAAGAGGAAGTCTGGAAGAGCTGCTATCCCTGGGTCGCTCTGGAGGATGGCACCTACGAGGTTGCTGTGTGCTACATCAAGGACGAATCCACCCACGAGGGCGATGATACCGTTTACATCAAGAATGTCCGGATCGTGGATGCCTCCGAAGTGGATACCGCTACTTACATTCCCCGCTACGCTGCTGTCACTGAGGATGGCTTCGACTACACCTATGTGGACATCGTTCTGAATGAGAAGGACGGCTACTACCATGTGGGCGATGAGAATGGCCCCCTGCTGCTGGCTGAGCTGATGAACTACACCCAGTTCAGCGAAGAGAGCACCATCTGGGATCTGGCCTATGACGGCACCATTACTCTGGATGGCCATAATTATTACGAAGATCTGGTGACTTACTTCAACTTCGCTTCCAATGCTTCTCTGAACGGCATCTGCACCGTCAACGAGGAGTTGGCAGAGCTGCTGAAGGTGGTTGCTGAGGTTGCCGGCTTTGACGGCGACGAAAACGAATGGCTGAAGATCTGTAAGTATTTCGAAGTCTACGGCTCTGAGGATTCTCAGCTGGTAGACCCCATTAAGGGTCTGGCTCCTTTCTGCGCCCATACCGCTACCCAGGGCAAGGACGTGCCTACCAACTGCTTCTACTACGATCGTCCTATCCTGCCCAGAGGTCAGCTTGCTGAGTTCGTGCCCACCATTTCCGGTGTTTACCGTATTACCTCCCGAAACGAATCCCAGGACGGTGTTGATGGCTGGATCTTCAACGAGAACCGTGAAGAACTGTATATCTATGAACAGTCTGAAAGACTGTACAACGACAACAACAATGTTTCCATGCTGTACTACATGGAAGCAGGCAAGCCCTACTACATTGACATTGCCTTCTGGGATGTCTATGAAGTCGGCTACATCTACTACGATATCGAGTATGTGGGTGCTACCATGGACCTGTTCCGCACCTGCTCCCCCGGCTACTTCACCTATGACACCGATGCAACCGGTGAGGCGATGTACCATCTGATCGCCGGCGGCGTTGACGTTATTCTTGGCGACGATGGTTACTACCACGAAGACCTGGGTCTGGATGCCAACGGCAACCAGAAGTACGGCAGCATCATTTATGCAGACTTCACCGGCATTACCAGCGTTTTCGGCACCCCCATCGCTACGGTGGACGCTTATAATGCTGACGGCACCGTCCAGAAGGACGCTGAGGGTAACAACGTAAAGATCAAGGGTATGATCGATCTGGGCGGCTTCGACTTCAGCCGCACCGAGGATGATCTGTACATCCTGTCTTTCCTGAACAAGTATGAGGGCGACGTGGAAGCCACCGATGCCTACCTGCGGGAACTGTGGGGCGCTGACTATGATTCCTACGCTGAGATCTATCAGCTGGAGGATGTCTATGAAGGCAAGTACCACGGCAAGGGTGAGGACTTCACTGATGAGATGAAGACTTACCTGGACGATATCATCACCACCGGCGGCGAAGAGATCAAGGGCTGTGTACCTGTTACCGAGCGCCTGGCTGAGCTGCTGCAGCTGCTGCTGGATAAGTACACCTTCGAGAACGTGGACCACTCCTGGACCAAGATCTGCTACTATTATCAGTACCTGGGCCCCCAGAACTAATTCCCCTAACCCATTAAGAGAGGACCCCTTTTTATGAACGTTTCTAAAAAATTCGGAACTGTGGCACTGTGTGTCCTGTTCCTGTGCGTTACCTTAATGCTGGGTGCCTGCGGCGGAGAGCCCGCAGCCACCCACACCGCCGGAAGCAATTCCGGCAGTGAGGCGGAATACCGGGTTTCCGTTGTGGACGGCTCCGGTGTTCCCTATACCACCGGTGTGATCGTGCAGTTCATGCAAAACGGCGAAAAGATCGCTTTGCAGACTGTGGATGCCAACGGTGTCGCTGCCAAGACCCTTGCCAAGGGTGATTACACCGTGGAACTGATGTTCACCGGCAATGCTGACGAGTACTACTACGACAATACCGGTTTGACTCTGTCCGCAGAAAAGACAGAACTGGAAGTGGTTCTGGCCAAGACCCTGTCTTCCCAGACCCAGAGCCTGGTTGTTGGCGGCAAGGACTACGAGGCAGCTTATGTGGATGCCGGCAGCACCCATGTGACCCTGGCAGCAGGGGAGAGAAGCTACTTCCTGTTTGCACCCACCACCGCCGGTACCTATGAATTCTCCGTTTCTGACAAAACTGCGCAGATCGGCTACTACGGCGGACCTCACTTCGTTCAGGAAGTCAATGCTGCCGAAGTGGTTGACGGTGCTTTCACCATGTCCATCAGTGCAAGCATGATCGGCACCGGAAACACCGGCACCACGGTCCTGGTTCTGGGCATTGATGGCGGAGATTCCGACAATTGTGTCCTGACCATTGAGCGCATCGGCGAGCCCGAATATAACATTGCGGATGAACCCTGGACCGTTTACCGGGCTACTGTCCAGCTGGCACCTTACACCCTGCCTGCCGGTGCCAAGTTGAATGACTTTGACATCAACGCATCTTCCGATACCTATAAGCTGGTTCTGAATGAAAACGACGGCTTCTATCATCTGGACAGTGCAGACGGTCCTCTGGTTCTGATGTACCTGGGTGAGGATGTATCTTATCTGGATTGCTTCAAGACCATCCTGGATCACACCGGTGTCAACCGCTACTTCTTTGATGACAACGGCGATTTCCTGAAGAAGGAATCCTACAGCGAGTGCCTGCTGGAATACATTGGCTGCATGGATGAAAACAGCGGCGTTTATCCTCTGACCGAGGACCTGAAGTACATCCTTCAGATGGAGGGCGAGGATTCCGGCTGGTTTGACGAGGAAAGCTCCCTGTACCTGTTCAAGGATGTCAACGGCGTGAATATTCCCGGCGTTAACAATGAGATTTCCTGGCTGTTCATGTGCTGCTATATTGCAAATTGATTGATAACAAGGCTTCGGCCAAAATTCTGTAAGTGGAGGCGATGTAATGACAAAGAAAAAGTTGGTCCTCATTGGCGGCTTGATCGTCCTTTGTCTTCTGGTCTGCTTATGTGTTGTCATGTGCTCGCCTGCCGGACAGAAACCGGTAGAGGAGTCCACTGCAACCAATGAAGCGGTGATTCCCGGTACCACCGGCACCAGCTCCAGACTGTATACCATTGAGATTCATAATGAAGGCGGTCAACCTCTGGAAGGGATCGGCGTTTATATCTATACCGACAGCACCATGCAGGAGCTGGTCTGGTTCGCCAAAACGGATGCAGAGGGCTGTTTAAGCTTTGAAGATATTGCCAGTGACAATTTTGTTGCTGTTTTGAGCGACGTGCCTGCCGGTTATCTGGTAGAAGAGTATTATCTTCTGGCCGGTGAAACGACGCAGATTGTTCTGGAAGCCGGCTTAATGGAAGGGGACCTGAACAATCTGGACTATAAGTTGGGCGATCTGGTGATGGACTTTACCGTCACCGCTCCCGACGGAACGGAGTATACCTACTCTGAACTGCTGGAACAGAAGAAAGCCATTGTGCTGAACTTCTGGTATCTGCAGTGCGATCCCTGCAAGAGCGAGTTCCCTTATCTGCAGGAAGCTTACGAAAAGTATGACGAGGATGTCATTGTTTTGGCAATGAATCCTGTGAATACCGAAGATGCAGAAATTGCCGCGTTCCAAAAGAGCAACGGATATACGTTCCCTATGGTCAAGTGTGATCCCGCCTGGGAAAAGGCCATGAATATTACGGCTTATCCCACTACGGTAGTTATTGACCGTTTCGGCAATATCTGTATGATCCACAAGGGTGCTGTGACCGAGGCGGAAACCTTTGAAACCATGTTCAAGTTCTTCACTGCAGAGGACTATGAGCAGACGTTTGTCAAGGATCTGGAGGAACTGGAAGAGGCTGCCGGTGTGGAGCAGGAAATTGGCACCAAGGACAATCCTGTGGAAATTGGCGTTACGCCCAGCTTCCAAATGACCATCGCTCCCGGCCAGGAGATGCACTACAATATTTACAGAATCACGGGTGTCATGTATCTGTCTGTCAATGATCCCACCATCTCCGTGACCTACGCAGGTACCACCTATAAAGGCCCTGTGTCGATTCCGCTGACATCGGAAGGCACCAGTACCGCGGTACCGCTTATCTTTAAAAATACCGGCAAGGAAACCAAAACCTATACGGTGACCATGGGCAGAGCTGCCGGTACCTATGACAATCCCTACTCCCTTACCCTGGGCGACTTTACAGCGAAA
Organism: Faecousia sp.; assembly: GCA_045533345.1. Lineage (GTDB taxonomy): Bacteria > Bacillota > Clostridia > Oscillospirales > Oscillospiraceae > Faecousia. The sequence goes on along the minus strand of JAZSHO010000011.1, from coordinate 34,683 downwards.
GTCGCGGCAGGCAATGAATCCGGTGTCTATTACACCTACACCGCAGAAAAAACAGGCCTGTTTGTTGTGGATGTGAAGGGCGTTACATCCGGCGTTAATTACAATATCGTGGCCTATAACCTGACAACCTACGCCCTGCGGAACTCCCAGGATGATGGCTCTGAGGGTTCTTCCGGTTATAAATCCGTTGGTGTAAATGTCACCAAGGGTGACAGAATCCAGGTCATCGTGGGTACGCTGCCGGATGCCGGCAACATGTATCCTGCCGCTACGTTCCAGCTGAATGCAGACATTCGGGAAGGCGAAAGCGAAGGCACTGCTCAGCAGAAGCTGATTTCTTATTCCGTGAATGTTACGGATGAGAACCGGAAGCCCATCTCCAATGTCATGCTCAGCATGAAGGCTGGCACAAGCAACTTGACCATGACCACCAATGCGGAAGGCTTTGCCATCAGTAAGCAGAAGGCTGATACATATTCTGTTGTTTTGACCGTTCCCACCGGATATGCTGCCAGAACCACGGAGTTTGTCCTTTCGGAAAAATATCCCTCCATTTCCATTAAGCTGGATACCATCATTATGGAAACGGAAACCTACACCATCCGGGTCCTGGATGCCCAGGGCAATCCCATTGTGGGAGCCATGGTTTCCATCGGTACCGGCTTCGGCGAAACCGATGAAAACGGTGTCGCAACCATTACCACTCTTAAGGGTTCCTATACCGCTGTGATCAGCGCTGATGGCTACGTTCTTGGAGAAATTGAGGTTTCTCCCGAAAGCAAGGATGCAGACATTACGCTGGAGAAGGGTGAGGACACGGAAAAGCTGGAATACACCATCAAGGCTGTGGACTACTTCGGCAATTCCGTTTCCGGCATCACCTTGACCCTGAAGCTCGATGGCGCTGTCCGTGCAACCACTTCCACCGATTCCAATGGTTTGGCTGTTTGCCAGCTGACCGCCGGAACCTATACCGTTGGCGTTTCCTCTGAGTATTATACCAGAGAAACGGAGAATGTTCTGACTCCCGAAAACACTTCTGTCACCGTCGAAGTGATCAACAGGGTTTCCGGTGAAGTGGGCGATGTCTATGGCAACGCAACCGACATTCTTGCGGAAGGTGCCACCTATGTGGAAGGCATCCAGAGCAACACGGATAATTACTTCCTGTTTGTACCTGAGGTGGATGGCCTATACCGCTTCACCGGCAAGTATTCCGATGCCACCATCAGTTTCTGGGGCAATAACACAAACTACCTTATGAATCTGACGGAAAATACGGACTACAGCCCTGTGACAAATTCTTTCACCGCCAACATCAAACCCGGCAACCTGGGTTCCACCTATGTCATCGGTTTGACCAACGATACGGAAGGCGTTATTGTCATTGAGCGGATCAGCGATGCCATTCTGGATATCACCGACATGGAAGAAACGCCCTATGAGGCAAAGAACACCATTAACAGCAATTTCCGACTGAACCTTTCCGCCGGTGAAAAGCTTCGTTATATCGATGTGTTCGGCGAAACCGTCACCTATCATAAGGGTTCCGACGGCTACTATCATCTGAATTCTCCCACAGGCCCGATCCTGTATGTCAATCTGGGTAAGAATGCACCGTATCTGTCCATGTCCAACTGCATGGCTGTTACAGATGAGCATGCCGTTTACAAACTGAACTATATCTACTATGATGAGAACGGAATTCCTGTGAAGAAGGAAAGCTACAACTCCTGTATGACAGAGTACGTTCTGGCAAGATGTGAAGAAACGGATGTGTATCCGCTGACGGATGATCTGATCTTCATGTTCCAGCAGGGCGATGCCATTAAGGGCTGGGGCAACTTCGACAGCCATGATTATCTGTTCTACGACAGCAACAACGAAAAGATTCCCGGCGTTAATACACAAATCGTCTGGATGTATGCTGTCTGCTATGTAGAGTAATTTGCAACAACCCCGGTTCCCCGAAAACGGGGGAACCGGAACCAAAAGACAATCTGTATCCGATTTGGAGGAAATAACCATGAATATGAAAAAGTATTCCCTGCTGGCACTGGTTCTGTGCCTGCTGCTGAGCCTGTGCGCTTGCGGCGGCAGCGAAGCACCTGCCACTGAGGCACCTGCTACGGAAGCTCCCGCTACCGAAGCACCTGCTGTTGAAGAACCTGAGACCGAAGCCACTGTGCCTGAGGGCATGGCTGTTTACACCATTACTGTCGTGGATGAGGGCGGCAACCCCATCGCCGGTGCTATGGTCCAGATGTGCAAGGACAGCTGCATCCCCGGCATGACCGATGGCAGCGGCGTTGCAACCTTCACCATGGCGGAAGATGACTACAAGGTCAGCTTCCTGACCATGCCCGCCGGCTTTGAGCTGGTGGATGAGACCAGCGAGTTCTATTTTGAAAGCGGTTCTACCGAAATGACCATCACCCTGAAGGCAGTTGCATAAGAAATCGATTCCTGCAAAACGACAAAAAAGGAGGGCGCCATGAAACTAAGTAAGAAACAAATCGGTATCATTGCCGGCTTGGCCTGTGCAATTTTACTGATTGTGCTTCTGCTGACCATGTGCAATGGCAGCGGATATGGCGACCATCAGGGTGAACCCACGGAGTCCTCAGTGCCGGTAGAAAGCACTGCCGCCCCTACGGAAGCATCGGAGGAAACAACAGACGCTACGGAAGAAACCACGGAGGCGACTGAGGAACCCACGGAAGAAACAGAAGAACCCACGGAACCCACTACGGGTTCTACCGGCGGCAATACCAGACCCGGCGGCACCGGCGGCTACAATCCCGGCGGTTCCGGTGGTTCCGGCGGAAATGATGACAGCTCCGGTGGCGCTGCAACAGAAAAAGCCCCGGAAGCAGGTTCTGAGAACAGCCCCTATGTGGAAGCTGTTGCGCAGTTCCCGGATGCGTTCTCCTCTGTCCAGATCCCTACGGACAGTACTGTCTACCACCATGTGTATGGTGCAGAGGGCGGTGTCCTGGTCATCGAGGACGAGGAAGCATATGTCATTTATAATGGCGTCACTTATGAACCCGACGACTACGGTGTCGTCCAGGTTCCCTTTGCCGCTGCCGAGCAGGAGGAACCCGAGGTGCCTGAGGATGACACCGAGGAGGAATTGAATGCGGTATCGGAGGAGGAAAACACGGAGTCCGATGCGGACACCGAGGAACAGCCCGATACGGAAGAAACTCCCGAACCGGAAGCATTGGTTTTGCCTCAGATTTTCCAGTTGGGCAGCAAGAGTGCCGAAGCACGGTCCTTCCTGCTGACCTTCCGGGCCCCTCTGGGCAATATGGAAAATCCTATGGTCCTGGAGTCCTTTGACGGCGTGGTTTCTGTGGAAGCCGCGTTGGAATCTGGCGATACAGACGGCTACTATTACAGTTATACTGCGGCCAATAATGGCCTGCTGACCCTGCAGGTGGAATCCATTACCGAAAATGTTCCCTGCGACATTATTGTTACGGCCGGCGACGTTGTCCAGAAGCTTTCTGAATGTGAAGATGGCATTCTGAAGGTGAATCTGATGGCAGAGGAAACCATCCTCATTCAAGTGGTTGTCCTTCCCGGTGAAGATGGTACTTATCCTGCAGCGGAAATCAAGATCTTGGGACAGATTGAGGATAAGCTTGGCAGCAAGGTCAATCCTATTATGATTCCCGGAGAATTCCCCATTGTTACCGAGACCCTGGAACCCGGCGCTGAGGTATATTACAGCGTTTACGGTGCCGGCGGCATGATTCTCACCGTTGCAGATCCCGATGCCTATGTGATTGTAGGGGAAGAGACCTGGACGGCTGTTGAGGGTGTTGTTACCGGCGAAGTTGTCAGCGCCAATCCCAGAGAGCCTGTGCTGATTGGTGTTGGCAACGGTGGTGAAACCGCGGAAAGCTATACCGTGGAGTTCCGGTATAAGCCCGGCTCCATGATGAATCCTGCACCTTTGGTTCTGGATGAAATCAATACTGTGGTGATTCCGGAAGGCAGTACCGACGGATACTGGTATACCTGGACTGCTGAAAAAGACGGTATTTTGACCCTTGCCATGCCGGAAGGAAACTGGATGTATCTGATCAACAATGTGACGGCTGCTGTCTATGGTGAAAATCAGTACAGCGATGCCGAGGATGCCTCCATTCTGGTAGAAACGGAAGTTGCTGCCGGCGATGAGCTTCAGATTTTGATCTGTACCTATGATCCTGCTGTTCCTTTCGAGATTCCTGCCGGTGAGGTCGTCTTCAGTGCCACATTCAATACGAAGGTAGGCACAATGGAGAATCCCTTCTGGTTGCTGGACGAAGTCAATACTGTGGAAGTGCTGCCCGGCTGCCAGTTTGCCTGCAACGAAGTGCTGTCCGGCGTGGATATGGTTATCACCGGTGAGGGCTCCTTCATGGTGACTTACAATGGTGAGAACTTTGCCCCTGTGAATGGCGTTGTGACGATTCCGGATGTATCCGGTACCCGTTTCGCGCCGATCCCGGTGTTGATTGCAAACTATGGCACAGTTACAACCACTTACACCATCAGCTTCGTTAGCCCTCTGGGCAGCAATACCAATCCCCAGATTATAGATGTTATGGGTGAGTATGCAGCTGCGGTGGATGGTGACGGAAGCGGCTACTTCTACAATTGGACGGCACCTGCTGATGGTGAATTTACCATTTCCATGCAGGGAGATGACTGGACCTTTGTGGTGAACAATCTGACCACCTTTGCCTATGGCGAACTGCACAGCAGCGCCGATGGCAGCGACCCCAGCGAAACCGTTACGGTTGCCGCCGGGGATCAGATCCAGATCAATGTGGCCACTGCCAGCGGCATGGACAAAACCGTTTCTTTGACGGTTGACTTCCTGGATCCCACGTATGGTACGGAAGAGAATCCTGTCTGGCTGACAGAAACGGAAAACACGGTTACAGTCAGACCCGGCACAACGGTTTATGCCAATGTGGTATTGTCCAATGTTACCATGACTGTGGCCGGAACAGAGGAATTCGAACTTACCTTTAACAGCATCGATTACGTTTCCGAGAATGGTGTTGTCACAATTCACGGGGTCAATGCCTCCCGCTTTACCCCCTTGCTGCTGACCCTTACAAATCCCGGTACGGAAACCGCCCTGTATACGGTCTCCTTTGCTTACCCGGTTGGCAGCTTTGCAAATCCTGATGTGCTTGTGGACCTGGGTGAACACACGGCTCCTGTGGTGGGAGAGGGAGAAGGTTATATCTATAGCTGGACCTCGAATCTGGACGGCGTGTTCACGATTCAAATGCTGGGTGACGACTGGACCTATTCTGTCAGCAATCTGACCACCTTTGAATACGGTGATATCTACAGCAGTGCAGACGGAAGTCCTGCAAATGGAACCGTTTCGGTGAAGACCGGGGATGAAATCCAGATCAATATCGGCACATCCTCCAGACAGAATAAGGATGTGACTATGGTATTCGATGCCTACGATCCGAACGTGGGCACGGAGGAGAATCCTTTGTGGCTGCTCAGTACGGAAAATACGGTAACTGTCAGACCCGGTAAGACATTCTTCTGCAATGTTGCGCTTGGCGGTACGAATATGACCGTCCGTGGTGATGGCGATTTCTCCGTTACTTTCAATGGGGAAGAATACACCGCAGAGAATGGCATCGTGCAGATCGACAACCTGGATGCTTCCCGATTTGCACCCAAACAGATGGTTTTCACCAATTCCGGTGAAAAGAATATCCACTATACCGTTGCCTTTGCATATCCCACAGGCAGCAGTATGAATCCGGAAATCCTTACCCAGATGGGCGAGTACACTGCAGTGGTTGTGGGTGATGGAGAAGGTTACTTCTACTCCTGGATCGCTGAGGCGGATGGCGAATTTACCATTACCATGCATGGTGACGACTGGGTCTATGTGATGAACAATCTGACCAGCTACCACTATGGTGGATTCCGCGACAGTATGACTGCAGGAACGGAAACGGAAACCATTTCCGTCAAGACCGGAGATGAGATTCAGATCAACATCGGTACGGTTTCCCGTCAGAATAAGGATGTTTCCTTGGTATTCTCCTTCCAGGAAGTTTCGGAAATCATTGAGTTTACCGGCAGCTATACCCCCAAGCCCTTCGAAATCAACCTGGAAGAAGAGGTTCGCCAGATGGGTCCTGTGGATCTGACAGAGGGCTACAAGCTGGTGCCCAGCAAGGCAGGCATCTACCATCTTCATGAGAAAAGCGGCCCGCTTCTCCTGCTGGACTTTACCGATGACACCTACGTAAATCTGAAAGAACTGGTAGAATCCATGGAGATCACCATTGAGGTGACTGCTGCGGATGGTACCGTAACCACTCAGCGCTGCAATGAACTGCTGAAGCGTTACATCGAATGTGCCTGGGTCGTGAAGGTTTCGGATGAGGTGACCAGAACCCTGTATCCTCTGACGGAAGACCTGGAACTGATTCTTAAGAGTCTTGGCCAGCAGCTGGGCTGGTTCGATCCTGACAGCGATGGCTACCTCTTTGCGCAGGATGATCCCCTGGAGGATGCGTCCGAAGAAACGGTATCCCAGGAAATCCAGCCTCTGGAAGAGGAGAGCCTTTGGATGTTCGCCTGCAGCTACGTAGAGTTCATTATGGAAGAGGAAGAAATTCCTGCGGATGAATCTGCGGTGACTTCTGCAGAGGAAACGGAAGAACCCGCCGAATCCGATGCGGTTGTGGTACCTTTTGAGGAATCCGAAGAAGCCGCAGAAGCGGACGAAACGGTATATTCCGAAACAATACCTGCATAATTTAGAAGCGGCGTGCCAAAGGCACGCCGCTTTTCTGCGCGTAAAATCCCCTCCGCTTATCTCAGCGGAGGGGATTTTGTTAGTGATTCAACTGGCTTTCTACAACCCGTTGCAGATCCTCATATTCCAGCGCGGATACGAACAATTCAACCACAACACCGTTTTCGTCCAGAACAACGGTGTAGGGATAGGTTCCGCGGCCACCCAAAGCGGTGTAGTACTGCTCAACGGTGGTTCCGTCGGCGGTAAAGTCTTTCGCAAACACCAGATTGGAGTCCGCGTAATAGGTCTGAATGAAGGGAGGTGCAGTCTCGGCGATCATGTTGGTGTGGATGGCAATGACGGTCACATCCTCAGCATAATCGGAGGCAATCTGATCGAAGTAGGGAAGCTCGTTGACGCAGGGCGTACACCAGGTGCCCCAGAAGTTGACGATGGTGATCTTGCCTGTGCCGGTGGGATCGATGGTTTCTTCCAGGATTCCGGTTTCGTCAATGATCTGCAGGTCTGCATTGTAGCACAGATCGCCGATCTGATTGCCACGGTCTTCGCTGCCGGGGATGGCCAGATTGCGCACATCCTCCTGGTTCCAGTAATAAGCAATGGCACCCACCAGAACTGCAATCATAAGTACGGCGGAAATTACCCGGGTGATGGTGCGCTTCTTGCTGTTTTCGGGGGAGGGCTGGCCTTCGTTGGCCTTGAGGAAGATCTTTCCGCCCTTCCAGGAGATTGCCTTGGTGGGGCAGACATCGATGCATTCGCCGCAGCTGATGCATTCCTGGTCACCAACATGGCGGATATCCAGCTTGCAGTGGCTGACACAGAGATTGCAGCGGGTGCATTTGTCCATGTTTACCTTTACACCGAAGAAAGAAATCTTATTAAAAAGGCCGTACAGAGCGCCCAGGGGGCACAGGAATCGGCAGAACAGACGGAAAGCGAAGACGCTGCCAACCACGATACTGACCATCATCAGGAATTTCCAGGTAAAGATGGGACCCAGCATGGAGAAATAACTGGCGTTGATCTCGTTGGAGAGGAGCAGCAAACCACCTTCAATGGTACCGGCGGGACAGATGTACTTGCAGAAAGCAGGCAGGGGCGTGTCCTTGAATGCGTAAATGATGGGGACGATGAAGACGAAGAACACCAAAATTACGTATTTCAGATAGGACAGCAGCCGGGTCACGGGGCTTTTCTTCAGCTTAGGCGTTTTGATCTTGTACAGCAGCTCCTGGATCAAACCGAAAGGACACAGCCAGCCGCAGATCATGCGGCCAAACATAACGGAATACAGCAGCAGAATACCGAAGACGTAATACAGTGTGCTGTGGTCTGCGCTGAAGGCACCCTGGAGGCTGCCCAGAGGGCAGGCACCAATGGCACCGGGACAGGAATAGCAGTTAATACCCGGGGCACACATGATTTTAGAGTTTCCCTGGTAAATGTTACCGGAAATGAAGCCCTTCAGATTGGCGTTAAACAGAACGGCGAAGTACAGCTGCATGATCTTCCGCTTGGTGGGAAGCCAATTTTTGATTTTATTCATCATCGTTGTCATGTTGCTCACCCCAATCCTACGCACTCGGTGCAGATGTTGATGGCCTTGGTCAGCACGTCGGCGGTACCGCCGGCAATGTAACCGTAAACCAGAATGGCAACCGCAATTGCCAGAACTGCCCACCGGGCAATGACGATTCCTTTACCGGAGGGAACGACGGCAGCGGCGGCAGGGGAGCGGTTGGAGCCGATCTGTTTCAGCAGTTCGATCTCCCGCAGAATGCTGCCGCGGCTGTGGTAGGCAGTGAAGATGCCATAACCAAAGGGAATGACCGTGCAGGGAACCAGCAGATACATAGCCCGGATTAGAGAATCGGTGATCTCCCGTTGATGGAAGTTTTCCTCTTGCAGCGCGTAGCTGAAGAAGATGCCACAGCATGCGGCCAAAAGGGAAATGCTGACAATTTTATGACACTTTCTGGCCTTCTGCTCCTTGGCAACGGCACTGCGCAGGCTTTCGTCGCAGGCACTGAGATCGGTCTTGGCGTGGAGCTTTTCCAGAATCAGAATGTAGTTCTTTTCTACCGCCTGCTTGCTCTTCTCACCGGGAAGGAATACTTCCAGTACAAACCCCAGAATCACCATCATAAGACACAGATAACAGGGGATGGCAATGGGGGCGAAATGGGCAGCGACGATCTCGGGGGAGAAGGTACCTTCCCCGGTAAAATAGATGCTGCAGCACTGCACCATCAGCAAAATACCGGTGATTACCAGCATTGCCGACAGGACGAATCCGTAGCACCTGCGGTATCGTTGGGCGCGTTGAATTGTCATAATTTGACCTCCAAGGCAATAATATTTCTTTATATAGTATAACACAAGGGAATCCGGTTGTAAATGTAAATAAAGCAGGAAACCTTCTTTGCCGCATAAGAAAAAGAACAGAAAAGAATTACAAAATACTTTAATGGATTGAAGCAAAATAGCTTGCTTTTTGTGGCAATTAGTGGTAAACTAGAATGGATTATGTATGCTCTGTTAAGTGTAGCAAAATTCACCGAAGAAAGGCGATTTTTACATGAAGATGAATGCTCTGATGAAGGTATCGCGCACCTGCATTGCGCTGCTGATGGCAGCTGCGATGTTCCTTGGCGCAGTACCGGTTGTGCCTGCACAGGCATCCAGCTATCACGCATCCTACATCAATAAGATTGATGTGGCTGCGGATTATACGAAATATCTGGATAATTCTGTTGCCTTCCAGCTGTCTGAGAATATCCGGGAGGATGAGCAGATTTCTGTGATCATCACTGTGGATGTGATCAGTCTGATGGATGCTTATGAGAAGTCTGACAAGTCTGTAAGCTTCTCTGACTACGTTCTGTACAGCGAGGAAGCTGCTGCAGTTCGTCAGCAGATTGCCCGGGAAAAGGAAAGCATCCTGGCTGTTCTGGATGAGAAGGCCATTGCTTACGAGACCGGCGAGGATTACGACACCCTGGTCAGTGGCTTTGAACTGGTCATCCAGGCTGCAGACTATGCGGCTACCTGCCAGTCTCTGACCAACGGTGCCAAGGCAACCGTGGGTGAAGTCTACAAGGCCATGGAAACCGAACTGGTTGAAAATCCTGTCAGTGTCTATGAAACCGGTATCTTCAAGAGCGGCGAAAGCGGCTATGACGGCAGCGGCATGGTCGTTGCGGTTCTGGACACCGGTCTGGACTCCAACCACACTGCATTCTCTGTTGAAAACTTTACTTCTGATCATTTGGGTCTGACCTATGAGGACGTGGCCGCGGTGGTTGGCAAGACCACTGCCAATAAGCAGTACGGCGGTCTGGGCGTTGACGACGTTTACATCAACGAAAAGGTCCCCTACGGCTATGACTACGCTGACAACGATCCCGACGTCTACTCCACCCACAACAACCACGGTACCCACGTGTCCGGCGTTATTGTTGGCAAGGATGATGTGATCACCGGCGTTGCTCCCAATGCACAGCTGGTGTCCATGAAGATCTTTTCCGACGTTGTGGATACCGCCCGTGCTTCCTGGATTCTGTCTGCACTGGAAGACTGCGTGGTCCTGGGTGTCGATGTGATTAACATGTCCCTGGGTACCGCCTGCGGCTTCAACCGGGAATCTGAGGAAGAACTGCTCAACGGTGTTTATGACAAAATTCGGGCAGCCGGTATCAGCGTCGTGGTTGCTGCGTCCAACAGCTACTCCTCCGCTTACGGCTCCGAAGCCAACGGTAACCTGGGTCTGACCACCAACCCCGACACCGGCACCGTCGGTTCCCCCGGTACTTACGAGGGCGTTCTGTCCGTCGCTTCCATCAACGGCGTGGAGACTCCCTACATCATGCACGGCGACACCATCATCTACTACGATGAGGCAAACAACGGTGCCGCCGAAGAGCGGAACTTTGTGGAGGACCTGCTGGGTGACCAGGAGTCCGTTGAAATTGAATATGTCATCGTTCCCGGCGTTGGCCGTAGCGCTGACTATACCGGCATGGATGTCACCGGTAAGGTGGCTCTGGTTCGCCGTGGCGACAACACCTTCGAAGAGAAGGCGCTGATTGCGGAAGCCCAGGGTGCAGCCGGTATCATCATTTATAATAATGTATCCGGTGAGATCAAGATGAATGTGGGCGACGCCGGTCTGGCCGTTTGCTCCATCTCCCAGGACAACGGCGAGATGCTGGTGGCTGCCGGCAATGGCAAGATCAAGATCGCCAAGGAGCAGACCTCCGGTCCTTTCATCTCCGACTTCTCCTCCTGGGGTCCCACTCCCAGCCTGAACATCAAGCCCGAGATCACCGGCCACGGTGGCAACATTCTGTCCTCCGTCACCGGCGGCGGCTATGACCGTCTCTCCGGCACCTCCATGGCTTGCCCCAACCTGTCCGGTGTCATCATCCTGCTGCGGCAGTATGTGGTGGAGAACTTCCCCGACATCGCAAATGACAACATTGCGGTCAACGCCATGGTCAACAAGCTGCTGATGTCCACTGCTGACATTGCCCTGGGTACCAACGGCCAGCCCTATGCCGTCCGTAAGCAGGGCGCAGGCCTGGCCAATCTGATGAGCTCCATCAACACCACCGCATACATCACCACCTACGATGCCAATGGCAAGGCCATGGACAAGACCAAGCTGGAGCTGGGCGACGATGTGGAGCGGACCGGTGTTTACGAAATGTCCTTCACCGTCAACAACTTCGGTCAGAAGGATCTGACCTACGATATCGGTGCCTTCGTCATGACCGAAGGTGTCAGCGATACCAAGACCAATGCCGGTAAGACCACTGTCACCGAGGAAGCCTACATCCTGGAAGGCGTCACCGTTGATATCACCTCTGTGGAGGGCGGCACGCTGAAGGGAACCAGCCTGAAGGTGGAAGCCGGCAGCGAGGCCGATGTGACTCTGACTGTCACCTTGAGCGAAGAAGACAAGGCTTATCTGGATGCCTCCTTCGCCAACGGTATGTATGTGGAAGGTTACATCACCCTGAAGGCCACCAAGGGCACCGACATTGATCTGAACGTTCCTTACCTGGCCTACTATGGCGACTGGACCGTTCCTCCCATGTTCGATTTGACCTTCTTCGACACCAATGCCGACGAACTGGATGACGGTATCTCCGAAGAGGACAAGACCAAGGCAGACGCCTACGCCACCCGCGCTGTTGGCGGCCTGGACGGTGACTACGTCAGCTACCTGGGTTCCTACTACTTCCTGCAGGATCCTGCCGACATGGTCATCTCTGCAAATGAAAACTACATCGCACTGTCCAACCAGATCGGCACCGTCCACGCCCTGCGTTTTGTCTGGGCCGGCATGCTCCGTGCCGCACAGCGGATCGAGATCACCGTCACCGATGACACCACCGGCGAAGTGGTCTTCGAAACCGTGGACACCGATGTTCGTAAGTCCTATGGCGACGGCGGCTCCATCTATCCCGCCAACATCGAAATCGAGTTCGATACCATGGACTTCAACCTGTCCAACAACTCCAAGTACACCGTGACTCTGAAGGGCTGGATGGACTACCGCGATGGCGCCCGGGAAACCAATCTGAACAACACCTGGAGCTTCCCTCTGACCATCGACTTTGAGGCCCCCACGCTGACTGACGTGGAGTTCTACACTGAGTACGACAAGACCAACAACAAGAACAAGCTCTTTGCCAAGGCCGCTGTTTATGACAACCACTATGCCATGTCTTCCCAGCTGGGCTTCGTCACCATGGGCGCCGATGAGGATGGCAACGAGACTCCTGTTCTGACTGCTTTCGAGCAGTATATGACTCCCGTCTATTCCCAGGAGAACAGCACCACCTACGTTACCTTCGAACTGACGGACTACGTCTACAATATTAAAGAGAACTCTTTGAATGACAAAGCCTTTGTCATTACCTGTTATGACTACGCACTGAACTATGCCACCTATGAGGTTGGCCTGCCCGCCCAGTTCACCGACTTCTATCTGGAAGAGCTGATCGAGGAGACCCTTCCCGAGGAAACCCTGGAAGAGACCATTCCAGAGGAAACCGTGGAAGTCACCGAAGTCGTTGAGGAGACTCTCCCCGAGGCTGAGGCTGAACTGACCGAGGCAACCGTTTCCGAGGAAGTGGATATCCAGTCCGAAGAGATTGTGGAAGAAGCAACTTCCGAGGAGGAGGCTCCCGTTGAGGAGACCGAGCCTGTGGCAGTGGAGAAGACCTCCAAGAAGGGCATCACCCTGAGCCCCAATGAGGTTTACACCCTGAATCCTCTGGTTTACCCCGAGACCGAATGGTCCGAACTGCTGGAGTTCACCTCCTCCAAACCCAGCGTGGCCCGGGTTGTGAACAATAAGCTGGTGGCCGTTTCCTCCGGCAAGGCCATCGTCAAGGTCCGTAACCCCGAGACCAACGCCAGCCTGACCTTCCCCGTCACCGTCCTGGGTGAAGAGGACGAAGGATACCGCCGCTACGACAAGCCTGTCGCCGACGTGTTCCGTCTGGACGGCTACACCACCCAGAAGTCCTACTACATGCTGGACAGTGAAGAAAAGGAAATCGGCGATGCCGGTGATGTCCGTTTCTTCGGCGGCAACTACAACCTCAGCATGTACCCCTCCGAAACGGTTATGCTGAACTACACTCTGGATGCTTTCTTCCCCAACGACACCACCGTGGAGTTCGAGACCAGCAACGAAAACATCGTTACCATTGATGACTACGGCAACGTGGTTGCCGTGGCCGAGGGCTTTGCTTCCGTTACCATCAAGGTTCTGCAGGACGGCAGAAGCACCTACTACTCCGAAACCGTATCCGTGGAAGTCAAGGATCCCTTCGTTACCAACGGCGGCGCATCTTTGAGCCACTACTACGGCAACGGCGGTCTGGTTGTCTTCCCCGAGGATCTGCGGATCACCGAGATCGGCAACTTCGCCTTTGCTAACTTTGACTACATCGAAAAGACCCCCGAGGAAATGGAATTCGACGATACCGAAACCAGCAAGCAGTGGTACATCGGTGACAACACCATTACCAAGGTCATCATCCCCGAGGGCGTGGAAAAGATCGGCGCTTACGCCTTCGCAAATCTGACCGCTCTGGAAGAAATCGTACTGCCCTCCACTATGAATGCCATCGAGTACGGCGCATTCTACGGCTGTACTTCTCTGCAGAAGATCACCTTCAGCGGTGAGAACAACCTGCAGATCATCAACCAGAACGCATTCGAAAACTGTGACCTGCAGGATACCATCGATCTGAGCGCTGTCTGTGTCATTTCTGACTATGCCTTCGCCGGCAACCAGGATCTGGAGGGTGTCATCACCACCGACGCTCTGCTGTCCATCAGCCAGTACGCATTCGCCGGCTGTAAGAGTCTGACCGACGTGACCATCACCTCCGCCAAGGTCAAGTACGGCGCTTACGCATTCACCGGCTGTGAAAGCCTTAAGTCCTTCTACGTCAACTCCTCTGTCGTGCCCGAGGGCATGTTCTATGAGTGCAAGAAGCTGGAGAGCGTGACCATCGGTCCCGACGTCAACGACATCGGCGAGTTCGCCTTCCGGGATACGAAGGTTGCCACCTTCGAGATCGCATCCGGCAACAAGACCTACAAGGTCCAGACCGCAGATCACATCCTGTCCGCTGACGGTGCTACCCTGGTGGCCGTATCTCCCAACCTCCGGGATGCCTTCACCGCCGCCAACATCGGTAATGCTAAGGTAACCGCAGTGGCCAACGGCGCCTTCTCTCACAATACCAAGATCACCTCCGTGGAACTGCCCCAGGTCACCAAGGTCGGCGACTATGCCTTCGGTTCCTCCGAGAACATTGCCTCCGTCACTCTGGGCGCTATGGAAAGCATCGGCGAGTATGCCTTCTTTGAGACCGCTCTGACCGAGATGCCCGCGTTCACCGCGGATACGCAGATCGGTAGATACGCATTTGCCTTCACGGACCTGACTTCCGTGACCATCCCCGATAACATGGTCATTGAAGAGGGCGTGTTCAGCGAATGTCTGAAGCTGGAATCCGTCACCATCGGCAATGATGTCACCATCGGTGACTTTGCCTTCAACGTCAGCGTGGACCAGGCCTTTACCGTGGAAAGCTACACCGAGGAAATCGAAGTAGCCGGCTCTGTGGCCGTTCCCGACGAGGATGCCCATACTCCTGCCGAGGATGTGGCCCAGGAAGGCGAAAGCACCACCGAAATCGAAGGCGTGGAACAGTCCTACCAGAAGCTGGAGGAGGAGAAGTTCTTCTACTACACCTTCGCCACCGCCCTGAAGGAGCTGACCATCGGCAACAATGCCAAGATCGGCGAGTGCGCATTCTTCAATGCAGCCAGCCTGGAAACCGTTACCCTGGGCGAAAATGCTGAGATCGGCAAGCAGGCCTTCTATAACAACAGTAGTCTGAAGGAGATCGACCTGAGCAAGGCCGCCTCCATCGGTGACTACGCATTCTCCGGCGACGTTTACTACGTTTGCGTGGACGACAGCATGGCCTATGCCGCCATCAGCTCCGAGGGCTCCTACATCTACACCTATCATGCACCCGCCATGGAAAAGGTCGAACTGAACAGTGCCGCCTCCATTGGCGAGTATGCCTTTGCCTACTGCCGGGATATGACCGAGATCGTTCTGAATGAGAACATCACCGAGATCCCCATGTACGCGTTTGCAGGCTGTGAGGCTCTGGAAATCATCGACCTGTCTAAGGTGCAGACCATCGGCGAGTATGCCTTCATGGAAGGTTACGCACTGACCCAGCTGGATCTTTCCAGCGTGGAGACCATCGGCGACTACGCATTCGTCAACTGTAACCAGCTGACCGGCATGACTCTGGGCGAAACCCCTGTCACCGTTGGTGAAGGTGCCTTCGCCTACTGCGCAGCCCTGGAAACCGTGAACAATGCCAACGCTCTGGAGAATGTGGGCCCCTACGGCTTCGCACACTCCGGCATCACCGAAATCGACCTCAGCGGCGCCAAGGTCATCGACGACCAGGCCTTCCTGAAGGAAGCGCTGACCCCCTTCACCGTGACGCTGGGTGAGAATCTGGAAACCCTGGGTGATAACCCCTTCGCAATGTGCGCGCTGGAACCCTTTGCACAGGTTACCACCGGCAGCTTCAACGGCACCGAGCATACCGACTACAATTATAATTATCAGATCAGCGACAACGTTTCCGTCATCGACGGCTCCCTGTACTGCAAGGTTGCCAACGGTCTGGAACTGATCACCTACACAGGCCTCAATCCCGAGGATGTGAAGGTGGCCAAGGATACCGTCCGCATCACCGCCCATGCTTTTGCAGGCAGCGATGTCCAGATGGTCACCCTGCCCTACAGCACCACCTCCATCGGCAACAAGGCCTTCTTCCGGTGTAATGACCTGCACACCGTGGTCTTTGGCAGCTACTACGCTCCCATCCTGGAGGAAGAGTTCGACTCCGCCTACTACGAAACCTACAAGCACATCCCCGGCAGCGGCAACTATGGTGAGTACACCGATTACGACGGAACTTATGTTTCCATCGACGGTATCGAGGTCCATCCCTACTTCATGTGGAATGCCACCGGCTCCATGTACTCCAACGTGTTCTACGGCGCTAACTTCGTGGACTATGTTGGCTACGTGGAAGACAAGCTGACCATGATCCGTCCTGCCAACGGCAAGAACTACGATTCCTTCATCTACGGCCAGTACTTCGATATGACCATCGACGGCGCCCAGGCTCCTGATAAGGCAGCCCTGGCAGCCATCAAGCTGATCAATGCCCTGCCCGAGCGTGTTTCCTACGAGCATAAGGCCCAGGTTGAGGCAGCACGTGCCGCCTACGACAAGATCGCAACCTTCGAGCAGATGGCCCAGGTTACCAACTATGCAGACCTGGTCTCCGCTGAGCAGCGTATCATCGCGCTGACCCCCGAGGATGAAAGAGTCGAAGCCGCAGAACCCACCGAGGAAACCACCTCTGAGGAGACCCAGGAAACCACCGCAGAAACTCCCGAAAAGCCCGAAGGCAACAAGGGCACCGGCGCACTGGTGGCCATTCTGACCATCCTGGTGCTGGTGGGTGCAGGCGGCGCCTTCTATCTGAAGAAGACCCACGGCGAGAATGCCATGGCCGTCTTTAAGGAAAGCTGCGGCAAGGTCTGGACCGTCATCAAGAATGGCTGGGTTGCACTGGTTAACTGGTGCAAGGCAAAGACCGCTGCTATGAAGGAAGCTATGGCCGCCAAGAAGGCCGCCAAGGCCCAGGCAGCCGCCGAAAAGGCAGCAGCCCAGAAAACTCCTGCCGAGGAAGAAGCCCCCGCCGAAGAAACTCCTGCTGAGGAAGCTCCCGTAGTGGAAGTTCCCGCAGAGGAAGAGAAGAATGGCGAGACCGAAGCAAACGAAGAATAAGGAACCGGGTAGGGCCGCGATCCTGCGGCCCTGCTGTGGAACCCCTTATCCCATGAAATGAAGGAAGATGTTACATAACATGAATCAAAAAATCAAAGCGATGGCTCTGGCAGCGCTGCTTCTGGTCACCCTAATCTTCGTCACCGGCTGCGCCCAGGAGCAATCTCCTTATGAACTGAACACCATGGAGGGGTACAGCGTCAGCGTCAAGTATGATGCCAACGGCGGTTACTTTACCACCAATACCTCTGTCATTGTGGACTCCTATGATTTTTCCCAGCTGCCCACTGACGGCAGCGGCAATGGCCGGGTGGCATTGATTGCACCCGAGGAT
This sequence comes from Faecousia sp., assembly GCA_045533345.1. GTDB lineage: Bacteria > Bacillota > Clostridia > Oscillospirales > Oscillospiraceae > Faecousia. The sequence continues at coordinate 17,115 of JAZSHO010000011.1, read as the reverse complement.
TCCCGCCGGGGCAACGATGCTTTCACTGCCATCAACAGCGGCTATTTCCTGGCCGGCTGGTACACCGAGCGGACCGAAACCGCTGACGGCTACGTCTACTCCGGTAAGTGGGACTTTGAAAATGACCTGCTGACCGTATCGGCAGGGGAGGGGACCTCCGCAGACGAACCCATCATCACCCTGTACGCCGCCTGGGTTCCCCTGTTCCAGATTGAGTTCTACGACCTGGAAACCGGCGAGTATCTGTCCAATTACACCTTTGACCCCACGCTGGAATCCGAAATTCTGGTTCCTGCTCTGGACGAGGAAAGTGGTGCCATTGAAATGTTCCGTTTCCCCGAGCGCTCCGGCTACACCTACCGGGAAACCTTCTACGATGCCGCCGGCACCGAAGCTGTGGAAACTGCAACTGTCATGCATTCCGGCGTTGTGGATTACGCAAACGGCACCGCAGAAAACCACGTTATGAAGCTGTATGTTGGCTGGGACGAGGGCGAATGGTACCACATCTACAATGTGGAACAGTTCCTGGACAATGCCAGCGTCAACGGCAGCTATGTGATCCATGAGGATCTGGACTTTGAAGGTGAGATCTGGCCCTCCAGCTTGATGTACGGTAACTTCACCGGCACCATCCAGGGCAACGGCCATACCTTCAAGAACATCACTCTGGAGCAGACCAACAACTCCAAGGTCAACGCCGGTCTCTTCGGCCGTCTGGCTGAGGGCTCCAGCATCACCGACCTGAAGCTGGAAAACGTGACCTTTACCATCAAGGCCGGCACTCGTGTGGCCGGTACCACCTATGGCCTCTTTGCCGGTTCCATCTCCGGCGAAACCACCATCGAAAATGTCACCATCGCGGGCAGTACTCTGCAGATTGACTCCAACTGCTACTTTGGCGTGGATGACTACACCATCGGCCTGCTGTGCGGCATGGGCAGCGCACCCATTGATGCCTCCGGCATCACCTGCCAGGGAACCGGTGACAACGCGGAAAGCGTCGAAATCACCGTTACCGATGGAGAAGTGACTGTTGCATTCGTTACCGAATAACACAGCCTGTTATGGCACCTCGAAGAACTCACCTTTTGCGTCTTGAGCGAATCTTTTGTCCCAACTCTGCCTTTCGAAAATCCCGCAATACACAAAGTATTCCGGAATTTCCGAAACTCGATTTGTCACAAAATCTACTGCTCAATACAGCAAAAAAGAGTTTTTGGAGGATGCTTGGTTAATTAGTTCAAAAAACAATGTGATATAAAAGGAGCATCATTCAAAATGAAAAAACGTATTTTAGCAATGATCCTTTGCATCGCACTGTGCTTCAGCATGGTTACCGTGCTGAGCGGCTGTGGCGGCAGCGGCAGTGCAGATGCCTTCGTCATCATGACCGAACAGCTGGACGGTCTGTTCAACCCCTTCTTCTACACCGCAGCAGCGGACGGCACCATCGTGGGTATGACCCAGATCGGTATGCTGGGTTCCAAGTACGAAAACGGTGAAGTGAAGGTTGCCTACGGCGAAAACGAAGCCGTTGTCGTTAAGGACTACGATATCGTGGAAAATTCCGACGGCACCACCACCTACACCTTCGTTCTAAAGAACGGCATCAAGTTCTCCGATGGTCATCCTCTGACCATGGAAGACGTTCTCTTTAACTACTACGTCTATCTGGACCCCGTTTACACCGGTTCCAACACCCTGTACTCCACCGACATCCTGGGCCTGAACGAGTACCGTACCCAGACCGTCGGTTCCTCCACCGATGACAGCAACAACCTGATCTCCTCTCAGGCTGCCAACCGTGCCCAGTCCCGTACCAACGAGCTGGTCAACCTGTTCATCTCCGCTAAAAAGTCCTCCGCAACCAACGAAGTTGGCTATGACGCCATGGTTTCCGCTATCCAGGCTCATTCCGTCAGCTCCGGCTACAAGTCCGCTATCTCCAACAATCCCGACGAGGTCACCAATGCGAATCTGCTGGCTGACTACGAGTATGCTCTGAAGCTGTTCAAGGAAGAGCTGGGCCGTGACTACCTGTCCGCTCAGGAATCCTACACCGACGAGCCCTACAAGTCCCACGAGGAATTCCAGGACGAGATCTTCTGCTTCATGTACACCGAAGGCTATGTCCAGGTGGAATACGCCGAAGGCGCTGACGGTAAGATCGACCGCACCACCATCGAGAAGCTGACCAAGTCCTACCCCGATGCCATCACCGATAAGGATGCTGCCATCGAGTATATCTACAACGACAAGATCGCCCGTGAGCTGGACATCATCCTGTACTACTGGGCTACCGGTTCCACTCTGACCACCGAGTACACCGCAAAGGCTAAGGAAGTCATCCTCCACGAGAACGTTTCCGACGACGGCACTCTGGCTGTTGAGAGCATCTCCGGTATCGTTTCCCTGGGCCACACCGACGCAGCCGGCTCCTCCATCACCGTCAACGGCACCAACTACACCGTTGCTTCCGGCCACAACGAGGATGGTACTGTCACCAACCCCGCTGAGTACGATGTGCTGCAGATCACCATCGACGGCATCGACCCCAAGGCTATCTGGAACTTCGCTCTGACCATCGCTCCCCAGCACTACTACGGTGAGGGCAGCTCCGTTCCCATGGACATCGAAAACAACAAGTTTGGTGTTGAATTCGCAAGCTACGACTTCATGACCACCAAGATCCAGTCCACCCGCAACATCAAGATCCCCATGGGCGCAGGCGCTTATGTTGCTACCGACAGCTCCAACGGCACTGCCGGCGAAAGCTCCTTCTACACCAACAACGTTGTCTACTTCAAGGCAAACGAGAACTTCAACACCGTTGGTGAGGGCATTGAGAATGCCAAGATCGAAAAGATCCGTTACCAGATCGTTTCCTCCAACAACGCCATTGCCGCTCTGGAGAACGGCACCGTTCACTACATCAGCCCCTCTCTGACCACCGACAACTACGAGAAGCTGGAAAAGCTGGGCTCCAAGGGTATTGTCACTCTGACCACTGACCAGCTGGGTTACGGTTACATCGGCGTCAATGCTTCCAAGGTTACCGATGTGAACCTGCGTAAGGCCATCATGTGCGCCATGAACACCTCCCTGGCTCTGGACTACTACCGTGCCGGTACTGCTTCCCAGATCTTCTGGCCCATGTCCAAGATCTCCTGGGCATACCCCGATGGCAATGATGCCAACGACAACGGCAAGGATTATCCCCAGATCGGTACCTGGAGCGAGGACATCGCCCGTACCAACATCCAGAAGTACATGCAGGAAGCCGGCGTCAGCGCAGGCGACAGCGCTCTGAAGGTTACCTTCACCATCGCCGGTTCCTCCCTGCAGGATCACCCCACCTACAAGGTCTTCCGTGATGCTTCCAACCTGCTGAACGAGCTGGGCTGGGAAGTGGAGGTCGTCTGTGACACCCAGGCTCTGACCAAGATCAACACCGGTTCTCTGGCTGTTTGGGCAGCTGCATGGTCCTCCGCACTGGATCCCGATATGTACCAGGTTTACCACAAGGATTCCTCCGCAACTTCCACCCTGGCTTGGGGCTACAACTATCTGAAGACCAGCGGCACCGCTGAGGAAACCGCTATTCTGAACGACCTGTCCGAGCTGATCGAAGAGGCACGTGAAACCAACGACCAGGCTGTCCGTTCCGAACTGTACCAGGAGGCCATGGGTCTGATCCTGGATCTGGCCATCGAGCTGCCTGTCTACCAGAGAAGCGTTCTGTACGCTTACAACTCCAAGATCATCAACGCTGACTCCATGCCCGAGTCCAACGAGATGAATCCCTTCTCCTCCCCCCTGGATCGCATCTGGGAGATCGAATTCGCCAACTAAGAGCGGTGATTTAAATGTTTAAGTATATTGCAAAACGAATTGCATATTCCATTTTCATTCTGATCGGCGTATCCATGATCATCTACTTCCTGATCCGGTTGATGCCCGTTGACTTCATTCAAAGTAAGATCAACGCCATCAACCAGGGCGGTGCCACCGTTTCCGAGGAAACGGTGAAGGCCATGTACGAAATGTACGGCCTTGGAGATGACAGCTTTATGGGAATTCTGTCCGGTTATTGGAACTGGCTGAAGGAGCTGGCCCAGCTGAACCTGGGCACCAGCTTCGTCTACGGCATTCCCGTGGCACAGGTCATCGTGGAGCACATGGGCATTTCCTTTGCTATTGCTCTGATCGCCACTGTTTTCGAGTTTATGATCGCCATCCCCCTTGGTATCACGGCGGCTACCCATCAGTACTCCATCCGGGACTATGTGGTCACCGTGCTGGTTATGATCGGTATCTCCCTGCCTTCCTTCTTCTTCGGCCAGATGCTGAAAAGCGTCTTCGCGCTGAAGCTGGGTTGGTTCCCGGTTTCCGGTCTGGTTGATGCTACTGCCAGCTACACCGGCATCTCCCTGCTGATCGACTACGCCCGGCACTGCTTCATTCCCATTCTGACCATCGTCATTCTGTCCATCGGTGCCAGAATGCGTATGACCAGAACCAACATGCTGGAAGTGCTGAACTCCGACTATATCCGTACTGCCCGGGCCAAGGGTCTGAAGGAGAGCGTTGTTATCAACAAGCATGCTTTCCGCAACACTCTGATCCCCCTGGTCACTTCTCTGGCAGGTCTGCTGCCCAGTCTGTTCTCCGGTGCTATCATTACCGAGCAGGTCTTTGACCTGCCCGGTATCGGTAACATTGCACTGGACGCCATGAACCGGGGCGACATTCCTTTCATCATGGGTTACAACATGTTCCTGGCTGTCCTCAGCGTCATGGGCGTTCTGCTTGCTGACCTGATGTACGCCGTTGTTGACCCCAGAGTCAAACTTGAGTGAGGAGGCGCGAAATGGAAGAATTGCAAAACAACCAGGCTCAGCCTGAAGTCCAGGACACCGAAGTGCCTCTTGACAAAAATGTCCGTCTCATGTCTCCCACCCGCATGGTGGTCCGTCGCTTTTTCCGCTCCAAGCTGAGTATTCTGGGTCTGATTATGGTGGTCAGCCTGTTCCTGTTCAGCTTTGTGGGTCCTCTGATTTACACCGAATGGGGCGAAATCGAGCTGGACGAAAGCGGTAAGACCGAGTACGCTGCCTCCACCACTACTTACGAGGTGAACGGGATAGAGTACACCGTTCGCCAGACCACCGAGAAGTATCTGAAGGATAACTTCCTGGCACCTCCCTCTGCAGAGCACATTCTTGGCACCGATAACGAAGGCTACGATATTTTCGTCAGACTCATGTACGGCGGCCGTATCTCTTTGACGGTCAGCTTCATCGCTGTTTTCCTCATTACCATCCTGGGTGTTATCCTGGGTGGCATTGCCGGTTTCTTCGGCGGCTGGATCGATAATCTGATCATGCGTATCTGCGATGTTCTGATGTGCCTGCCCGGCGTGCCCATTCTGCTGATCATCTCCACCATTCTGGACGCTTCCGACATTGACGCCAAGTACCGGATCTACCTGCTGATGGTCTACCTGACCTTCATCTCCTGGACCGGCACTGCCCGTCTGGTCCGTGGCCAGATCCTTAGCCTGCGTGAGCAGGAGTACATGGTGGCTGCGGAAGCCATGGGTTACTCCACCGGACGTAAGATCTTCAAGCATCTGATCCCCAACGTCATGCCTCAGCTGATCGTGCAGATGTCCCTGTCCCTGGGCTCCATGATCCTGTACGAAGCCACCCTGTCCTACTTGAACCTGGGTGTTAAGGCTCCCTATGCCGCCTGGGGCAGCATGATCAACATCATTTCCACCAACCAGGATATCCTGCAGAACCATCTGAATGTATGGGTGCCTGCCGGTATCTGTATCGTTATCGCTGTTCTGGGCTTCAACTTCGTAGGCGACGGCCTCCGGGATGCCCTGGATCCCAAGGCAAGGAGGTAACCCATGGCTAAGAAACAAACGAATAAGGGTTACTTGACAGGCCGTGAGATCAAGGCCATCACCAAGGCAAATGCCAAGGAGATCAAGCGCCTGGAAGCCTACAAGAACCGCAAGGCCGAGGAACATGAATTCCTCACCGAAATGCGGGATCCCAAGAATATTCTGGAGATCGAAGACCTGCACACCTCCTTCTTCACGGAGCAGGGTGTGGTCAAGGCTGTCAATGGTGTTTCCTATGACGTTCCCAAGAACTCCGTCGTGGGCGTCGTAGGTGAGTCCGGCTGTGGCAAGTCCGTTACCTCCATGTCCGTCATGCGTCTGATCCAGGGTCCCTCCGGCCAGATCGTGGACGGTTCCATCCGCTTCAAGGCTTATGACTACAAGCGGGACGAGAAGGGCAACCCCATTCCCGAGGGCGACGGCTACCAGATGGAAGAGAAGATCTATGACATCGCCAAGATGCCCATCCACGAGATCCACCGGATCCGCGGCAAGCAGATCGCCATGATTTTCCAGGAGCCTATGACCTCTCTGAACCCTGTGTTCACCATCGGTGAGCAGCTGGATGAGGTTACCTTCATCCACACCCCCGGCGCTACCAAGGAGCAGGCCAAGGCCAAGTCCGAGGAAATGCTGCGCCTGGTGGGCATCATCCCCGAGAACGTCTACAAGGCATTCCCCCACGAACTGTCCGGCGGTATGCGTCAGCGTGTTATGATCGCCATGGCTCTGGCAGCAGAGCCCCGTCTGATCATCGCCGACGAGCCCACCACCGCTCTGGACGTGACCATTCAGGCCCAGATTCTGGACCTGCTCCAGGACATCAAGAACAAGATCGACGGCTCCATTCTGCTGATCACCCACGACCTGGGCGTTATCGCGGAAATGGCCGACTACGTGGTCGTCATGTACGCCGGCAAGGTCATTGAAAAGGGTACCGTGTACGAGATTTTCCAGAATCCTCTGCACCCTTACACCATCGGCCTGCAGAAGTCCAAGCCCACCATGACTCTGGACGACGGCACTGAGCTGTACAACATCCCCGGCAATGTCCCTAACCCCATCAATATGCCCAACTACTGTTATTTCAAGGAAAGATGCGCAAAGTGCACCGCCAAGTGCTCCGGCGAGTACCCCGGCATGGTCCAGGTGAGCCCCACCCACTTTGTGGCATGTCATCTGTATGACGAGGAGAAAAACAATGGCTGATGAAAAAGTAATTGAAAACGCTCCCGTTTATGACGATGCCGCTCTGGCAGCGGAGTACCAGGCTAAGCGCCAGGCTCAGATCGCTGAGGACTGCGCTCAGCCCTTCGACCCCGACTGCATTCTGGAAGTTCGCCATCTGCGCAAGTGCTTCCCTCTGAAGAAGACCTTCACCGGTAAGGTCACCCGGGAACTGGTGGCTGTGGACGATGTGTCCTTCAAGCTCCGGGCCGGTGAGACCTTGGGTATCGTCGGCGAATCCGGCTGTGGCAAGACCACCACCGGTCGTGCCATTTTGAAGCTCCACGAGCCCTCCGGCGGCCAGATCATCTTCAACGGCCAGGATATCACCCATTTCGATTCCAAGCAGATGCGCTCCATCCGCAAGGAAATGCAGATCATCTTCCAGGATCCCTATTCCTCCCTGCCTCCCAGAGACACCGTTGGCGGCATCCTCAGCGAGCCTGTGGAAGTCCACAACATCGTCCCCAAGGCAGAGGTGAAGGACTACGTTCTGGAACTGATGGACAAGTGCGGCCTGCGGGATTACTACTTCGAGCGGTATCCCCATGAGTTCTCCGGCGGTCAGCGCCAGAGAATCTGCATCGCCCGGGCCCTCTCCGTCAATCCCAAGCTGGTCATCTGTGACGAGCCTGTTTCCGCACTGGACGTGTCTATCCAGGCCCAGATCATCAACCTGCTGAAAAAGCTGCAGCGGGAAATGAACCTGGCTTACGTGTTCATCTCCCATGACCTGAGCGTGGTCAAGTTCATTTCCGATAAGATCCTGGTCATGTACCTGGGTGCTGTCATGGAGTTCGGCAGCAAGGAGGATATCTTCAAGAATCCTCTGCATCCTTATACCAAGGCTCTGTTCTCTGCCGTTCCCAATCCCGACCCCACCGCCAAGACCGAGCGGATCAAGCTGGAGGGTGATATTCCTTCTCCTGCCAATCCTCCCAAGGGCTGCCGGTTCCATACCCGCTGTCCCTATGCCACCGAGGCTTGCAAGCACATCACCCCCGAATACAAGGAGCATGAGCCCGGCCACTTCGCCGCCTGCCACCTGCTGGACAACAAGTAAGCCATGGCCAAGAAAAAAGAAAAGATCACCTATGTGGACGATGGCCGGACCCTTGCGGATATGTCCGGCGTCAGCGGCGGTTTTACCCACAAGACCCGCCCCAGCTGGCATCCCCGTCCCAAATTCACCGATGTGTGGAAGACCTACTGGGCTGCGGTCAAGCTGATGTTTAAGCCTATGATCGTGGTCGTAGGCGGCATCGGATTGATCTACATTCTCATGTACATCCTGTTTTCTGCGATCTAACGAAAAAAGAGAGATGCGAAAGCATCTCTCTTTTTTACCGTAGCATGATCTGTTTGATAAATTGGAATTTATCTCTCAACAGCTATCAATACAGCCCTACATGGCGAACCGTCCGCACCTGATAAATTCAGCGGTGCAGCATTCAAAAAATAGACACCTTCAGATACCTCTGACAAACGAATTCCTTCAAGCAAGATAACATTAGCCCCCAAAAGCACAAGATGCACTGCCATTGGCGCATTTTGTGGCCCAATTGTCTGGGGTTCATTTCCCAGAAGTAAAATATCTGAAGATGCAAATATCTTTGCCGCCTCTAATGATACTTCGACATCTCCTTTAATCAGTATTCTCTTTGCCGCTTCTGGGTTCTGTTTTTTCGCTTTTTCAATTATTTCTACAGCATCATCGCCAGTGACAATCCCATGATGTACCGCCACATAAGCCATTCCCACAAATGCCTCTATGCATATCTCATCCACAGTTTTTCCATCTTTAATAAAATGAAATGGTGCATCTATATGCGTGCCGTTGTGCGCACACATATTGAATGCCGTCAAATTATATACTTCACCTTTTTCCATTGATTTAAGCATCTTTTTTTCTGGTGTCGGGTCGTCGGGATACACCTGACAACTGAAAACTTCTTGGGAAATATCGTAGATTTTCATTGCTTAATTCTCCACTGCAAATTCAAGTTTTTCGATCTGATCCCATTCTATCACAGCTTTTCCACCAACGCAAGAACAGGCACAGCGATCCGCTGTGCCTGTTCGCCATTTGTGATTAGGGTCCAATATGCTGGTAGTAATAGCACAGCTTGGTCCAGGAGTGGTCCACGCCGGAGAAGGTATACTTGTCCATCAGTAGCTGCAGAAGCTCCGCAAGCCGCTCTGTGACCACCACACAGCCAATCTGCTCTTCCGGTCCGCCGGTAATGATCTGATCCAGGAAGGAGCGCATCTCCTCTGTGTAGTCCTCTCCGCGGCCGTGGTAGCGGCCTTCGTAGATGTCCTGGAGCTGATAGCTTTCCGCGTTGGCATCGTAATCCTCGCCCCAGAACTGCCGCAGGTAGGCATCTGTGGCCTCTACATCGTTATTAAACTTCTGCAGGTAGGCCAGGATCTCCAGATCCGTTTCCGTCTTGGAGAAGTCGAAGGCACCCATGTCGATCATGCCCTTGATTTTGACAATATTTCCATTGCTATCCCGCTTCACTGTGCCGTCTTCGTTGTAGGCATCCACCGTGGCGATAGGATTGCTGAACACGCCGGTGATACCGGTGAAATCGCAGTACAGGGGGCTCCCCAGCACATTATTTCCACTGGCATCCACGCCCAGCCGTTCGTAGTATTTTCCGTCTTCTCCCAGAGCTACATCCACACCGCCGGAGATCAGGGCATACATCTGATCGCCGGTGGCATTGGTATCGTAGGTGAAGTAGCCGGGGGAGCCCAGCCGGAACAGATCATAGTTTGCTCCCACATATTCGATGGTGTAAGGAATGGTTCCTACCTCGTAGATGTCCCAGAAAGCAATGTCGATGTAGTAGGACTTTCCGGCCTCCATGTAGTAGACCATGGAAACATTCACATTGTCGGTGTACAGCCGCTCGCTGGGCTCGTAGGTGTAGGGATTTTCCCGGTTGCCTGCAAAAATCCAGCCCTCCACACCGTGGTCTGAGTCACTGCGGGAGGTGATCCGGTAGACACCGGACTGGGTGGGAACAAACTCCGCAATCAGTCCCCGGGGCATGATGGGGCGGTTATAGTAGAAACTGTTGTCGCTGCCCAGCTTGGCCTCAAAGGGACAGAAGGTGGCAAGACCCTGGATGGGGTCGGAAAGCTCTTCCGCGGTACCGTAGGATTCATAGTATTTGCAGATTTTCAGCCATTCCATGTCATCGGCTTCATCAAAGCCGGCAACGTTATCCACATGCCGCAGATGCTCCGCCAGCTCCGCATTTACGGTGCAGACACCGTTCATGGCAGAATTGGAGGCATAGGAGAAATAGCTGACCATTTCATCGTAGTAGTATTTTCCGCCAATATCCAGATTGCCATCATAGGCCAGTTCCCAGATGGTTTTTTCTTCATTGAATTGGGTGTAGCCCATCAAATCCGCCAGCAGCAAGGGGCCGTTCTCACTTCCGACGTGATAGTAACCATCCGCTTCATTGAAGAAAATACCCACGTATTCATATTCCAGATCGTCCACTTCTGTGGCAGCGTTTCGGGGAATGTAGGTAGGAGCGTCGATGTTCTCAGCGGACAAAATATGGAGGTTTTTCAAGTAGACGGTATCGTCGCCCTCATTGGTATCGCTGTCCTTCAGATAACACAGTGCCACCTCATAGGTGCCATCCTCTGTTGCTACCCAGGGATAACAGGTCTGCCAGCGCTCCTCTTCCTCATAACCGGAAATTTGATAGACCGGCTGGTCATCCACAATGACGTAGAGAATGTCTGCACCCTTTTCCATGGACGTCAGATAGTCAAAGCCTACCGCCTCTCCGGCTTTTAGCTGGATGTCGGCGTACAAAATGGCATAGGAATTTTCGATCCCCTGGTTGGGAGCTTTCAGACAGGGTTCACCATTCTTTTCCGTAATCACGAAAGGCCAGGCGTATTCCGCGCTTTCGCCCTCGGTTTCGGGGCGATAGGTGGCGACAGCCTGTCCGCCGTCCAGAACCGCACTGATGGCTTCGGAGGATTCCATCACCACATTGGGCTTTACGGTGGTCACAAGCTCACCCAGGCTGCCGTAGAGGGTCTGGACGTAATCCTCACCAGCGAAGTGGTCAAACATGCTGACAAAGGGCCGCAGACTGGTGATACCGCCGGCCTCCACCAAACAAATCACACCGTATCGGTCCACCACAATGGAGGTGGGATAGCCGGAAATGCCAAAGGCAGCGGACCAGGCAGCAGGACATTTCGCCATAGGAAAACTGAGTCCCTGCTGGCTCTGGAAAGTGGAAATGGCCGGGTCTTCCTCCAGAGGGTTCAAAGCGATGATGCCCACATTATCAGAATACTGCTGATAAGCCTGCTGCATATAGGGGAATTCCTTGATGCACCAGGTGCAGGTGGTGTACCAGAAGTTCAGCAGAACCATATCCTTTTCCCGGAGCATTTCGGAAAGGGTGATGCTTTCACCACCGGGGGTGACCACGGAGAAGTCGTACATCACGTCACCAACCCCCAGCACAGCCCCGGAGAGGCTTTCTCCCTGGATGAGGGAGGAGGTGAGGGTAATATCCGCTTTGCTGCCAGAAAAGCCATAGAAAGGCTCCACGGCATAGCCGGGAGCCACACCGGACAGGGTGATGGCGTAGGTGTCCCGCTGGCCCATATCCAGCGTCAGCTGGCCGGTTTCATCTGTTTCGCCATACTGCTTCAAATCAGACAACGTGTCATCGGTGTAGATATACACGTCAATTCCGGGCAATGCCATGCCGCCGGCGGTTTTAACTGTGACCGTATAGGTTTCCACTGCCATGGTTTCCGCCGGAGCAGGGGAAGGTTCAGCGCTGCAGCCGGTCATCAGCAGCACCAGGAGCATAAGAATGGGCAATTTACGAAGGTATTTCATGTTGGCTCGTCCAATCTGATTATATTTTCTATCATTGTACCATATGGGAGAATATGGGTCAAGACTAAGCAGAACCGCAAAAAGGCCGACCCCAAAGGATCGGCCTTGTGTTAGGATTTACAATTTCTCAGTAATGTTCCGGGCAACGTGAACACCGCTGGCGGAGGCGTGGGACAGGGAATGGGTAATGCCGCTGCCGTCGCCGATGATGTACAGACCCTTATAACCGGACTCCAGCTTTTCGTTGACTTCTACTTCCATGTTGTAGAATTTCACTTCCACACCATAGAGCAGGGTGTCGTCGTTGGCGGTGCCGGGGGCAACCTTGTCCAGGGCATAGATCATTTCAATAATGCCATCCAGAAGCCGCTTGGGCAGCACTAGGCTCAGATCGCCGGGAGTGGCGCTGAGGGTGGGGGTAATGAAGGCTTCCTCAATGCGCTTGGGGGTGGAGCGTCGGCCCCGAATCAAATCGCCAAACCGCTGGACGATGACACCGCCGCCCAGCATATTGCTTAAGCGTGCGATGGATTCACCGTAGCCGTTGGAATCCTTGAAGGGCTCAGAGAAATGCTTGGCCACCAGCAGGGCAAAATTGGTATTGTCAGTCTGCTTTGCGGGATCCTCATAACTGTGACCGTTGACGGTGATGATACCGTTGGTGTTTTCGGTAACCACAGCGCCTTTGGGGTTCATGCAGAAGGTACGGACCTTGTCGCCGTACTTTTCGGTACGGTAGACGATCTTGCTTTCATACAGTTCGTCGGTCAGATGGGCAAAAACGGCGGCGGGCAGTTCCACACGGACGCCCAGGTCCACACGGTTGGACTTGGTAGGGATCTTCAGCTCCTTGCACACAGATTCCATCCACTTGCTGCCGCTGCGGCCAACGGAGATGATGCAGTCGGTGCAGTGGTAGGAGGCATCCTTGCAGATGATCTCATAACCGTTTTCGGCCACCGCAACGGACTGAACTGGAGTATCGAAGAAGAACTGCACCTTATCCTGCAGGTAGGCATACAGGTTTTCCAGCACGATGTAGTTGATATCGGTGCCAAGATGACGAACAGAGGCATCCAGCAGGTGCAAATCATTCTGGATGCACAGGGTCTTGAAACGGGTGCCTGCGGTGGAGTACAGCTTGGTGCCTTCGCCGCCATAGCGCAGGTTGATCTCATCCACGTAGTGCATCAATTCCAGAGCCTGCTTTTTGCCGATATATTCGTAGAGGGTGCCGCCAAAATCGTTGGTAATATTGTATTTGCCGTCGGAAAAAGCGCCCGCGCCGCCGAAACCGCTCATAATGGAGCAGCTCTTGCAGCCGATACAGCTTTTGATCTTGTTACCGTCAATGGGGCAGTGGCGCTTGTTCAGCGCATGACCGGCTTCAAAAACCGCAACCTTCAGTTCCGGTTTGCGCTGCATCAGCTCGTAAGCCGCAAAAATACCGCCGGGACCGGCGCCGACAATAATCACATCATAATTCATAAGGGTGTCTCCTTTGCATGAAATGCCAGATGTAGGGAGGATGGGGAATAGGATTCGGCCCCATATCCTTCCACTATGTATTATATAACGAATGATGCTGAAGAACAAGCCGATGACGAAGAATTTTTAAATAAGGGGAGTATGGGAGAACGGTTTCGCTTCTCAGCGATGGAAGTTCAATAGCGGAGGACGGATTCGTTTCTGAATCTCCCAATTTGGGAAATTCATAGGGAGTCGCCGGGCCGGAATCAGCAGAAAGGACGGATTCGCTGCTGGTTTTCCCCGAATAGGGAAAACCATAAGGTGTCGATTCCGTCGAGCCGGAATCGAGCAACTGTCCACCGGACAGTTGTATAGAAATGTTCGAATCCTTACCTCTTCGCAAAACAAAACAGCTGATACCTATTGGTATCAGCTGTTTTGTGGTGGGGGAGGACGGATTCGAACCATCGAAGCGATACGCAGCAGATTTACAGTCTGTCCCCTTTGGCCACTCGGGAACTCCCCCATATTCAATTGGCTCGGATGGAGCCGGTAGACGGACTCGAACCCCCGACCTACTGATTACAAATCAGTTGCTCTACCAACTGAGCTATACCGGCGCGTCGAACCGAACACGCTTATTATAGCACGACAATCCGATTTGTCAAGCATTATTTTTATAAATTTCGATATTTCTTTCCAGGGGAGGAAAACAAAAAATCCGCAGCCGATTGGCTGCGGATTTTGAATCAAATTAGTTCTTTTCGCAGGTGATCACGATTTCGCAGTCGAAGTTCTGCATGATGAAATCGTATTCCTTGTAGAAATCAACGATGGTGTGAACGATCTGAGCCTTGGAGCCATCCTCACGGATCTTGTATACGGCAAAGCCCTTGATGGAATAACCTTCTTCTGCTTCCAGAGTCACGGTGATCTCGTCGTTGTAAGCAGCGGTGCTGTTGTCCTTGGGGCCTTCCAGCGTGACGGACTTAACACCTTCCACTTCGGGGATGGTAATGTCATAGTAAACAATGGCGTTGCCACATTCGTCGCACTTGTCGTCCTTGTCGTAATCGTGGTGCCAGTCGATTTTCAGGAACTTCTGCTTGCACTGCTTGCAGTTCTTCCAATGGTTGGTAGCATCAGCAATCCAGTCGGTGAGCTCGTGGGTGTGGGGACCGTAAGTAACAAGGACATAGTCAGCGTTCTCCTCCAGCCACTTGGCGTAGGCAGCTTCATATTCCTCAGTGGTCTTGAAATCTTCGGGCTTGGGAGCAGCGGTGAGGGAAGCGGAAGTATTGCTGTTGTTGATGGAGGTCTTATCCAGCTTCTCCATAACCTTGTTGTTCAGAACATGAAGACCAACGATTTCATACAACTCGCCGGTAACCATGTTCATGATGACATCTTCGTAGTCCTTGGTGCTGACGGTAACCTTTTCGTCATCTTCCTGGGAGTCCATGATGCCCCAGTCCAGGGGAGTGTCGCCCAGCTTGGCATCATCCTTTTCGTAGACAGCGCCGACGATGGTGACGGTCATAGCCAGGGCGTTCATGGGAATCAAGGAAACCAGCATGACCAGAGCCAGAAGCAGCGCAAGAATACGGTTCTTTTTCATAATATGTTCCTCCTTCATTGGAAACAATGCTATCCTTAGAAAGGATAGTTCCTCTGTATCTATTTTAGACCAAATTGGGTTGACTGTCAATCCAATATTTGGAATTCGTTCGTCAAAATACGCAAAATCCCCGCAGCACAGGCTGCGGGGATTGGGGATTTGGTTAGATTTCGATTTCCAGCTTGCTGATGACGGCAGCGCAGCGCTGGCACAGGCCTTCTTCATTGGCGCTTTCGCTGTGCATCCAGCAGCGGGGACACTTGGCACCCTTGGCTTCGCTGACACCGATGGTCAGAGCAGGATAGTTGACACCGTTGCCAACCTCCGCACCCTCTTCGGCAGGAGCCCAGTCCACAGCGGACACAATGCAGATTTCAGCCAGATTCATACCTTCACAAGCAGCCTTCAGTGCGGCATCCTCGGTGGCCAGAGTCACATGGGCCTCCAGAGCCTTACCGATACGGCCTTCCTTACGGGCCTTTTCCAGAACACCGTTCACATCCTGGCGCAGCTTCATGACAACGGCCCAGTTCTGCATGGCTTCTTCGCTCAGTGCGTAAGCCTCGAAGCCCTCGGGCATCTGGTTCAGCAGTACATTGCGCTTGTCATCGGAATCCAGGTGAGGCATGGACTGCCAGATCTCATCACAGGTGAAAGCCAGGATGGGAGCAAACAGCTTTGCCATGGCATCCACGATCAAATACAGAGCGGTCTGTGCGGAGCGGCGGCGGTTGCCGGCAGCCTCTTCACAGTACAGGCGATCCTTGATGATGTCCAGATAGAAAGAGGAGAGCTCCACGACACAGAAGTCGTTCATGATGTGGGTAACCACATGGAACTCGTAGCCGTCGTAAGCCTTCCGGACAGCCTTTACAAGGGCGTCCAGCTTGGTCAGCGCCCACTTGTCCAGCTCTTCCAGCTGCTCAGCGGGAACCATGTCAGTGTTGGGGTCAAAATCAGCCAGGTTACCCAGGCAGTAACGGGCGGTGTTACGGAACTTCAGATAGTTCTGGGCGATCTGCTTGAAGATCTCCTTAGAGCAGCGGACATCGGCATGGTAGTCAGAAGATGCTGCCCACAGACGGACGATGTCAGCGCCGAAGTCCTTGATCAGATCGGCGGGATCCACACCGTTGCCCATGGACTTGTGCATCGCGCGGCCCTGGCCGTCCACGACCCAGCCGTGGGTCAGAACCTGCTTGAAGGGAGCTCCCTGGTCCAGTGCGCCGACGGAGGTCAGCAGGGAGGACTGGAACCAACCACGGTACTGGTCAGCGCCTTCCAGATACACATCAGCGGGCCACAGCTCGGGAGTCCGGTGCATCAGAGAGGCAAAGTGGGTGGAGCCGGAGTCAAACCAGCAGTCCAGGGTATCGGTTTCCTTGGTGAACATCTTGCCGCCGCAGTGGGGACAGGTGAAGCCATCGGGAACCAGCTCCATGGCTTCCTTTTCGAACCAGACGTTGGAGCCGTGCTCATCAAACAGGGCAGAGATCTTGGCGATGGATTCGGTGGTGGAAACAGGCTTGCCGCAGTCCTCGCAGTAGAACACGGGGATGGGCAGACCCCAGCGTCGCTGACGGGAGATACACCAGTCGGCACGTTCCCGGATCATGCTGATCATACGATCCTCGCCCCAGGCGGGGAACCACTTCACATCCTCGATGGCCTCGATGGCGGCATCCTTGAAGGATTCCACACAGCAGAACCACTGGGGAGTAGCACGGAAGATAACGAGCTTCTTGCAGCGGTCATGGTGGGGGTAGGAGTGAACCACATCTTCGGCAGCGAACAGAGAACCATTCTCCTTCATGTCTGCCAGAATGACGGGATTACTCTCTTCGGTCTTGAGACCGGCATACTTGCCGGCATAATCGGTGTGGCGGCCGTAGTCATCCACGGGAACCACCAGCTCCATACCGTAGCGCATGCAGGTCTGATAGTCGTCGGCACCGAAGCCGGGAGCGGTGTGGACACAGCCGG